>NZ_JWLG01000015.1:0-441017 GCF_000813905.1 Leisingera sp. ANG-M6
GGCTCCCCCTGCCCCGACGTGCCGCTGGCCGACGGGTTCCTGCTGGACAAGCTGGGAGACAGGTTCACCCTGCTGACCATCGACGCCGACGCCCCCGATGAGATCGAGGAATCCGGCATCAAGGTCACCCGGCTGGCGCTTTCTATCAAGGATGACAAGACGCTGGCGCTGAAGGACCGTTACCTCGGCAGCGCCGAAAGCGGCGTCTACCTGATCCGCCCGGACCAGCATGTGGCCGCCCGCCGCCCCGGCTTCGACGAAAACCAGTTCCGGCACGCGATCCGCCGGGCCATCGGCAAGGAGTGATCAAGATGACCGAAGACCAACTGATCCTGACCGCCAACCTCGAGCGCGCCGACGACTTCTATGCCGACCTGCTGGCCGCGCATGAGGATCTAAGCAAAGACGAGAGCGATGCGCTGAACGCGCGTTTGGTGCTGGTGCTGGCAAATCACATCGGGAAACGCGCGATCCTGAAACAGGCGCTGGCCGCTGCCGCGCTGAAAACCGGGGAGGACTCCGCTTGAAAATCGAACAGATCCACCACGTCGCCTACCGCTGCAAGGACGCCAAGCAGACGGTGGAGTGGTACAACAAGATGCTGAACATGGACTTTGTCCTGGCCATTGCCGAGGACCATGTTCCCTCCACCCATGAACCCGATCCCTACATGCATATCTTCATGGATGCAGGCAACGGCAACGTCCTGGCCTTCTTTGAGCTGCCGACCAAGCCGGAGATGGACCGCGACCGCAACACACCGGTCTGGGTGCAGCACATCGCCTTCAAGGTGAAGGACCGCGACACCCTGATCCAGTTCAAAGAGCATCTGGAGGCCAACGGCGTCGAGGTGCTGGGCGTCACCGACCACTCGATCTTCCACTCGATCTATTTCTTCGATCCGAACGGCCACCGGGTGGAGCTGGCCTGCCCCGACCCGGAGGAAGAGGCGCTGCTGCAAAAGCTCGACTCGGTGAAATGGGAAATGCTGGAGGAATGGTCCAAGACCAAGAAGGCCCCCAAACATGCCGAATGGCTGCACGCCAAGGAATTGAACAAGACCTGATAGGCTCAAGCAGCCAAGGCAGCCCGGCGGGCTGCCTTCTCAGCACGGGAGACCGCCGATGGGCAGCACCATCCTTTATGACTACTGGCGCTCATCAGCCAGCTACCGGCTGCGCATCGCGCTGAACCTGGCCGGGATCAGCTACACTTCGGTCCCGGTTGATCTGGTTAAGGGCGAACACAAGCGCCCGGAACACCTGGCCCGCAATCCGCAAGGGTTCGTGCCGGTGCTGGAGATCGACGGGCTGCGCCTGACCCAGTCGCTGGCGATCCTCGATTATCTGGATGAAACCCGGAACCTCGGCCTGCTGCCCGCAGACCCCGGCCAGCGCGCCAGGGCACGGGCACTCGCGCATTCCGTCGCGGTGGATGTGCATCCGGTCTGCAACCTGCAGGTTGCGAAACACGCCACAGCCCTCAGCAGCGGCGCGGACGACATGCCCAAGGCCTGGATGCAGCACTTCATCCGCCCCGGTCTGCAGGCGTTTGAAACCCTGCTGGAGGGTTTCAGCCAGGCGCCTTACTGCACCGGCGACACCCCGGGGCTGGCCGACATCTGCCTGATGCCGCAGCTTTACAACGCCCGCCGCTGGGAAGCTGATTTCTCGGACCTGCCGCGGATCTGCGCAGTGGAGGCGGCCTGCGCCGCCCACCCTGCCTTTGCTGCAGCCAGCCCGGCCCCGCCAAACTGACCGGTCCGGGCGTCCCGCTGCGTCACAAGGAACGCAGCAGCACCTTGCTGGAATTCAGCGCCTGGGCGATCCGCTGGTAATGCAGCGCCACGTCGTTGTTGCCCTCCGCCGAGCGCAGCAGAACCGTTGTGGTGTCTTCCAGAATTGCCAGCGCCTTGGCGTTGGTTTCAGCCACAGTTTCCTGCTTCACCGCCGCAACCGGGCGGCGCTTGGGCTCGCTGTCTGATGGCACAGTGATCTGCAGCCGGGGCTGGCTGTAGTCACGGTTCTGCCGGGACAGTTTGGCCAGTTCGTCGGAGGCCGTGACGAGCGCCTCACGTGCGGCCGCGTACTCACCCTGAGCAGGCAGGTTTTTGACCAGCGCCTTCAGTTCCTTGGCCAAACAGTCCGTCCGGTAGGTGGTGCCAACAGCCTCGCAGGCTGCCGACGCGGTGCTGATCTGGGCAACAACAGCAGTGGTGACAGAGTTGGTTACCGACGCCGGGCCAACCGGGGCCGCGGTGCTGGTACTGGTGCTTGAGCTTCTGACGCCATCCGCTTCCGCTGCATCGCCGCCTGATTCCGCATCGCCGCCAAACTGGGAAGGCGACGGGGAGCCACGCACCTGCGCCTTGTGCACGTACACTGCAGCCTTTTCCTGCAATGCTGTCCGGCCAGTCACTGCGGCGGCTTCCGCCAATGCCGGCATAAGCAATATTGCGGCCGCCAGTGGCAATGTACAAACCGCCTTGTTTTTACTGCTGTTCATTGAACCCTCTTAACTTTGCCCTGCAGATGCAGGGTTTCTTGCCGGTGTGCCGCCCTCTGACAGAGAACCCAGCCCGAACCTTTTCGCACTACATCCCCAAGGGACCGCCGGTAATTCCGATAATGTGATCCGAGGTCAGCCCTGTAGCGTCGAGCAGAAGGATCTCGAAATCCAGCTCTGTTTCACTGCTGTCAATTGCGCCGATGTAAAGGCCGTCCGGGTGCTCATCAATGAACAGAGTGATGTCAAAGAACATGGCGCCATTGGCTGGTGTCAGTTCAAAATCGCCATCGTCGAGGGATATGCCGATATAGGCATCCCCTGAGGTGAGAGAGCTGAAGTCGATCTGATCCTGCGTATCGTCGAAGTCTGTGATCACGTCCAGGAAGTCGTCCCCGGCACTGGCGTCATCGAAACTGCTGAAGACAAACACATCCGCATCCGCACCGCCGCTGAGGATATCGGTTCCCACTCCGCCGGTCAGTGTATCGGCGCCGTCTCCCCCAGCCAGCACGTCATCGCCCGCGCCGCCATCAAGCTGATCGGCCCCGTCGCCGCCATCCAGCAGATCGCTGTCATCGCCGCCCTCCAGCGTGTCCTGGCCGGACTCGCCGGTCAGGATGTCCTGGCCTGCGCCGCCGCTCAGGCTGTCTGCTCCGGTTCCGCCGAACAGATCATCGTCCCCGTCATCCCCGAACAGCTGGTCATCGTCGCCGCTGCCATACAGGGTATCGTTTCCAGCCTTGCCGTACAGCATGTCATCGCCGTCGTCGCCGCGCAGCACGTCATTGCCGAAACCGCCCCGCAGCACGTCCTCGCCAAACCCGCCTTTCAGCGTGTCATCCCCCAAGTTGCCCCGCAGCGTGTCATCACCCTCGCCGCCTCTCAGCAGGTCGTTCCCGCCGCCACCGGCCAGTTCGTCGGCTTCTGCGTCGCCATCCAAGATGTCACTGCCGTCACCGCCTTCCAGCGTGTCCGCCCCGTCACCGCCCCCCAGCACATCGGCATCCTCACCGCCGTCAAGCGCGTCGTTACCCGCGCCGCCGCTCAGCGTGTCTGCGCCTTCGCCGCCTTCCAGCGTGTCAGCACCGTCATTGCCCTCCAGCACGTCGGCATCGTCACCGCCATCAAGCGCGTCGTTTCCTGCGCCACCGCTCAGAGTGTCTTCATCTTCTCCGCCCTCCAGCGTGTCAGCACCGTCGCCGCCCTCCAGCACGTCGTCGTCATCACCGCCATCAAGCGCGTCGTTGCCCGTACCGCCGCTCAGCGTGTCCTCACCTTCGCCGCCTCTGAGCACATCATTCCCGCCGCCGCCGCTGAGGCTGTCGTCGCCGTCGTCACCGCTGAGCGTATCGGCGCTGCCGCCGCCAAACAGATCATCGCTGTCCCGCCCCCCGAAGAGGGTGTCGCTGCCGCTGCCGCCAGCCAGGGTGTCGGTGCCAAACCCTCCGTACAGGAGGTCCGCCCCGGATTCGCCAAAGACCGCATCAGCACCGTCGTTGCCGGAAAGAGTGTCATCCGACAGGCCGCCCTTCAGGGTGTCATCGCCAGTGCCGCCGCCAGCCACATCGGCGTCCTCACCGCCCCACAAGGCATCCGCACCGTCACCGCCTGCCAGCGTGTCGGACGCGTCACCGCCAAACAGCTGATCGCTGCCGGTTCCCCCGGTCAGGGAGTCAGCGCCGGTTCCGCCTGCCAGAGTGTCCGCACCTGAACCGCCGTTCAGCGTGTCTGCACCGCTGCCGCCGTACAGCTCATCATTGCCCGCGCCGCCATGCAATGTATCCTCACCGCTATTGCCATTCAGCAGGTCATGGCCGCTGTTGCCCCAAAGCAGATCCGCACCGGTCAGACCGTTGAGAGTATCGTTCCCGTCGGATCCGTTGAATGTGTCGTTCCCGCCGTAAAACAGCGCAAGGAACTCGTCCGTGGTAATGTCAGGGTCTGAAACAACGCTGCTGGCTTCCAGCTCCAGGCCTGTCACCTCATACACCAGTTCCGTGGTGCTGCCGGTCTGATACTGGTGGTAGGATTCGATTGTGCCGGTAACCGTGAAACTGTTGTCCGAGCCAACAATCATCTGGAATTCTGCACCCTGCGCCGACCTGTACTCTGCACGAAAGCCGTCCTCCCCGGTAAACAGGATGGTCTCGCCCGTGACAAAGAATTCGGCTTCGATTTCGGTGCCGATAGCAAAGGGTTCGTAAAATGTAATCGTCGCCATCGCGGCCTCATCAAGAAAAATGCAGATGTTTCGCTTGTGCCCGGGTCAAATTCCCGGCTCACCGGGGCTTTGCCTTTAAAAGGAATCTGACGGCAGGTCTCCAACCGCTCCGGGAAAATTTATCTCAGTTCTCCAGCGCTCTCCAGACCGCCTCGCCAGCTGAAGCCTTCCTGCAAGCATTAGATACAAAAATGGCACGCGGGGCCAGAGGCTCCGCCGCGCGTCCTGTTTCCCGCATGGCCTGCCGCAAACACCGGATGCGCTGCAAAAGGCAGCCTGGTGGCACGTCCAGGGATCAGCAAGACCGGCAGAACGCTCCGCGCCCGAAGCCCAATGAACGGCACAGCTCCCGGCAGATACGGCGGCTCGCAACTTTGCAGCAGCAGCGTCCTGCGCATTCCGGATACTGCAGGCCGCCAGTTCAATGGCTCTGTATTCAATAAAAACGGCGGGCGCCCGGAGAGAGCGCCCGCCGCAGTCTTTGGGAAATCAGCTCACAGCAGCCAGGTTTTCACCAGCGCGCCATCGTACATCATGCCGCCGCCCGGATCGTTCTCCCAGCCGCCGATCTGCTCGCTGACGCCATCGATGAAATCGTTGAACATCGGGATGATGGCGCCGCCCTCGTCGCGCACCATAAGGCCCATCTCGCGGTAGAGCGCGGTGCGCTTGGCGGTGTCGAGCTCTCCCTTGGCCTGCAGCAGCAGCGCGTCGAAATCTTCCCTTTTGAACCGGGTGTCGTTCCAGTCGGCATCGGATTTGTAGGCGGTGGAGAACATCTGGTCCTGCACCGGGCGCCCGCCCCAGTAGGAGGCGCAGAAGGGTTCCTTGTTCCAGACCTCGGACCAGTAGCCGTCGCTGGGCACGCGCTCGATCTGCAGCGGGATGCCGGCCTTGGCCGCGCTTTGCTGAAACAGCGCCGCGGCATCCACCGCGCCAGGGAAGGCGTTGTCGGACACTTTCAGGACAACCGGGCCGTCATGGCCGGACTTCTGATAGTAGTGGCGGGCCTGATCCGGGTCATAGCTGCGCTGTTCGATATCGCCGGAGAACAGCGGATAGGCGGCGTTGATCGGCATGTCGTTGCCCACGCTGCCATAGCCGCGCAGCACCTTGTCGACCATCTCCTGCCGGTCCACCGCAAGTTTCAGCGCCATCCGCAGGTCGTTGCTGGCAAAGGGCGCGGTGTCGCAATGCATGAGAAAGCAGTAGTGGCCGCGGCCCGAAATGCTCTCGATCCGCAGACCCGGCGCGCGGCCCAGAAGATTGGCGATTTTTGGCGACACCCGGTTGATGAAATGCACCTGACCGCTTTGCAGTGCGGCGGTGCGGGCGGTGTCGTCGTTCAGCACCAGGATCTCGATCTCATCGGCGTGGCCGCGGTCCGCGTCCCAGTAGTTCGCGAATTTCTTGAAGGCATGGCGGGCGCCAGGCTCGTTGACCTCAACCGTGTAGGGGCCTGTGCCAATGCCCGCAGCGGGCGCATCCATACCGCCACCCGGCTGCACCACCAGGTGATAATCCGCCATCAGATAGGGCAGGTCCGCATTCGGCGTTTCCAGGGTGACGCTGAAGTAATCGCCATCCGCCTTCATCGACTCGATGCCGCGCATGATGCCCAGGGCGCCGGACTGGCTGTCCTCGTTGGAGTGGCGCTGCATGGTCTTCAGCACGTCCTCCGGTGTCAGTGTCTTGCCGTTGTGGAACTCCACCCCTTGGCGGATCTTGAAGGTCCAGGTCTTGGCGTCGGCGCTGGCCTCAACCGTTTCCGCCAGGCGCGGCACGATTTCGCCCTGCGGGCTGACTTCGACCAAAAGATCGCCATAGGCGGTCAGCACGTTGTTGGCGACCGAACTGGCCGCCAGGGCCGGGTCCAGGCTGTCGGTGCTGGCGCCGCCCTGCAGGCCGGACCGGATCAGCCCGCCTTTCTTCGGGCCTTCGGCCCGAGCGGCAGAGGCCAGCAGGCTGTTGGCGCTGGCGGCGGCAACCCCCAGCGCGCCGAGGCGGCCGATGAATTCGCGGCGGGTCATGAAGCCTTTGACCGCCCGTTCCACGTAGTGGCTGATGATGTCGGACATATTGTTTCCCTGCTGGCTGCACCACGCCCCGGACAGGGCAATACAGCCTGTTGCTGTTCAAACGCCCCGTCTGGGGCAGGCCAGGATGTGGTGGCAGAAAATGGTTTTGCCCGCTACGTCCATTTTGGTTAAATGATGCAAACCAATTTAGGAGGCCGCCGGTGCCGGAGCAGACCAAGCATTTTGCCCCGCTGCCGTTTTTGCAGCTGGACCGCACATCGGCCACGCCGCTTTATCTGCAACTGGTCCAGCAGTTGCGGCGGATGATCCGGGACGGCGGCATCAAACCCGGACAGAAACTGCCGTCGACCCGCTGGCTGAAAGAGCATCACGGCATTGCCCGCAGCACCCTGGTTGCTGCTTTCGAACAACTGGCCAGTGAAGGCTACCTGCAAAGCTGCACCGGCTCCGGCACCTTCGTGAACCCGGAATTTCCCGGCCTGCATCCCGGCAGCGGTATTGCTGCGGAAGCGCCGCAACCGCCGCGGCTGTCGCAGCGCGGCAGGGCGGCTGCGGAGGGGCTGGATCCCTCCTATTTCGATCCGGTCCGGGTGCGCCCGTTCCTCGCTAATATTCCGGCCATCGACCTGTTTCCGCACAAGGTCTGGGGCCGCATCGAAAACCGCATCCGCAACCGGCTGGACAGCAGCATGATGGCCTATGGCCAGCCAGGCGGCTATGGGCCGCTGCGCGAGGCGATCTGCGACCATGTGCTGAACCGGCGCGGCCTGAAATGCAGCCCCGCTCAGGTGATTGTCACCAACGGCTCGCAGCAGTCGCTGAACCTGATTGCCGCGCTGCTGCTCGACCCCGGCGGCAGGGTGCTGATGGAGGATCCCTCCAGCCCGGTGGTGCGGCTGAGCTTTCAGGCCCAAGGCGGAACCGTCGTGCCGGTCCGGGTAACGGAAACCGGCGCCGCAGTTCCGCAGGACGGCCCGCAGACCGATGGCGCGCGGCTGGCCTATCTGACCCCCTCCTGCCAGTACCCGCTGGGTGCGGTGATGCCGATTGCGCAGCGGCTGGAGTGGATGGACTGGGCCCGCCGCAAGGATGCCTGGCTGATCGAGGACGATCTGGACAATGAGTTCATGTTCGGCGGCCGGCCCGATCCGGCGATCTATTGCGACGACCATCAGGGCCGCACGATCTATGTCTCCAGCTTCAACAACGCGCTGTTCCCGTCGCTGCGGCTGGGATTCATCATCGCGCCCCCGGCGCTGGCCCGGCCGCTGATGGCGCTGAGCGCGATCACCGACCGCGGCCCCAATACCTGGCTGCAGGCGGTGCTGGCAGAGTTCATCAGCCAGGGCCACCTGAGCACCCACATGCGCCGCATGCACAGCGCCTATGTCCGCCGCCGCAGGGCGATGATCAGCAGTTTTGACCGCATCGCCAGCCCGCATGTGTCGCTGCGCCAGAACACCAGCGGCCTGCGGGTGATTGCCGATCTGCCGCCGGGCACCCGGGACATGGATGTTCTGGACAGGCTGGACGCAGCCGGGCTGTCTGCCTACGCGCTGTCCTATTACTGTATGCAGCGGCAGGACTTGAACGGGCTGCTGCTTGGGTTCGGCTGCACCCACGAAGATGGCATTCCTGCAGCCGTTGAGAAACTTTGCTCCCTGTTTGATCCGGGGGATTGATGACGCGATCCTTCCGCATGAATGGAAGGCGGCGCTATCCTGATCCTCACGGAAAGCAGATCACCCGTCGAGGCCAGGCATGCCCCAGGTCTCTGCCATACTGCGCCAGCCCAGATACAGCAAAGGCGCCCGCTGGGCGCCCTATATGTAGATCTTGGTGAGAACTCGTGCCGAAACGGTGGGAACTCGTGGAAGATTTACATACAGCCTCAGTGGGTCCAGGGGCTGCGGCGGTTGGTGGCGAAATTGTCGCCGTAGCCGCCCGGGCGGATATTGGCCTTGCGCTCCTTTGGCTCCACAACCACTGCGTCGATGCCATGATCCTCGGCGTATTCCACCGCGGCTTCCTTACTGTCGAACCGCAGTTTCACCTGCGCCTGGGTATCAGCGGAGGACGTCCAGCCCATCAGCGGGTCCACTTCCCGGGCCGAGGCAGGCGCAAACTCCAGCACCCATTTCCGCGTCTTGGCCATGCCGGATGTCATGGCGTTGCGTGCCGGCCGGTAAATCCGCGCTTGCATGGGCTGTCTCCCGCTTGAGTCTCAAATCCAGCGCTTTTATGCGCCGGATGCGGGCCTGCGGCAAGGTGGCATTTTGAACAGGGTTATCCGGGCTTTGCAGCGCCGCCACAGGCCGGCCGCGCCAATGCTCCCAGATATGATTGCCGCGCAGCCAGAAACGCCATCAGCCGCGCCGGGTAGCCCTCCGGCGGCGCCTCGCTCACCGACGGCCGGGCCGCAATCGCCGCACGCCAGTCCGCCATCCGGCCCTGTGCCGGCATCAGCCCAAAGTCCCCAATCACATCGAAGGTATCAAAGTAACGGAAAATGGTGCCCCAGACCCCGTCCACCATGTGGAAACTGTCCCCGGCAAAATACGGCCCCGCCACCCCCGGCGCGATCCGCTCCAGCCGTTCGCGCAGGGTCTCCGCCGCCTCAGCAAACGCCGCCTCATCCGGTGCATTATAGAGCTTCCCGATGGCCGCCAGCGTGTCCGAGCCGTATTCAATCCAAGCCCGGTGCCGCGCCCGCTCCAGTGCGTCGGCGGGATGCAAGGAGCCGGGTGTCGTCTCATCCAGATATTCCGCAATCACCTGGCTTTCAAACAGCACCCTCCCGCCGGTCTCCAGCAGCGGCACCCGGCCGGTCGGCGACAGCGCCCGGAACCAGTCCGGTTTGCCTGCCAGGTCGATATAGGTGCGCCGGTGCGGAATGGATTTCTCGCTCAGCACAATCACCGCCCGCTGCACATAGGGGCACAGGTGGTGGCTGATCAGATGCAGGTCGCTCATGGGCTTCTCCAGTTAGATGCATTTGCATGTATACCAGATGGGCAGGTACCCTTGAATGTCAATGCACTTGCATCTAAATTCCCGCCATGACCGCATCTGCCCCCGATCCCTTTGCCGTCTGGCTGCCGCTGGCGCGCGCGCACAAGACCATCCTCACCGCGGTGGAGGCCGCGCTGAAACAGGCGGGCCTGCCCGGCCTCGACTGGTACGATCTGCTGTGGGAGCTGGAATGCGCAGGCGATGCGGGCCTGCGCCCCTATGAGCTGCAGGAAAAGCTGCTGCTGCCGCAATACGGCGTCTCACGGCTGGCGGAGCGGCTGGCCAAGGCTGGATATCTCACCCGGCAGGACTGCAGCGGCGATGGCCGCGGCCAGGTGCTGCTGCTCACCGCCGAAGGCGCCGAAACCCGCGCGCAGATGTGGGCGGTTTACTCGGACACCATGCAGCAGGCCGTTACCCCGCATTTCAGCCCGGGCGAGGCGCGGCGGCTGTCAGAGCTGCTCGGAAAGCTGCTGCGCCCCGCGTCTGCTGACAAAATCTGACACCATATCCCGGATTGCGGCCCCCGCCCCCTTGCACAGGAACAAAAACAGACCAAAATCGGCGCCGTTCTAAGGAGTCGCCTGATGCCCTACGCCCATTCCGACAAAACCATGCCGATGATGACACAGCGCGCGCCGCAGCAGCGGCCCAAGCTGGAGGGCGGCAAGCGGTTTGTCATGAACACCACTTTCGACCCCGCAGGCGACCAGCCCACCGCGATCAAGGAACTGTCCGAGGGCGTGCTGGACGGCGAGCGCAACCAGGTGCTGTTGGGCGCCACCGGCACCGGCAAGACCTTCACCATGGCCAAGGTGATCGAGGAAACCCAGCGCCCGGCCATCATCCTTGCCCCCAACAAGACGCTGGCGGCGCAATTGTACGGCGAATTCAAGGGCTTCTTCCCGGAGAACTCGGTCGAATACTTCGTCTCCTTCTACGACTACTACCAGCCGGAGGCCTATGTGCCGCGCTCCGACACCTATATCGAGAAGGAAAGCCAGATCAACGAGCAGATCGACCGGATGCGCCACTCCGCCACCCGTGCCCTCTTGGAACGCGACGACGTGATCATCATCGCCTCTGTCTCCTGTATCTACGGCATCGGCTCGGTCGAAACCTACTCCGCCATGACCCAGGACCTGAAAGCAGGCGAAATGTACGACCAGCGCCAGATCATGGCCGATCTGGTCGCCCAGCAGTACAAGCGCAACGACCAGGCCTTCCAGCGCGGCTCCTTCCGGGTCCGAGGCGACACTCTGGAAATCTTCCCCGCCCACCTGGAGGACCGCGCCTGGAAGCTCTCCTTCTTCGGCGAGGAGCTGGAGCAGATCACAGAATTCGACCCGCTGACCGGCGAAAAGACCGGCACCTTCGACCAGATCCGCGTCTATGCGAACTCCCACTATGTGACGCCGAAGCCGACCCTCAACCAGGCCATCATCTCCATCAAGCAGGAGCTGAAGATGCGGCTGGCCCAGCTGGAGGGCGACGGCAAACTCTTGGAAGCGCAGCGGCTGGAACAGCGCTGCAACTTCGACCTCGAAATGCTGGAGGCCACCGGCCACTGCAACGGCATCGAGAACTACTCCCGCTACCTTACGGGCCGCGCCCCGGGCGAGCCGCCCCCGACCCTGTTCGAATTCATCCCCGACAACGCCATCGTCTTTGCCGACGAAAGCCACGTCTCCGTCCCGCAGATCGGCGGCATGTACAAGGGCGACCACCGGCGCAAGTTCACCCTTGCGGAACACGGCTTCCGCCTGCCGTCGTGCATGGACAACCGCCCGCTGAAGTTCGAGGAATGGGACGCCATGCGCCCGCAGTCGGTGTTTGTCTCCGCCACCCCGGCGGCCTGGGAGATTGAGCAATCCGGCGGCGTCTTTGCCGAACAGGTGATCCGTCCCACCGGCCTCCTGGACCCGGAGGTCGAAATCCGCCCCGTGGACATGCAGGTCGACGATCTGCTGGACGAGGTGCGCAAAGTCACCGCAAACGGCTTCCGCACCCTGGTCACCACGCTGACCAAACGCATGGCCGAGGACCTGACCGAATACCTGCACGAACAGGGCATCAAGGTCCGCTACATGCACTCCGACATCGACACGCTGGAGCGGATCGAGATCCTGCGCGACCTGCGCCTCGGCGCCTTCGACGTGCTGATTGGCATCAACCTCCTGCGCGAGGGGCTCGACATCCCCGAATGCGGCCTGGTCGCCATTCTGGATGCGGATAAGGAGGGCTTCCTGCGCTCCGAAACCTCGCTGATCCAGACCATCGGCCGCGCCGCCCGCAACGCCGACGGCCGCGTCATCATGTACGCCGACAAGATCACCGGCTCGATGGAGCGCGCCCTGGGCGAGACCAACCGCCGCCGCGAAAAGCAGATCGCCTACAACCTCGAACACGGCATCACGCCGGAAACCGTCAAGAAAAACGTCGAGGATGTTCTGGCCGGCCTCTACGAGGGCGATGTGGACATGAACCGCGTCACCGCCCAGATTGATAAACCGATGCACGGCGCCAACCTGGAGGCGCATCTGAACGGCCTGCGCGACCAGATGCGCAAGGCCGCCGAGAACCTGGAGTTCGAAGAAGCCGCCCGCCTGCGCGACGAGGTCAAACGGCTGGAGGCGGTCGACCTCGCCATCTCCGACGACCCGCTGGCCCGGCAGTCGTCGGTGGAGGCGGCCTCTGAGGCGGCGGTCAAGTCGCGGGGGCGGTCAACGGCCGGCAAGGCCGGGACGCGGGCCTATAGGGGGAAATCGCAGAAGAAGTTTTCGTGAGGTTTTGATTCAACCTAGATAGCGGAAGGCACGTGTATAGTTCTGAAAGAACAGGAAGCACCTAGGCAAGCCAAACAGCAACACTCGAATGCACTTTGAAAAACTCTTCAATACGCATTTTCTCTTCTTCAGGTGTTTCAGGGATCAAACGAGGTAACACCCCGTCTCTCAACCTATGCGTTGCCTCTTGGACGAGTGGGTGCAGCTTCCTTGCGACTTCGAATACAAAGTTCTTCTCAAAGACAATGTTAGCATTCCCTTTGGCTTTCAATGCCTCAACCTTCTGAGCATCCGCCAGCGTAAGTGTGCCCCCAGTGTGAGAAATTGAGTGGCGCAGCTGCCAAAGCACGGCCAACCTTTTACAATCCTTATTAGAGAAAAACTGCCTCTTTATCCCAAAGGCATCAAAATAGCTGTTCACACGTGCTGGGTCGTGCCAGCCAGTCATGCTGTCTGCCAACAGAACACCAATGGACTTAGCTCCAATTCCTCGGTGCGCTGCGAGACGTGACAGGTCAATTTCGATATTGGTTTCTTTGCTTAGGCGCTTCAAAAACGCAGAAACGTCAAAGCCACCAATAAAGATTGAGTAGTCAAACAAGCCAGCAAAGAGATACCTTTGATAGGTTTCAAAATGCCCCATTAAAGCCGGAAGCATCGCTGATACGATATGCTCCAAGCTGTCTAATGAAGCCTTCGAGTAACTTCCATCTGCCTTTTTAGGGAAGTGGCGTGTACACAAATCTACAGCGCTCTTGGCTTCAATCGTGTATTTTAAGAATGCAGAAGCAGGCGAGTGAAGGTAGTCTGCGAGATCGATGTGGCTAGTTCCACCGTCGACCAAATATTCTTCAAACTCTTTGATTTTTCTACCTGACATAACAACCTCTAGAATGAGATGCCGGACTAGTCGCTCCCTTAGCGTGAGTTTTCAAGCAAAAAACGAAGTCACCATTCGATTTCATGCAGATACCCTAGAGGACGGGTCGGGTGCGATGCACGGCGGCGCCGTGCAAGGTCTCCGCAAAGACACCGCAAACCAATTAACCATTTATAAATAAACAAGGTTTCGCTGCGAAACCCCCTTTCATTTACATCCCGCACCCAGCCACTGCTCCCCAGCCCCAAACCAAAAAATCCCTCCGGAAACTCCGGAGGGGGACCACTCTTCACCACACATTCCAAATCAGTTGTCGGCGGCGGTCTCGGTGCCGGCATCTTCCGGCGGGGTCACTTCGATGCCGGGCACAGTGATCTCGGCGTCCTTCATCTCCACGTCGACATCCGGCACCTTCACGGTGGCGGTTTCCCCGGTCAGCTCGACCGATCCGACCTCGGCATCGAATTCCGGCAGGTTGCCGCCCTCGACACTCACATCCACATCCGGCAGGCGGGCCTCTTCGGTCTGGTCGACGTCGATCATGTAGAACGCGGCGGCAACGGCGATAACGGCGGCCACTCCGATGGCAACGGCAGATCCGGTCTTCATGGGTTTTCCCTCTCGATTACCTGGCACCACAACGGTGCGTCGCAGGGATAACGGCCCGGGGGCGCAAAGGGTTCCCAAGAGATTTCCGCCGGTTCCGCCCCAGCCATGCCGCCCCCCTTGCCCGACTCACCCCATCGGGCGCAAACTGTCAGGCACCAGAAACCTGCGCGCCCCGGCTTGCCGCTTGCCGCGCCCGGATCTGATGCCGCCGCCCGATCAGTGAGCCAGCAGGCTCCCGCGGCGCCCATGACCTGCGCCACCAGCGGCCGGGGTCCCGCCCCAGACAGGAGGACCCTTCGATGATTGCCTCACGCCTGAAACATCATCTGGAGGCACAGGGCTTGCCCTTTGCCACCGTCCGCCACCCCTATACCGCCACCGCGTCCGAATGCGCCGAAGCCGCCCATGTGCCGGGCGGCCATCTGGCCAAATCGGTGCTCATTCACATGGAGGAAGGCCCCTTTCTGGCGGTGATCCCCTCTGACCAGAAGGTCGATCTGCACAAGCTGCAGTCGATGGTCGACCGCCGCCTGGGCCTGGCGCCGGAGATTGAACTGGATCAGGTCTTTGACGATTGCGACCCGGGCGCGGCGCCTTGCGTCGGTGCCGCTTATATGGTGCCCACGGTGATCGACGACAGCCTCACCGGGCTGGACAAGGTCTGGTTCGAGGCCGGCGATCACAAGACGCTGGTGGAGATGAAGGGCGCCGATTTCGACACCCTGATGAAGGACGCCAAACACGGCTCCTTCTGCACAGTGCACTGATTGGGCACGAACCGGGCACTGACACCCCGGCCCGCCGCCCCAAGCAACGGGGCGGCCCGGCTGGCGGCGGTCAGAAGTCGAACAGATCTTCCAGGAAGTTCTTCGATTTCTTCTTGAAGGACTTCTTTTCGTACTTCTTGTCATACTTCCGGCCATCTTCCCGGCCGTACTCCCGGCTGCGGTCGTCATAGCGCTGCGGCTGCGGCACTGGCTGAACGGGCTGGGCAGAGCGTTCGATGATCTTGTCCAATTCGCCCCGGTCCAGCCACACCCCGCGGCAGCGCGGGCAATAGTCGATCTCGACCCCGGCGCGGTCGGACATGACAAGTTCGGTTCCGTCAATCGGGCACTGCATTCGCGTCTCCTTGCACAACTCCAGCCTTTCACGTGGGAACCGCTCAGCCGCGGCGCAAGACAACAGGGGCGTAAAAACCCGCAATTTGCGGCTTTCCGCCCGTTTCCAGACAGCTGACGCATGGTAAGCTGCCCCAAACCACGGAGGCTTACATGAGCAGCAAAACCATCCTCGCCGGGCTTCTGGCCCTGATCCTCTCCTGCGTGCCGGCCTTGGCGGACGGCGGCGGCGGCGGCAGCCGGGACGGGATGGACAGCGGCGGCGGCCAGCGCAGCGGCCTCAGCTCCAAGGCCACCCAGGCAGTTGTAAAAACCCTGACCAGCGGCTTTGAGCGCTGCGGCACCCTGCCCCAGGTCTACAAATTCGATTGCTACCGCCACACCTACAAGCTGGCAGCCCAGAAGCTGAACGGCAACCAGGCCTATGCCGAGGCCTACAAGGCGCTGGTGCTGGTCGAGGAAACCCTGACCACAGCCGTCAAGCAGAACCTGGATCCGGCCCAGAAGCCCAAACGCAAGGGTCTGAACCTTTACCGCGCGGTCAAACCGGCGGCAGTGCCGCAGATCAAACGCCAGACCGAGCGGGCGATGAAACAGGCCGAAACCATCCTGCTGCGTTCACCCGCCAGCAAGAAAGAGCATTATACCCGCATTGCCCAGGCAGTGAACTCGAACAAGGTTCTTTTGCGCTCTGCCCTGCTGCCCGGCGGCATGATCCGGCTGGCCTGGAACCTGCTGAAAGTGGCGGTTCCGGCTTAAGGCAAGCGCGCTTCAGCGCACCACATGCACGGCACAGGCCGCGTGGCGCACCACGTGGCCTGAGGTCGATCCCCAGATCAGGTCCTGCATCGCCGGACGGTGCGAGGCGAGGATGATCAGGTCAGGCTGGTTCTGCTCTGCATAGTCCAGGATGGTGCGGCCGGAGTGGCCCTCCACCAGCACGCCTTCGGCATCGGGCAGGGTCTTGGCCAGCCCGTCCAGTTCCGCCTGCAGCGCGGTGCGGGTGTCCTCCATGAAATCCGCCGGGATGTAGGAAATCGCATAGGCCGGCACCTGTTCGATCACGTGCAGCAGCGTCACCTTGGCCCCCGGCGCCGACAGCAGCCGCGCCACCTTGAGCGGCCCGGTCACGTCGCGCTCCGGGTCAAATGAGATCGGCACCAGAATATTGTGATACATGTCTGTTCTCCCTTCTTTGCCAGTCTACACCCTTTTCCCGCCCGGCGCGTTGACCATGATCATCCGCGGCGTGCAGAGCGCAGGCTTGTCCGCAACGCCCCAGACCGCATAAGGTTCCAGTCATGGGCCCGCCCGGCGGTGCGCTGAGATAGTCTTTGAAAGGGACCCTGATGATCTTGAAATCCCTCTCCGCCGGTTGTCTGGCCGTGGCCCTGGCCCTGCCCGCAGGCGCCAGCCCGTCAGTACCGCAGGGCAGCTACACCATCGCGATGTCGGACAGCGTCACCGCCAAGGCGGTCAAGGTGCTGACCAGCGGCAACGGCACCTGCCGCCAGCTGCCCTCCGCCTATCAGATCGACTGCTACCGGCAGTTCTACCGCCGCGCCGCAGCGGAGCTGAGCCGCTACCCGGACTACAAGGACGGACGCAAGGCGCTGAAGATGGTGGAGAGCACCCTGAACGCGGCGCTGAAGCAGTACCGGGACAGATCGGCGGCGCCTTTGCGCAGCGGCGGCCAGACGTTCAAGGCGATCAAGCCGGAGGGTTTGAGCCCGGCCGCCGAAGCCTTCCGGCGCGCCCGGGCTGATGCGGTGACCATCCTGCTGCGCTCCCAGGGGCCGATCAAGGTGCACTACGAGCGCATCGCCGCGGTGGTGGATTCGGCCAAGGTCATCATCCGCTCCGGGCGGATGACCCTGCGCCGGTTTATCTAGGGTCAGGCAGCCCGCCGCCTGACCCGGGCCGGGGCCTCAGGCCCCGAACACTTCGGCGACGTCATACATCACCGGCTCGAAGCTGCGGCACAGCTCGTTGATCTTGCGGTTGCGCTCGCGCATCTCCGGGCTGCGCAGCATCGCCATGAAATCCTCGCGGCGGCGCCATTGCGAGTAGTTGGCGATCCGGGTCTGCGCATCGTTCACATGCAGGCCCGCTGCGATGAAGCCCGGCTGCTTGGAGATGAAGTCGGCATAGGCGTCCTCAAGCGCCTCCAGCAGGTCCTGGCATGTCCCCGGCGTCATCTCGAATGTGGTGATAACGGTCTGGATGTCCGCGGTTTTTGCTATTTTCGGCATTGGCTCCT
Source organism: Leisingera sp. ANG-M6 (assembly GCF_000813905.1). NCBI lineage: Bacteria > Pseudomonadati > Pseudomonadota > Alphaproteobacteria > Rhodobacterales > Roseobacteraceae > Leisingera > Leisingera sp. ANG-M6. The sequence goes on from NZ_JWLG01000015.1 coordinate 17,437, forward strand.
CCGTTGACTTGGGTCCAGCCTACGCCCGATCACGCGGAAAGCGCACGACATTTTTTACGGAACACCCCAGGGCAGCGACCATTGTGGTTAACACAACCTTAACCATAACGCCAAACCCTTGAGGAACTCGTGATGAGGCCCAGGGATGAGAACTGCCTATGCCGCCTGTCTTGCCGTGCTGCTGGCCCCGCCGGCGGCTGGCGGCGCTTGGCTGGAGGCACCGGGCAAGGGCTTTGCCGCGGCCAGCGCCACCTACCGGCAGACCGACAGCGGCGCACTGCATGAGCTGGGTTATTACGGCACTTACGGGATCACGCCGAAGCTGACGCTGGGGGTGGATCTGAACCAGAATGCGGATATCTCCGGGCACGCGATGATCTTCGCACGGATGCCGCTGCGCGCGGGGGAAAGGTACAGGCTTGCGGTTGAGGCCGGCTTCGGCGGCAATCATTACCGCGGCCAATGGGCCTTGATGCAGAGAACGACCCTGTCCTACGGGCGTGGCTTCGGCACCGCCACAGCAAGCGGCTGGCTGGCCATAGATGCCGCCTATGAACTGCGCAACAGCGGTCTGGCGGCAGCCTGGAAACTTGATGCCACCCTGGGGCTGAACCGCCCTGGCAAACCTGCACCGATGCTGCAGATTGAGACCTACAAGCCGGAAGGCGCCCAGTTTTCCTATACGCTGACGCCATCGCTGCGCTATCCGCTGCCTGCCGGGCGCGAGCTGATCCTGGGGTTGGAGCACCGCAGCGCGGGCGGCGGCAGTCTTGGCCTGAAGCTGGGGCTGTGGCAGAAATTCTGAACCCTTTCCCAGGACAGAAAGCGCGATATGGCCGATGTGATCCGCCCCACCGATGATGAAGCCCGCGCACTGGCGCGCGGCCTGATGGAAACCGCCCGCTTTGCTGCGCTTGGCGTGCTGCTGGAGGGTGGCCAGCCGCTGGTGACGCGGGTGGCCTTCGGGCTGGACCCGGACGGATGCCCGGTCAGCCTGGTCTCGGACCTGGCGCAGCACACCGGAGCACTGCGGCAGCACCCGGCCTGCTCGCTGCTGGTGGGGGAGCCGGGCAGCAAGGGGGATGCGCTGACCCACCCGCGCCTCAGCCTGCTGGCAGAGGCGGCGTTTGTGCCGCGCAGCGATCCGGCGCATGAGGCGCTGGCGGAAGCCTATCTGCACCATCAGCCCAAGGCCAAACTGTACCTGCAGTTTGCCGATTTCAGCTTTGTCCGCTTCCGGATCACGGCGGCGCATCTGAACGGCGGCTTCGGCAAGGCCTTCCGCCTTGCCGCCGCTGATCTGCTGCCCGGCAGCTGACATCAGCTGTCCATCCGCATCAGCACCTGCACCTCGCCCTTGACCGCCTCCTGCCAGCGCAGGCGGATTTCGTCGTTGTTCGATCCCTGCAGCACGTCGGCATAGGGCGCGAGGTAACGGATACTGTTGCCGCTGGTGCGCAGCGCCCCCTGCGCCACCACGCTGTCGACAAAGCGTGCATAGCCACGGAACGGCAGCTCCCCGTCTGAATCCACGGTCCAGGACGACGACGCCGAGGACTGGTCATGCAGCACCCGCAGCGGATTGGCGGAATGAGCGGTGACATTGTGGTACATGTTGCCGGTGACCACCACGTTCTTGGACCGGCTGAAGTCGAGATCGGCAAAGCTGGTGTCGACCCGTTCCGCCCGGTCGATGCTGCCATTGGTGGAACGGAACTTGTTGCCGGTGATCGAGACGCCGTTGAGGAAGTTGCCGCTGCCGTAAGGTTTCACCACGATGTAGCTGAACCAGGGCGCGACATCGCCGGACAGGAACACATTGGCGTTGATAGACAGCGCGCTGAAGGAGAAGCCGCCGGTGTAGTCCGGGGTGGAGTCGCGTTCGTTGGTCCATTCGATGAAGCAATTGTCGACATAGTTGTCGGACACGGTGGAGGTGCAGTTGTTGGAGGTCAGCACCAGCCCCGCGGTGCGCACCCCGTTCGGCACGCTATCGCCCTGAAAGAAATGGTTGCCGGTCACTGTGTTGTTGCTGCCGCCCAGGATCGCGAAGTGGCGGAAGCGGGTGGCACGGTTGCTGCGCAGCTTGGCGTCGTTGTTGTTGACGTTGAGCCCGATGCTGACCCGCTGCGACACATCCAACGGGTCCTCGTCCGACAGGAACTGGCAGTTGTCGACCAGGATGCCCTGGCAGCCGGTGCCGATGGAGGTGATGCCGCGGTCCTTGGGGCGGGAGATGAAGCAGCTGTCGATCGAGGTGACGGATCCCGCGGGCGACAGCCGCAGGGCGCTGCAGCGGCCGTTGCACTGGAACTCGATATCCTGCAGCCCGAACTTGCTGAGCGAGCTGAAACCGCTGAAATCCACCAGGTACTTGAAATCTCGGAAGGTGAAATTCTGGGTCCCCTCAGCATCATAAAGCGCCCCGCTGAGGGTCAGCTCGCCGGCCCCGGTGTTCTTGGATTTCACATAGATCTCGCGGCCCACGCCCGCGCCCTCAACCAGCGATCCGACGGCGATGTTGGCGATATTGGACACATTGGTCAGCTTCTTGGAGTCCGACGCGCTGTAGGTCGCCTGCGAGGTCACAACATCCGTGTCCCAGGCGGAACTGCTGGCGGCCTCCAGCTGGCCGTTGCGGATGACGCGGCGGGTTGCATAGGAGGATTTGTTCGGCACCGCCGCCGCCATGTCGATGGGGCCGGTGACGGTGATCTTGCGGCCCATCAGGTCGAGCGATTCATGGTCAGAGTTGTTGATCAGAGCCTGAAATGCCTTCTTGAAGCCCAGCTCCTCGTTGCCGAAGGCGGCGGCATAGGCGGGGAAGTTGTAGTTCTTTGTCAGCAGCAGCATGGCGCTGTCCGGCATCTCAACCGTTCCTTCGAACACCGCTTGGTGGTTCAGCGACACCGTGCTGCCAAGGTAGTATTCGCCCGCAGGCACCAGGATGCGGCGGCCGTCTGCGGCAGCATCTGCGGCCTCAAACGCAGCCGCGCAGTCAAAGCTGCCGTTGCCGATGGCGCCGTAATCGGTCACGTCCACCACGTTCAGCATATCGCGCAGGAAGGCGCTGGTGATGTCGGTGATCTCGATATCATCAATCCGCACCACGCCGCCGTTGGCGCCGGTGAGGTCGAGGCCGAAGTGGCCGTAAGCCGCATTGCGGCCCCACGGCATATCCACGCCGCCGCGGCTGCCGCTGCCGACGATGCCGGTCACCTCCACCACCTCGCCATAGGTGCTGAGCGCGACCTGCGGAGCGGTTTCTGAAACGCCGCTGATGTGGCTGCCATTGCTTTGCGCCGCCCAGCCGGCCACGCGGACCGAGGGCAGCGCGCCGCTGACGGCTTTGATTCTCACTTTGATCTGCAGATAGCAGCCCGGCTCCAGAGGTGTCTGGCCCATGAAGCGCAGCTTCTGGGTGTTTTCGGTCTTCTGCATTTCCAGGCAGCCGCCGAAATCGCCGTCCGCCGCCACAAAAACCGCATTGGCGGCGCCGTCATAGGTGTCAGAGCCGGGGGTGCCGTCGCCGCTGGACCAGACATCCAGCCCGTCCGCAAAGGCGGGGGGCATCAGCTGCAGACCTTCGGTGATTGCCTTGTTCATGGAAGCTTCCTTTCCTGCTGCGCATGTCGCGTTCGGGGAAAAGGAAGTACAGAAAGGGCGTTAAATTCCGCCCAGCGGTGCGTACGCTGCCCTGGGTTCAGACGCTGTCAGCCTGCCCTTTCAGCAGGTGTACCGCATTGATTTTCCAGCCGCTTTCCAGATTAACCATTTGGTAATCCAAGAGGTGCACGGCGCCGCTTTGATCGGTGATCATCACCCGCTGCCACAGGCTGCCGGCCACCTCGCGCAGATCCAGATAACGCACCTCAGCCGGGCGCCAGACCATCGGATAGCCCTGCTGCACCATCTCGCCAAACCGCTCTGGCGTGCCGAAAATCCGCCGGATATTCGGGGAGGCGTAGGTGAACGCGGTCTCTGCATCATTGTTCAGGAAGGCCGCAAACTGAGAGCCGATCACCGATGTGACCGGCTCTTTCTGAGCTATTGCCGGAAAGGACAGAAGAAAAACACTTACCCCCGCAAACAGAACACTGCGCATCTGTCCCTCCCGGTCCGTTCCCTTAAGTTAGACCAGAGTGACGCAGCGTCAAAACATTTTTTGCGATTTGGTAATTTTCTTGCGCAGGGGAAGGCCGCAGGCGCGCTGTGCGCCGCATCGCTGAAACGAAAAGGGCGCGGAAAACCGCGCCCTGTCTCATTGTCCCTGAATGCAGGTTCAGGCCAGTTCGCCCGCCAGCGCCTTTTCGATCAGGGCGATGGTGTCCTCGACGCCGTAAAGCGCGATGAAACCGCCGAAACGCGGGCCCTGGGACGCACCCAGCAGCACCTCGTAGATCGCCGAGAACCAGGCACGCAGCGGTTCAAACCCGTGGATCTTGCCGATGGCAAAGACCACCGATTGCAGGAATTCCTCATCCGCGAAGTTGGCCTCGGGCAGCGGGTCGTCGTTGCCTGCGATCTCGTTCTTCTTGGCAATCGCAGCCAGTGCTGCGTCCGGTGATTTCAGCGCATCCGCCAGATCGCTGAGTGCTGCGCGCTCCTGATCGGTGGGCAGGCGGAATTCCTTTGCGGGTTTCACAAAGTCATTGAAATAGGCGACCGCAAAGCCCGCCGCCTGATCCATGCCCGGATGGGTGTCGGGGGTGGCGTTGGGGGCGTATTTGTTGATGAAGCCCCACATGGTTGCCTTGTCCTCGGCGCTGGAGGCGGAGGCCAGGTTCAGCAGCATCGAGAACGGCACCACCATGTCCGACTGCGGAACGTCGCCGCCGTGGATGTGCCACACCGGGTTGTTCAGCTGCGCCTTCAGGTCCTGTGTGTGGTAGGCGCGCAGCTGCTGATGGTATTCGTCCACCGCCTTGGGGATCACGTCGAAGTGCATCCGCTTGGCGGTCTTGGGCTTCTGGTACATGAAATACGCCAGGCTCTCGGTCGAGGCATAGGTCAGCCATTCGTCGATCGAGATGCCGTTGCCGGAGGATTTGGAGATCTTCTGGCCGTTGGCATCGAGGAACAGCTCATAGGTGAAATGCTCCGGCGCGCGCTGGCCCAGCACCCGGCAGATGCCGTCGTAGATCGGCGTGTTGGTGGAATGGTCCTTGCCGTACATCTCGAAATCGACTTCCAGCGCGGCCCAGCGGGCGCCAAAGTCCGGCTTCCACTGCAGCTTCACGTTGCCGCCGGTCACCGGCAGGGTCCATTCCTTGCCGTCCTCATCGTCGAAGGTGATGGTATAGTTTTCCGCGTCCACCTTCTTCATCGGCACGTACAGAACGCGGCCGGTGTCCGGGTGGATCGGCAGGAAGATCGAATAGGTCTGGCGGCGCTCCTCGCGCAGGGACTTCAGCATGATCGCCATGATGTCGTCGTACTTCTCGACGGCGCGCTTCAGGATCTCGTCAAACTGGCCGGAGCCATAGAATTCGGTGGCCGAATAGAACTCATACTCGAACCCGAAGGTGTCGAGGAACCGGCGCAGCATGGCGTTGTTGTGGTGGCCAAAGCTCTCATGCGTGCCGAACGGGTCCGGCACCGAGGTGAGCGGCTTTTGCAGGTGCTCTGCCAGCGCCTCCTGGTTGGGGACGTTGCCCGGCACCTTGCGCATGCCATCGAGGTCATCGGAAAAGCAGATCAGCTTGGCCGGGATATCCGAGATGGTCTCAAACGCCTTCTTGATCATGGTGGTGCGGGCGACCTCGCCGAAGGTGCCGATATGCGGCAGGCCTGACGGGCCATAGCCGGTTTCGAACAGCACATAGCCCTTTTCCGGCGCGCCCTTGGCATAACGTTTGAGAACCCGGCGGGCTTCTTCAAACGGCCAGGCTTTGCTCTTCAGAGCTTCTTCGCGCACATCAGACATTTGTGTTCTCCATCGGCGGCAGTTCTGTCAGCTATCGGGGTGCCGCGTGATCATCCCGGATGCCCCATGCATCCGGCCCTTCCCTCTATTGTGCCTGTGCAGCATGAGTCAATAATGGCAGCCCTGCCGGCACGGGGATTTGCGGGCCGCAGCCGCGCAAAAATTGCCGCAGCGCGCGGTCTGCCGTTGAACCCGGCTGCGGGCATACCTATCCTGATTGCATCGCAATATTTCCAGACAAGGAATTCGTCCATGACAGAGCAAACCCCGCACCCGATGTCCCCGCAGGACTGCCTGGTGGCGCTGATGGTGGCGGTATCTGCCTCGGACGAGAACATCCGCACCGCCGAACTGGTCAAGATCCAGTCGGCAGTGAACATGCTGCCGGTGTTTGCCGACTATGACATCGACCGGGTGGCCCGCATTTCCCGCACCGTGTTCGACCTGTTTGAGCAGGAGGACGGGCTGGAGGCGCTGTTCGGCCTGATCCGCGGCGACCTGCCGGAGCGGCTGTTTGAAACGGCTTACGCGCTGTCCTGCGATGTGGCGGCAGCCGACGGGGTGCTGGGCGAGACCGAATTGGAGTTCCTGGCAGAGGTCCGCTACGAGCTGAACATCGACCGGCTGCACGCCGCCGCAATCGAGCGCGGCGCACGGGCGCGGCACATGGTCTGACGCCAGAAGTTGACGCAGCTTCCCTTGCTGCCCGCGCATGGCGGGGTTGCACAACGCAGACTTGCAGAAAATTTGACCAACTCCCATTTCGCGCTAGTTCGACGCGTGTTGGGAATCGGTTCATGGTCAGGTGGCAAAGAGACATAGGTGAAATCCGCAGGCTTCTGCTTGAGATTGAGGGCGGCAGAGAGGCGTTCTGCGCCCTGCCGCGCTCTTCTGCCGAAGCAATGATGCTGCCCGCGGAGGAGTGCCTGCCCGACGCCGAGGCCCGCAAGCTGTCCTATCACCTGAGCCTCTTGGAAAGCGCCGGGCTGGCGCAGTTCAGCCGGCTGTCGAACGGCAACTGGCATGTGCGCGGCCTGACCTGGAGCGGCCATGAACTGCTGGACAATATCCGCCGCGAGGACATCTGGACCGCGGTCCAGGCTCTCCACCGGCAGATGGGTGGCTTCAGCATGGAGATCCTCAGCGATCTGGCCAGGGACATGATGCGCCGTGAGGCCGGCGTGCTGGAAACTTCCGGCACCTGAGCAGTGCTTCCGGGGACCCGGCCGGCGCTCACCCCGCGCCGGCCGTACTTTTTTTCACCGGTACAGAGCAGAGTTCAGATAGCGCAGGCCGGTGTCGATCACCACGGTGACCACCCGTTTGCCCCGCCCCAGTTCGCGCGCCCGCTGCAGCGCCGCCCAGATATTGGCGCCGGAGGTAATACCGCCCAGCAAGCCTTCCTGCTGCGCCAGCATGCGGGCAGCGGCAAAGGCGTCCTCGTCCCGGACCGGCACCACGTCGTCGATCAGGTCGCGGCGCAGGATTTTCGGCAGGAAGGACAGCCCGATCCCCTCCAGCTGATGGGTGCCGCTGGTGTCGCCGCCCGACAGGTTGCGCACGTAGTACGGCTCGATGGCGATGATGCGGGTTGCCGGGTTCACCTCCTTCAGCACCTCGGCATTGCCGGAGATGCAGCCGCCGCCGCCGGTGGCCATGACAAACTCATCCACCGCCCCGTCCAGCTGCGACAGGATCTCCCGCGCCATACCGTGATAGCCGCGCTTGTTGTCCATGTTGTTGACCTGATCGGTCCAGAACACATCCGGCTCCGCCGCCAGTTCCCTGGCCCGCGCGATGGTGCGGTCGATCACGCTGGCGGTCAGGATGCCGCCCTCGGCGTGGATGATCTCCACCTCGGCGCCATAGGCGCGCATGGTCTGCAGCTTTTCCTCCGAGAACGCATTGGAAGAGACGAAATGCGCTTGGTAGCCGCGTGTGGCGCAGACCATCGCCAGCGAGCTGCCGGTGCTGCCGCCGGTGTATTCCACCACCCTGCCGCCGGGTTTCAGATCGCCGCGCCGCTCCGCCCCTTCGATCATCGACAGCGCCATCCGGTCCTTCATGCTCCCGGTTGGGTTGGCGCCCTCCCATTTCACCCAGACCTCGGCCATGTCCGGGGTGGTCAGATGCTTCAATTGAACAAGCGGCGTGTTTCCGATGGCGTTCATGCGGCGCGTCTCCCTTGCTGCGCGACTCACTTTCAAAATTAAAGTGACTATGCGCCAGTGGCTTTCATTTTTAAAGTCTCTTAGTGTGAGAGGGCTAATACCCTTAGGAGACGTGCCGTGACCAAGCCGCAGACCAAGTACCGCTCGCGCTGTTCGATTGCCCGCACGCTGGATGTGCTGGGGGACAAGTGGACGCTCTTGGTGGTGCGCGACCTGATGTGGCACGGCAAGCATACGTTTCAGGAGCTGCAGGCAAGCGAGGAGCATATCGCCGCCAACCTGCTGTCAGAGCGGCTGAAGCGGCTGATGGCGCTGGGGCTGGTGGCGCGGGAGGCCTATCAGGACCGGCCGGTGCGCTACCGCTATGCGCTGACGGAGGAGGGCCGTAGCTTGGAGGTGCTGCTGCTGCAGATCATGGGCTGGGGCCACGCGCATCTGGGCGGCGGATTGTATGACCCGCAAACCGGGCGGACAGTGGCGGAAGCGGATTAACCCCTGTGGGCCTCAATCAGCCTTTTTAGGCTCTGTTTTTGCTGCCCGTCAGCGTCGAAATTGCCAGGGTCGAGCCATTCAGCATAGGCCGCCTCCAGCCGCGGCCATTCGCTGTCCAGCACCGCATACCAGGCGGTGTCGCGGTTGCGGCCCTTGTAGACGACGGCCTGGCGGAACAGCCCCTCGTAAGTAAAGCCCAGCCGCTCCGCTGCCCGGCAGGAGGCAGCGTTCAGGGCGTCGCATTTCCATTCATAGCGGCGGTAGCCCAGGTCATTGAACACCCGCGCCATCATCAGGAACATCGCCTCCGTCGCGGCGGGGGTGCGCTGCAAGGCGGGTGCATAGGTGATGCCGCCAACTTCGATAACGCCGTGCTCCGGCTTGATCCGCATGTAGCTGGCAACACCTTCGGCCCGGCCGCTGGCGGTGTTGACGATGGCGAAATAGGGCTGCGCGTCGACGCCGCTGGCACCCTGGATCCAGGCGCGCAGTTCGGTTTCGGTGCCAAACGGCCCCCAGGGGATATAGGTCCAGATCGCGCCGCTGGGGTCCTGGCTGAAGGCGGCAAACAGATCCGCTGTGTGGCGCGCGGCGTCCAGCGGCTCCACCCGGCAATAGCGGCCTGCCATACCGTCGTGGCCGGGCAGGCGCGCGCCCTGCCAGTCCGGCAGAGGGGCACCGATGGGCTGTCCGTGGTCATTGATACGCTCGGTCATGGTCTGGTCCTTTGCACTCCGGGCAGGCAGATGCCACCCGCCGGTTTGCCCGCAAACTGGCCCAGCGCAAACGTCCAGAAAGTGAAAACTTTCCCAGACCAGTCAGGCCCTAACTGCCGTAAACCGCGCCCCAGCGTTCGATCAGCTGCTGCTGCAGCTGCTTGGCGCGGCGGTTCCAGCTGCGCCCGCCCTGGGGGCGTTCGCGCTGCGCCCGCGTCAGGCGGTTGCGGGTGTTCTGATCCGCGGTAAAGATGGCAAAGGCCAGCACGGTGCCGTCCGCCGCAGTCATGAAGCCGCCAAGACCGGAGACAAAGTTCAGGGTGCCGGTCTTGGCGGCAACCTTGATCGGGTGGCCCTTGATGGTGCGGCCCTTGGCGTCGCGCATCTGGAACGGTTTCAAAAGCGGCTTCAGCTGGCCCGCCTTGTAGGCGGCCACCAGCGCGCCGGTCAGATCCGCCGGTGTCATCCGCGAGTCCCCGCCAAGGCCGGAGTGATCCACCAGCCGGCTGCCGGACATGCCGTATTTGGCGGCGGCCCAGCGGCTCATCTCCGCCGCCGACGCCTTGAGCGAGGCCGGGCGGCCCGCGCGGGCGGCGGTGGCGGACATGCCGATCATCTCAGCCATCAGGTTGTTGGAGTATTTCAGCATCGCCTTCAGCAGCACATCCAGCGGCGGGCTGTGGTGCTGGGCCAGCAGGGTGGCAGACGGCAGCGCGCGGGTCTCCTTGGGCTTGGACAGCTTGATGCCATTGGCGCGTGCCATAGTGCGGAACACGTCCCCCGCATAAGCCGCCGGATTGCGCACCGGCAGCCAGCGGGACCCGCCCTTGCCCAGCGCCTTGGAGGCGACGGTCCAGTGATCCACCCCGCCCTTCTCCGCATAGGTATAGACCGGCACCGCGCGGGACTGGATCGCCATCCGGGCGGTAGCGACTTCGGGGCGGTATTTCTCGGTGCGGGCGTCCATGGTGATTGCCCAGCCGCCGCTGGCGGCGCGTTTCCATTCGAAATGCACCCGGTTGAAGTTCAGCGAGATACCGCTGACCGCAGGGGAATAGCCAACATGATCGGGCTGGTCCGGGTCGATGGTTTTGACCGACGGCAGCGCGCCGTCCCAGACCAGGAACTTGCCGCGCACCTCGCGCACACCGGCGGTCTTCAGCGATTTTGCCAGCAGCGCCAGATGGTCGGTGTTCAAGAGCGGGTCGCCGCCGCCGGCCAGGATCAGGTCGCCCTTGACCACGCCACCGGACACGCCGCCGGTGGCGAGGATGCGGGTCTCAAACCGGTGGTCCGCGCCCAGCACATCCAGCGCATAAAGCGCGGTCAGCGCCTTGGCGACGCTGGCGGGCGGCAGGGCCTGAGAGCCGCCAGAGGATTCCAGCAGCTTGCCGGTCTTCACATCCGCCACTGCACAAACAGCCTCGCCGCGCAGGCCCGCGCGTTCGATCAGCGCCTTGAGGCCATCGGCACCCGCGGCCAGAGAGCTCACCTTGCGGGCAACAGGCCGCAAGGAAACCGCCGGCGCATTGGCCAGCGCGGAGGAGCCCGCCAAAGCGGCAAGCCCGGAAAGGAGGAATGTCCGGCGTGAAGTCATCTTGTTCATTTTTAGGGTCAGGAGCGGCTCTACTTCAATCCCCGATCCGCAGCTTTGCGCCGCAAGGTCCGGGCTTTTTCACACGGGCAAGTCCTGCTACCGCTGGCAGCCATGTTTCAGGCAGTACTCCTCATGTTCGCGGCCATGTCAATGATCCCCGCAGGCGACCTGTGCGGGAAACTGCTGACCGGCGCCGGGCTGGCGACGCCCGCCTTTGTCGCCTGGTCCCGCTTTGCCATCGGCACCGCGCTGATCCTGCCCTTTGTGCCGCGCCGGGCGTTCTCCCTGCTGGGCGACTGGCGGCTGTGGCTGCGGGCCGGGCTGCTGACCGGCGGTATCTTCTCCATCCAGCTGGCGCTGCAGACAGAGCCGCTGGCCAATGTCTTTGCCGCCTTCTTCATCGGGCCGGTGGTCAGCTATGTGCTGTCAGTGCTGCTGTTGCGCGAGCAGGCAACCGGCCTGCGCAGCCTGCTGATGGCGCTGGGGTTCCTGGGCGTGCTGATGGTGGTGCGGCCGGGGTTCGGCGGCTCCGCCAACTTGCTCTGGGCGGTGCTGGCGGGCTGTTTCTACGGCGGCTTCCTGACCAGCTCGCGCTGGCTGGCGCATGTCGGCACACCGCTGGAGCTGAGCCTGACGCAGCTGTTGCTGTCGGCCCTGCTGATGCTGCCGCTGGGCCTCGCCAGCCTGCCGGAGTTCACCCCGTCCACCGCCGCGCTGACGGTGGGGAGTGCGGCGTTCTCGATGCTGGGCAACCTCCTGCTGCTGTTTGCCTATGGCCGGGTGCAGGCGGTGAAGCTGGCGCCGATGGTCTATTTCCAGCTGGCCGCCGCGGTTGGCCTTGGCTGGGCGGTGTTCAGCCAGCTGCCGGACGCCTGGACCTGGGCAGGGCTGACGGTGGTGCTGTCGGCCGGGCTGGCCTCAGCCGCCCTCCGTCGCTGACCAGCCGCCGCGGGCGCGGATTTCGGTCGAGCTGGCCTCCACCATCGGCAGGTTCACGAAACACCAGGCCGGGCTGTCGGCCTGCGCCAGCAGGCGGCTTTCGCTGCCTTTCAGCATCGCGTGGCGGTAGATCCGCGCGGCGGGTGAAAACCGGGCTGAGATCCGGTCGCCGGGCCGCGCCAGCACCCCCACCGGCACCGTGTCGAGGATCTGCTGCCAGTCTTTCCAGCGGTGGAAATGGGTCAGGTTGTCGGCCCCCATCAGCCAGACAAAGCGCACGCCGGGATGGCGGCGGCGCAGGTGGCGCAGGGTTTGGGCGGTGTAGCGGGTGCCAAGGTCCGCCTCGATGCCGCTGATATGGATGCGGGGATGCTGCACCAGCGCCTCTGCCGCGGCGATCCGGCGCTGCAGGGGCGCAGGCTGGCGGGTCTTCAGCGGGTTGCCGGGCGACACCAGCCAGAACAGGTGGTCGAGCCCGAAGCGTTTCAGTGCCGCATGGGAAATCGCCGCATGGCCGCGGTGCGGCGGATCAAAGGACCCTCCGAGCAGCCCGACGCTCTGGCCTGGGCGGATATGCGGCAGCTTGCAAACCATGAAGGCCTTGATGCGCATAGTTTTTGGGAGAGATCAATTGCCGCCTGCGGGCGGCAGTGCAGAACAGCGGAAGTACGGCAGCACCTGTCCGCCCTGCAGATGGTGCAGCCGCCATGAGACGGGGCAGCTGCACCGCGAAACGCCAAGGGGCCAGAGCCGCCAGCCCCTGCCGGTGTTCCGCAAACCGGTGTTCCGGCGGGGCCGCGTCAGTGGGTATGCGCGGCGGGCGCGGTCAGATGCAGACCCGGTGCCGGATGCGCCAGGTCATGCGGGTCCTGGCCTGCCGCCGGGATTTCGCTCCAGCTGTTTTCTCCGCTGGCGCATTCCTGCACGGTGGGGAAGAACAGCATCGCCTCCGGCTCCAGCGAGCCGTCCAGCTTGGCGCGGAAGGTGAACTCATCGTAGAAGTCATCCTGCAGCTCGCCGGTCCAGATGATTTCCTTGACGCCGGAGGTGAGCGTCTTGCCGTAGTAGTCGTAACTGTTTGCGTAATCGCCGGTCACAGTCTCCAGCGTCCAGCCCGCCTTGGGCATCGGCTTCACCGAAATCACACCCTCTGGGATGGTTATCCGCAACTTCAGGGTGGCCTCGCCGCTGCAGCCGTGGCCAATCCGCATCACGCCCTTGTAAAAGCTGCCGGTTGCGGCCTCCTGCTGTTCCAGGGTGGCATGGGCCTGGGCCGCGGTTCCAAAGGCAGCCGCCAGCAGCGCCGCCGAAGCGATGTTCATGAGTGTCATCAGTCAGTTCCGTTTGTTCACATGTCAGATGTGCCGGGGGTCCCGGCGGTGGCTGTCATGTGAAGGCAGGCGGCGCCCGGGCCTGGTAGATGGACACAACGCCCAGTGCCGCGATCCAGCCGCCGCGCGCGGCAGTTGCCGTGCGGCGGTATAGGCAGGAATGCACAGGTGCCTTGGCCTGGGGCAGCACCGCCCCCGCCGCCAGGGTGCAATTCGGGCAGCCTTGGCGGTCTTCGCCGCCGCCAAAGCTGCAGATATCCGAGGCGGCAAAACCAAAGGCCGCAACCCCCGGATCCGCCGCAACCGGCCGCGCCGCATGCACCCCCGCCAGCAGCGCAAAACAGAGCGCCGCCGCCAGCGCCAGCCCCGTCCTGTATCTGTGCCACTGCGTCATGGGGACCTGCCCTTCGGGTGCCTTGTTCCTGGCCCCTGTCTAGGGCACGGGCGCGGGACATTTGTTGCGCTTGATCAATGTGCTGGAGAGATATTCAGCACCACCAGCCCGCAACAAACGATGGCATCTCACCCCATCAAAAAAGTGCCTGCTCGCTTGTTGACCTCGCCTTCAGGTGTTGCTGTAACACGGAATATACCGCCTCGCTTTTTTATTGGAGACCTCCATTGCTCAAACTTCGAAACATTGCCGCGTCCATTGTTTTCAGCACTCTCTTTACCGGTTCCGCCATGGCAGGTGTGAACGAAGATCTGGAGTTTATTGTCACTGAAACGGTGACGGCTGAACTGTTCGAAGCTGCCTTGCAATCCCAAAGGCAACTCATTCTGAGTGCCATGAACAACGACCTTCAAGAAAAAGGAATCCGGGTCAGCGATCTGGATTCCTTCATGGACATTATCATGGAAGAGTTTGTTGCGAGCTTCACAGAAGAAATGCAGAAGCGCACCAAGGATATCTATCTGGACCTTTTCACTAAGAGCGAAATTCAAGGCATCGCAGCCTTTTACCAAACAGCGCCAGGACAGGCTCTCATCCAAAAAACGCCCGCGCTGATGACCCGCGGAGCCGACATGGGCCGGGAGGTCGGCAGATCCTCTGTCTCCAAGCTGATGCCGCGTGTTACGCGCCGGATGGAAGAAGAAGGCATCATCATCGACAGCCCCTCCGTCACCGACAAGCTTCTGAACGCTTTTAACTAGAAGACCTGACGCTGGGCAGCTTTGCGTAGCCAGCGAGCCATTGCCGGCCCGCGCCACCAGCCCGGCGCGGGCCCAAACGGCACGCCCCGGTGCACAGGGGGTGCACAGGGGGTGCACGCTTGGCACCCCCTCGCGCAGGCCTGCTTCCCGCATTGCCCCGCCGCCGCCCATCCGCTATCACTCCCGCCAGCGAATTTCCCCCTTAACGGAGCGAGCACATGGCCTCCTACCAGTACGTCTACCACATGCAGGGTGTCTCCAAGACCTACCCGGGTGGCAAGAAATGCTTTGAAAACATCCACCTCTCCTTCCTGCCCGGCGTGAAGATCGGTGTGGTCGGCGTCAACGGCGCCGGTAAGTCCACGCTGATGAAGATCATGGCCGGCCTCGACAAGGATTTCACCGGCGAGGCCTGGGCCGCGGAAGGCGCCAAGGTCGGCTACCTGCCGCAGGAGCCGCAGCTGGATGAGAGCCTGAGCGTGCGCGAAAACGTCATGCTGGGCGTGCAGGCCAAGAAGGACATCCTGGACCGCTACAACGAGCTGGCGATGAACTACTCGGACGAGACCGCCGAGGAGATGGCCAAGCTGCAGGATGAGATCGACGCTCAGAACCTGTGGGACCTGGACAGCCAGGTCGACGTATCCATGGAGGCGCTCCGCTGCCCGCCGGATGACGCCAAGATCGCCGACCTGTCGGGCGGTGAACGCCGCCGCGTGGCGCTGTGCAAGCTGCTCTTGGAAGCGCCTGACATGCTGCTCCTCGACGAACCGACCAACCACCTGGACGCCGAGACCATCGCCTGGCTGCAGCAGCACCTCATTGACTACAAGGGCACCATCCTCTGCGTCACCCACGACCGTTACTTCCTGGATGACATCACCGGCTGGATCCTGGAACTCGACCGCGGCCGCGGCATTCCCTACGAGGGCAACTATTCCGCCTGGCTGGAGCAGAAGGCCAAGCGCCTGGAGCAGGAAGCCCGCGAGGACAAGGCCAAGCAGAAGACGCTGGAGCGCGAGCTGGAATGGATGCGCCAGGGCCAGAAAGCCCGCCAGGCGAAATCCAAGGCCCGTATTGCTGCCTATAACGAGATGGCGTCGCAGTCCGAGCGCGAGAAAGTCGGCCGTGCCCAGATCGTCATTCCGAACGGCCCGCGCCTCGGCTCCAAGGTGATCGAGGTCAATGGCCTCGCCAAGCACTACGGCGACAAGCAGCTGATCGAAGGCCTCGACTTCTCGCTGCCGCCGGGTGGCATCGTCGGCGTGATCGGCCCCAACGGCGCCGGTAAGTCGACCCTGTTCAAGATGCTGACCGGCCAGGAGCAGCCCGATGTGGGCTCGGTGGAATACGGCGACACCGTGAAACTCAGCTATGTCGACCAGTCGCGCGATGACCTGAACGACAACGACACCGTGTGGGAGGCGATCTCCGGCGGTGCCGAGATCATCGAGCTGGGCGACGCGCAGGTAAACTCCCGCGCCTATTGCTCCTCCTTCAACTTCAAGGGCGGCGACCAGCAGAAAAAACTGTCGCTGCTGTCGGGCGGTGAGCGCAACCGCGTGCACATGGCGCGGCTTCTGAAAGAGGGCGGCAACGTGCTGCTGCTCGACGAACCGACCAACGACCTGGACGTGGAAACCCTGCGGGCGCTGGAAGACGCGCTGGTCGATTTCGCCGGCTGCGCCGTGGTGATCTCGCACGACCGTTTCTTCCTCGACCGGATCTGCACGCATATCCTGGCGTTCGAGGGCGACGCCCATGTGGAGTGGTTCGAGGGCAACTTCGAGGACTACGAGGAGGACAAGAAGCGCCGCCTGGGTCCCGACGCACTGGAGCCCAAGCGGTTGAAGCACAAGAAGTTTGTGCGGTGAACTGGCTGAAGCGGCTTATGGCAGGAAGTCAATTGATCCTGCCAAAGCCAACAATCCGGGAGACAGATTTTCTGTCTCCCGAAACCGATCCCGACCTGAAGATCGAAGATTACTACATCCGACTGCTCGGTGAGTTTGCCTCAGAAGAGATCTGGGCTGCGCTGGAAGCGCTCAAAGTGGATACGCTGAGGCAACTGGTTTCTGAGGGTCTGTTGACCGAAGGTCAGATGACTTTCTTCTGCTTGGAGTACTTCCGCGCCCAAATCCTTAACGGAGGTTTCCTGCAATTCATGGGAAATGCGGGCTTCATGTCAGCTGACGTTGCATCTTGCCTAAGAAAGCTCAGCCAAACAAAACTAGCCGACGATGTGGAACGCGTCGCTAATGATTTGACCCCTATTCTAAGGCACTTGGATGAGGTTCCAGGTGACGCTCGGAATAGCGCTTTCCGTTCAGCCTTGAGACGCGCCAACGCCCAAATGAAAGAAGCAATGGAGCGTTCCCCAGCAGGGCAACGTCTGGAGGCAGAAGCCGTTGTGCCAAGTCTTGTACTCGAAATGGTGGAGTACATTGAAAGCCACCCAGAAGAATTCTGCAAAGCCGTTTGAAAAGCTGCTGCTCGAACTCTTCACCAAACCTTTTAACAAGCGCCCAGCCTGGTTACGAGCAGAATTGGGCAACACAAGGCCCGCGTCTGACCTTGGGAGGGCGCGGATGCGCCTTCCCGGGGGGAAGGTCAGGCGCGGGCCGTGCCGCTGTGCGACACGTCCCAAGAAAGCAATACATCCGTCGGCCCACCGTTTCGCCTTTTCCCCGCTCTGCGCTACCCTCACCTCAGGCGCCCGGCGCGCCCTGTATTGGTTGAAGCGTTGAGAAGGATCTCCCATGCCCCTGAAACCGGAAGACGTGAAGGCGCAGGTCGAGGCGCTGGGTGGCAAGAAGGCCAAGCGCAAGAAGCTGAAGACGGAACCGGAAGGCACCTCTGGCAAGAAACTGCCCGGCGATGTGCGCAAAGCTCTGGAGGCGCATTTCTCCAAGGCGAAGCTTGCCAAGGTGCAGGTGCACGTGGGCGGCAACGCCAAGGATGTCTGCAAGGAGCTGAAGGCCAAGGCCTTCACCTATGGCAACGACATTTACTTCATGAAGCCGGGCGACGCCAAGAACCCGCAACTGCTGGTGCATGAGCTGGCGCATGTGCTGGAGCAGGGCAAGGGCCGGATGCCCAAGGCCAAGGACGGGGTGGCGCTGACCTCGAAATGACGCGCGGGCCGGTTATTTGCGCAGGAATGCTGCTGCCGCCGCAATCTTAACCTTTTTACAACACAGTTGGCCGGATGATAGGGAGAGAAGCAGCGGGGCGCTCGGGTCCGCGCTGCGCGGTTTGGTTGGAGACGTCATGGCCTGGGCAGGTGTCATTCTGGGTATGGTTGCGGGCCTGTGTGCCGCGGTTGCGGGTTATGCCGCTGCCGGGCTGCCGCTGTGGGTCTGCATTGTGATCTATCCGGCAGCGGGCTCTGCAACTGCGCTACTGGCAACCGCCCTGATGTACTGGCGCAGCCAAGCGGGCGGGCCTGGCGGCAGGCTGCCCCCATCCGGCCATCTGGCCGCCGCCTGAGGCAGGCGGCAGGGCGCCGGACTGAGGTTCGGATAACACCACCTTTGACATAGCCGGTTCCGCAGGAATCGCGTGCAAGTGTCATGTGCGCAGTTGCCTGATGGCAGGCTGCGCCCTAGTTTGCTGTTGGATGGGGATTATTGGGGGGAAGGGCTGCATGGCCTGGATCAGCGCGTTATTCGGCGCAGTGGGCGGCCTGGTGCTGGCCGTTGCTGCCAGCATGATCGGTGGCTGGCCGCTTTGGCTGGTGCTGCTTCTGTATCCCGTTGCGGCTGTGGTCCTGATGCTGGGAATGCTTGCGTTCCAGCTGTGGCGCAGCGGCAGCGGGGAGCACAGCGCCGGCGCCAGGAGGGGCAGCGGCCCCAAGGCTGGCTGCAGCCCGGGGCTGGACCCGTTCTGAACCTGATCTTTCCGCTGCAGCAAACCTGCCCCCGCAAGGCCCGCGGTATCAGCCGCGCAGCCAGCTGATGATCTGGCCTGACCGCAGCGCGCCGGCCTGGCGTTTCTTTTCCTTGCCGCGCTCAAAGGCAATCAGCGCCGGGATGCCGCGGATGCGGTAGCGGGCGCCGGTGGACTGGTGGTCCTGAGTGTTGAGCTTGACCAGCCGGGCGCGGCCAGCCAGGGCCTTGGCGGCCTTGGCATATTCCGGCGCCATCATCCGGCAGGGGCCGCACCAGGGCGCCCAGAAATCCGCCACCAGCAGCACGTCGTCGTTCTGCACCGCCTTTTGCAGCGTGGCCGGATCCACGTCCAAGGGCTTGGACGGCATCAGCGCCGCGCCGCAGCTGCCGCATTTCGGGCCGCTGCCGAGTTTCTCCTCCGGCACCCGGTTCAACTGGGCGCAGGCGAGGCAGGTGAGGGTCTTGGCGCCCATGACGGCTCCTTTGGCTGTTTGCCCCGGTATAGCCGCGGCACCCGCGCGTGCAACAGCCTGCATCCGGTGCAACAGTTTGCATAACATCCGCCAAAACCCGTTGACCGCCTGCCGCCGCCGCCGGAAGATGAAGGGAGATACAGTTGACGTTCGGAGGTTTGGCCATGTTTTCACGCCGGAAAATTCTGACCACGGGCACCGCAGCCGCAACGGCGGCACTGCTGCCGCTGCCCGCGCTGGCCCGCAAGAAGGAGCCCGCGCCCTTTGATCCCACACCGCAGGAGGTGCGCATCCGCAAGGATTTTGCCCCCGGCCAGATCCTGGTGCTGCCGCGCTCCTACTACCTCTATTTCGTGACCGACAAGCGCAAGGCGATGCGGTATGGCGTCGGCGTCGGCAAGGCGGGGCTGGAGTTCACCGGCAAGGCGGTGATCGAGCGCAAGAAGGAGTGGCCGACCTGGCGCCCCACCGACGAGATGATCGAGCGCGACCCGCGGGCCTATGCCAAGTTCATCGACAATGAGTACATCCAGCCGGGCGGGCCGGACAATCCGCTGGGGGCGCGGGCGCTGTATCTGTTCCAGAACGGCATCGACACCTATTTCCGCATTCATGGGACCAACCAGCCGCAGACCATTGGCCATTCGGTGTCAAACGGCTGCATCCGGATGATGAACGAGCATGTGGTGGATCTGTACGCGCGGGTGCCGCTGGGCACGGTGGTGACTGTGCTATAGGCGCACAACTGACGGTTCATTAGGCGCTCTGCCGCCGGAATCGGCCCCGGAACCCCGCGTCACCGCGCATTTTTCTTGCGCTGAGGGGGATTCGTACCCAATTCTGTCACAGCAATGTTACGCGAATGCCATCACTGTTCCTTACCCGGCACGGTCATGATCATCTGCAAACCTTGCCGGACTGCCGCATAAGCGGGCAGAGAACTGAGACGACTTAGGAGAAGACGACGATGGCCACTGGCACCGTCAAATGGTTCAACACCACCAAAGGCTACGGCTTTATTGCACCCGAAGATGGCGGCAAGGACATTTTTGTCCATATTTCCGCAGTTGAGCGTTCCGGCCTGACCGGGCTCGCAGACAATCAGAAAGTGACCTATGAGCTGCGCGCAGGCCGCGACGGCCGCGAATCCGCAGTGGATATCGCGCTGGTCTCCTGATCCTCTGATCTGCACCGAGAGTTTCAAACAGCCCTGATGGCCGGGGCTGTTTTCAATGGCCTATGGCAGCTACCAGCTGCAGGGCAGCCGGGCCGATAGCGGCCGCATTCAACGCAACGCCGCGGGCGTTGGGGTGTATGCCGTCGTCCTGCATGAAGCCTTGTGCAGCGGCGGGATCATTGCCCGCTTCAGCGGCGATGCCGGCAAAGGCATCCGGGTGCAGTACCGCGCCGTACTCTGCCGCGAGCTCCGGATAGATCGCATCGAAATCCTGCTTGTACTCCGGGCCGTAGTTGCGCGGCGCCTTCATGCCGATCAGCAGGACCGCGATCCCCTTGTCCTGCGCAGTTTGCAGGATGCGCGTCAGGTTGCCGCGCGCCTCCTGCGGGTCCAGCCCGCGCAGCATGTCGTTGCCGCCCAGAAGCACGATCAGCCCGTCGGGGTTGTCTGACAGGGTCCACTCCGCACGCTCTGCCCCGCCGGCGGTGGTGTCGCCGGAAACGCCTGCGTTTTGCAGCGTGACCTCGGCGCCGTTGCCGTTCAGCCAGCGCTCCAATTGCGGCACCAGCCCCTGGCCCTGCGGCAGCCCGTAGCCCTGCACCAGGCTGTCGCCGAGCGCGGTGATCCGCAGCGGCTCTGCCCAGGCAGCACCGGTAAAAAGCAGCAAACTCAGCAGTGCCAATGTCTTGCGCATCGCGGCAAATACTCCATATCGGTTAGGTGCATCCAACAGGCAGACCCGATGACCGATCAAAACAGCCCCGTTCTGCATCTTTTAGATGCGAGTTTGACCCTGAATAGCAATACCGGCCCGGTAGAGATTTTGCACGGCATCTCGCTGGACGTGCGGCAGGGGGAGACGCTGGGGCTGGTGGGGCCGTCGGGTTCGGGCAAGTCTTCGCTGCTGATGCTGATGGGCGGGCTGGAGCAGGCGACCGGCGGAACTGTAAATGCCCTGGGCCAGGACCTGACCGCGATGGACGAGGACGCGCTGGCCCGGTTCCGGCGCAACAACATGGGCGTTGTGTTCCAGAGCTTTCACCTGATCCCGACCATGACGGCGCTGGAAAACGTGGCGACGCCTTTGGAGCTGGCAGGCGTCAAGGATGCCTTCCCCCGCGCGCAGGCCGAATTGGAAGCCGTGGGCCTTGGCCATCGGGCAGGCCACTTCCCGGCGCAGATGTCGGGCGGCGAGCAGCAGCGGGTGGCGCTGGCGCGCGCCTTGGCACCGCGGCCTGCGATCCTGCTGGCGGATGAACCGACCGGAAATCTGGATGAGGCCAATGGCGCCGCGGTGATGGACCTCTTGTTCGGTTTGCGCGACCGCTATGGCGCGACACTGGTGATGGTCACCCACGCGCCGGAGCTGGCATCACGTTGCGACCGGGTGGTGCGGCTGCGCGACGGACGGGTGGATGACGCCGCGGCGCGCGAGGCTGCAGAATGAATGCTGCGGCGTTCCGCCTCGCCTGGCGTTTTGCCCTGCGGGAGCTGCGCGGCGGCCTGAAAGGGTTTCGCATCTTCCTGGCTTGCCTGGCGCTGGGGGTCGGGGTGATTGCCGCCATCGGCTCCATCCGTGCCTCCATTGAAACCGGGCTGGAGCGCGAGGGCGCAACCATCCTGGGCGGCGATGCCGAACTGAATTTCACCTACCGGTTTGCCACTGAAGAAGAGCGCGCCTGGCTGGACCGGACCGCGCGGCGCCATTCCGAAATTGCCGAGTTCCGTTCCATGGCGACAGTGGGAGAGGAGCGCGGGCTGACCCAGGTGAAGGCGGTGGATGGGTTGTATCCCCTGAAAGGCGAGATGCAGCTGGCGCCTGAGATGCCGCTGGAAGAGGCGCTGGCGGGCGCGGACGGGTTGCCCGGCGGGGTAATGGACCGGGTGCTGGCCGACCGTTTGGGGCTGCAGCCGGGGGATACTTTCCGGCTTGGAACACAGGATTTCCGGCTGATGGCGATGATCGCGCTGGAGCCGGATGCCGCGGCCTCAGGCTTTGAACTTGGGCCGCGCACGATGGTGCGGACAGCAGACCTGGGTGACTCCGGCCTGCTGGAACCCGGCACCATTTTTGACACCAAGTACCGGATGGAGCTGCCCGCGGGCAGCAACCTGAACGCCCTGCAGGCCGAAGCCGAGGGACTGTTTGAAAGCACCGGCATGCGCTGGCGCGATGCACGGAACGGCGCGCCGGGGATCACCGCCTTTGTCGAGCGGCTGGGCGGATTCCTGGTGCTGGTCGGCCTGTCCGGCCTGGCAGTGGGCGGGGTTGGCGTGTCCGCTGCCGTGCGCGCCTACCTGGCGACCAAGACCGCAACCATCGCAACCCTGCGCACGCTGGGGGCGGAGCGGCAGACAATTTTTCTGACCTACTTCCTGCAGATCGGCGCGCTGACATTGGTGGGCGTGGGCATCGGCCTGGTACTGGGCGGGCTTGGCCCGGTCCTGCTGGGGCCGCTGATCGCGGCGCAGCTGCCGTTCCCGGCGGTGTTTTCGCTCTACCCGTCCGCGCTGGCGGAGGCTGCGATTTACGGAGTGCTGACCGCCTTTATCTTTGCCCTATGGCCACTGGCGCGGGCGGAACGCATCCGTGCGGCCTCGCTGTTCCGGGATGCCTTTGCCAGCCGCACACGGCTGCCTGCGCCGCGCTACCTGCTGGCAACCGGGGTGGCGCTGGCGGCGCTGGTGGGGCTGGCGGCGTGGTTCAGCGGCTCGGCGCAGCTGACGCTGTGGACCGCAGGCGGGCTGATGGGGGCGCTGATGGTGCTGCTGGTTGCAGCGCTAGGGATCGGGTTTATGGCCCGCCGCGGCACCGGGGCGTCGCGCGGGCGCCCTGCCCTGCGGTGGGCGCTCTCGTCCATTGGCAGCGCGCGAGATGGTGCCGTGCCTGCGGTTCTGGCGCTGGGTCTGGGCCTGACGGTGCTGGCTGCCATCGGCCAGATCGACGGCAACATGCGCCGCGCCATTGCGGGCAACCTGCCGGACGTGGCGCCGAGCTATTTCTTTGTCGATATCCAGCGCAGCCAGATGCCCGCGTTCCTGGAGCGGGTGGAGAACGATCCCTCCGTCACCCGGGTGGAAAACGCGCCGATGCTGCGCGGGGTGCTGACCCGGATCAACGGGCAGCCCGCGACGGAGGTTGCGGGCGATCACTGGGTGGTGCGCGGCGACCGCGGCATCACCTATGCCGCCGCCCAGCCGGAGGCGACTGAGGTTACTGCCGGCGCGTGGTGGCCGGAGGATTACTCCGGTGAGCCGCAGATCAGCTTTGCCGCCGAGGAGGCGGAGGAACTGGGCCTCAAGCTGGGGGACACGCTGACGCTGAACATCCTGGGCCGCGACATCACCGGCACAATCACCAGTTTCCGCAACGTGGATTTCTCTACCGCGGGGATGGGGTTTGTGATGGTCCTGAACGAGGCTGCTCTGGCCGGTGCGCCGCACAGTTTCATCGCCACCGTCTATGCAGAGGAGCAGGCCGAGGCTGCGATCCTGCGCGATCTGGCGCGGGAGATGCCGAATATCACCGCAATCCGGATGCGCGATGCCATCGACCGGGTGTCAGACATCCTGCGGCAGCTGGCGGCGGCCACCGCCTATGGCGCGGCGGCGACGCTGCTGACCGGGTTCCTGGTGCTGCTGGGCACCGCGGCTGCGGGGGAGCCTGCGCGGCGCTATGAGGCAGCGCTGCTGAAAACCCTGGGCGCGCCGCGCAAGCAGATCCTGGCAAGCTTTGCGCTGCGCTCTGCCCTGCTGGGCGCGGCGGCGGGGCTGGTTGCCTTGGCGGCGGGTATTGCCGGAGCCTGGGCCATCAACGCCTATGTGTTCGAGACCAGCTATGCGGTGATCTGGCCCAATGCGCTGATGGTGATTTCCGGCGGGGTTCTGACAACGCTGCTGGCCGGGCTTGCCTTTGCGCTGCGGCCGCTTGCGGCCAAGCCGGCCCGCATCCTGCGCGCCCGCGAGTAAGAAGCAGAACTGCGGCGGCCTGCCTTAGCGGGCGCCGCAGGACACCGGCTGCAGGATCCGCATCAGGTCGTGGTTGTCGCAAACCAGAGATTCCAGCGAGATATCGTCCAGCGAGGTGTAGAAAGCCTGGGCTGCATCCGCCAGCGCCACCTTGAGGCGGCAGGCCGAGGCCAGCGGGCAGGTGTTGTCCGCATCTGCAAAGCATTCCACCATCGGCAGGTTGCCTTCCACATCGCGGAACACATCGCCGATTCGGATCTCTGCGGCGTTCTTACCCAGGTTCATACCGCCGTTGCGGCCGCGCTGGGTGGCAAGATAGCCCAGCTGGCTCAGCTGGTTGATCACCTGCGCCAGGTGGTTTTCCGAGATATTACAGCACTCTGCAATCTCGGCCTTGGTCACCAGGCGGTCTTCATGCGCGGCGCAGTACATCAGCAGCCGCACGGCAATGTTGGTCCTTTTGGTAATGCGCATGGGGTGCTCCCGAAGCTAGATTGCATAGCTTATTGCACAAGCCGCCAAAAAGCGGTTTGACATACATCAATAAGCGGAAATGCGGCGGAAGGGTGCACAGATGACGGCTCCTTACTTCTTTGGCTACGGCAGCCTGGTGAATACGGCGACACACAGCTACGGCGGTGCCCAGCCTGCCCGCCTGAAGGGCTGGCGGCGGGCCTGGGTTCACACCTCCCTGCGCGAGGTGGCGTTTCTGTCGGCGGTGCCCTGCGAGAACAGTGAAATCGACGGGTTGATTGCCGAGGTGCCGGGTGCCGACTGGGCGGCGCTGGACGAACGGGAGTTTGCCTATGAGCGGCTGCCGGCCTCGGACCGCGTGCAGCACGGGCTGGCGGGCGCGCCGGATATCTCTGTCTATGCGGTCGCTGCCGACAAGCAGAACGGCGTCAGCGAGCAGCACCCGATCCTGCTGAGCTATCTGGATGTGGTGCTGCAGGGCTACCTGCGGGTATTTGGTGATGACGGCCTGAAGGGCTTCGTGGACACCACCGACGGCTGGGATGCGCCAATTCTGGATGACCGTGCAGCACCGCGGTATCCGCGCCATCAGAGCATCGCCGCAGCGGAGCGCAAAATCTTTGACGATCTGATCGACAGCACCGGCGCCCGCCGCATAGTCTGGAAGGCATGATCGAAAAGCTATTATTGCACCTGGGCCGGATTGCGCGGCAGCTCTGGTTCAGGGTTGTTCTTATTTCCATAATCTCCGTGCTGGCGCTGCTGCTGGCGCCGCTGGCGAAACCCTGGCTGCCGGACAACCTGAGCGGAGATTTCGGGCGCGAGGCAGTGCTGCCGGTTCTGACGATCCTGGCGTCTGGCATGCTGGCGGTCACCACGTTCTCGCTGAACGTCATGGTCAGCGCGTATCGCACAGCCGCGTCAATGGCGACGCCGCGGGTCTACCGGCTGCTGCTGGAGGACACTGTCACCCACCGGGTGCTGGCGACCTTTGTCAGCGGCTTCATCTATTCGCTGAGCGCGGTGATCCTGTTCCGGGCCGGCTATTTCACCCCGGAAGGCGCGCTGGTGGTGTTTGGCCTGACCGTCATCGTGGTGGTGCTGATCGTCGGCGCCATCCTGCGCTGGATCGACCATTTGTCGAGCCTGGGCAGCATGGACCACACTCTGCGGCTGATCGAGAGCCGCACCCGCGCCAGCCTGAAGGCGCGGATGGACAAGCCCTGCCTCGGCGGCCTGTGCGCGCGGGAAGAGGCCAAGCCCGAGGACGCCGTTGATATCCCCGCTGCTAAAAGCGGCTTTGTCCGCTATGCGGGACTGTCGCGGCTGAATGAGCTGGCAGAGGAGGCCGGCACCCAGATCACCTTGGCGCGGGCGCCAGGGGAATACATCCTGCGCGGCCAGCCGGTGGCCTGGGCCACGGCGGGGGACAATGATTTCTGCAAGGCGGCCTCTGCGGCGATCGACATCGGTGATGTGCGCAGTTTCGACCAGGACCCGTCCTTTGGCCTCACGCTGCTGGCGGAGACCGCGCAGCGGGCGCTGTCGCCCGGTGTCAACGACCCCGGCACCGCGGTGGAGGTGATGGGGCGGCTGGAGCGGCTGCTGTGGGAGAATATGCCGGCGGATGAGACCAGCGGGACACGCGAAGCGACCTATCCGAATGTGAGCATCCCGCCGGTCACAGCCAAGCATCTGCTGCACTGCGCCTTTCCGCCGATTGCCCGCTGCGGCAGCGACTCGCCTTCGGTGATGCGCTGGATGGAGAAGTCGCTGGATGCGCTAGGCGGCCATCCGAACCCGGACATGGCCAAGGCGGCCAGGGAGATGTGCCGGGAGGTAACGGACGGCCGCTGGGGCTGAACCGCCCGCACCCAGCCCTTCTGGACAGAAAAAGGCGGCGCCATCAGGCACCGCCCTTGTTACACCAGTATGTCTCAGGTGTCAGCCGCGGGCGCGCACGGTTTCCATCAGCGCCAGCAGGGCGGACATGTCGGGACCGCGCTCCATGCCGGTGACGGCTTTGCGCAGCGGCATGAACAGGCCCTTGCCCTTGCGGCCAGTCGCTTCCTTCACCGCGGCGGTCCACTTGCCCCAGCTTTCGCTGTCGTAGGGGCCTTCGGGCAGCAGCGCCATCGCCTCAGCGATGAACTCTTTGTCTTCATCCGCCACCAGCGGCTCGGCACCGTCGCGGCACAGCTCCCACCAGCCCGCAAGATCCTGGAGCGTGGTGATGTTTTCCTTGGCCATATCCCAGAAGGCGGCCTGTTTCTCCGCCGGGACGCCCAGCGCGTCCACGTGGCTTTGCACGGCTTCCAGCGGCAGCGACTGCAGGTGGCGGGCGGTCAGCGGATAGAGATCCTCGACATCGAACTTGGTCGGCGCGGCACCAAAGCGGTTGATGTCGAAGCCGTCGATCAGCTCTGCCAGTTCCGAGCGCAGTTCAACCGGGTCGGAGGAACCCAGGCGCGCCATCAGGCTGAGGAGCGCCATCGGCTGCACGCCGGCCTCGCGCAGGTCGCGCAGCGCCAGGGTGCCCAGACGCTTGGACAGCGCCTCGCCCTGCGGGCCGGTCAGCAGCGAGTGGTGGGCGAAGGAGGGGACAGAACCGCCCAGCGCCTCGATGATCTGGATCTGGGTGGCGGTGTTGGTGACGTGGTCGGAGCCGCGCACCACATGGGTCACGCCCATCTCGGTGTCATCCACCACGGAGGCCAAGGTGTAGAGGAACTGGCCGTCGCCGCGGATCAGCACCGGGTCGGAGACCGAGGCCGCGTCGATGGAGATGTCGCCCAGGATGCCGTCGGTCCACTCAATGCGCTGATGGTCCAGCTTGAAGCGCCAGACGCCGTCGCCGCGCTCAGCCCGCAGGGCAGCTTTCTCGTCGTCGGACAGGTTCAGCGCGGCGCGGTCATAGACCGGCGGCTTGCCCATGTTCAGCTGCTTCTTGCGCTTCAGGTCCAGTTCAGTCGGGGTCTCAAACGCCTCGTAGAAGCGGCCGATCTCCCGCAGCTTGTCGGCGGCCGCCACATAGCGGTCAAGGCGCTCGGACTGGCGTTCGACCTTGTCCCAGGTCAGGCCCAGCCATTCCAGGTCCTGCTTGATTGCATCGACGTATTCTTCCTTGGACCGCTCCGGGTCGGTGTCGTCGATGCGCAGAATGAAAGTGCCGCCGGCCTTGCGGGCGATCAGATAGTTCATCAGCGCGGTGCGCAGGTTGCCGACGTGGATATAGCCGGTCGGCGACGGGGCAAAACGGGTGGTGGTCATCACGAGTCTCCTGTTGCCCTGCCCCTTGTCACATGGGCCGCGGTTTGTCCAGTTTCGCGAGGGTTAACGCGCCTTTGGCGCGGGCCTGCGGTGCGAGTATTTTTGGAAAGATGAAGCGAGGTTATTCAGGCTGAACAGGCCAGATTGCATTGAGGTCTTTGAGGCCCGCGCGGATCAGCTCGCCCAGCACGTCCAGATCAATGTCGGCGAGCTTGTTCACATAGAGGCAGCTTTTGCCGAGGCGGTGCTTGCCCAATCGGGCCAGGATGGCACTGTAGTCCTGGTAGCCCGGCATGATGTAGATCGAATGGCGCGCCCGGCGCGGGGCAAATCCGGTGGCCAGGAACTCGCCTTCGCGGCCCGTTGCGTAGCGGTAGTGGTATCTGCCGTAACCGACGATAGACGGTCCCCACATCTGCGGCTGATAGCCTGTCGCCTTGCGGAACAGACGGTCCAGTTCCTGCGCCTCGACCGATTTTCGCTCCGGCTCCACCGCTTGCAGAAACTCTATGACGCTTGCGCCCGTCAGGGCTGTCTTGTTCCGGCTCATCCGCCAGCCCTCCTGCTGAGATGATAGCACAACGGGAGCAGTCTGGAAGTGCCGGACGTTTGGCTGGCGGAGGGATCAGTAGCCAGTTTGAGGGCCGTAGCCGCCGCCGTCGGTGAAGCGCGACAGGCGGAAGGCGTGCGGGTCCACCACCGGGGTGCTGCCGGTCACCAGATCAGCGGCCAGCCGTCCGGCAGCGGGGCCGATACCAAAACCGTGGCCGGAAAAGCCGGTGGCAATGAACAGCCCCGGCAAGCTGTCGACCTGCGAGAGGACCGGGATTGCATCCGGTGTCACATCCATCAGCCCGGCCCAGCTTTGCACCACATCGGCGCCCTGCAGCACCGGGAATGCCTTTTGCGCTGCGGCCCAGCCGCTGCGGAGTGCTTTCTGAGAGGGTGCCGGATCTAGAACGCGGCACTGTTCAAAAGGGGTAATGTCTTGCGGATCCCATCGGTGCGCTTGGGCAGCTTCCTCGGCCCAGCGGCCGGAGACACGGAATTGCAGGGCCCGCCATTCCTGGCGCAGGCTGGGCAGGTATTTCCAGCCAAGGCGGAAACTGTCAGGAACGATGTCCACCACATTTTCCATCGCATCAGAGACCGTGTAGCCTCCGTCCGCCCGCTTGCGCAGGCCGAGATTGCCGCTGCGCACCGCTGTTTCCGGACCTCCCGGCACCGGCGAGGTGCGCAGAACCGAGTTCAGCACCTTGAGCTGCGGCAGGTCCACACCCGCGTTGCCCAGAAACAGCCGTGACCAGGCGCCGCCTGCGGTGACAACGGCGGAACAGGCCACCCGGCCGCGTTCGGTCATCACCCCGCTGATGCGGCCCGCAGAAGTTTCAACACTGCGCACGGCGCAATCGGTCATCACTTTCGCCCCGGCAGCACGGGCGGCGGAGGCGATTGCGTGGGTTGCCAGCTGCGGCTCGGCGCGGCCGTCCATGGGCGTGTGCAGCGCTGACTGCGCCTTGGTCTGGTGTCCTGGCATCAGCTGGGCCAGCTGTTCGCCGCGGACCATGCGCGCGCCCTGGCCCCAGCTGTCGAGGTTGCGCAGCCAGCGCTCCAGCTGCGCCTCGCGCTTGGCGGTCTCAGCCGTGTAGAGGATACCGGATCGGGTGAAGCCGGTCTCATGCCCGGTGCGTTCTGCCAATCCGTCCCACAGGCGCAGGGATTCTGCCATCAGAGGGATTTCCCGCGGGTCGCGGCAAGCGATGCGCACCCACCCCCAGTTGCGCGAGCTTTGCTCCCCTGCGATCTGGCCCTTTTCGCAGAGCAGCACCGAGTGGCCGCGTTCGGCCAGCTCCAGCGCGGTGCTGGCACCAATGATGCCGCCGCCGATCACCACGGCGTCAACGGCCTTGGGCAAGGCCAGATCGGATTGGAAATGGGGCAGCTTCGGTCCGGGCATGCGGGCATCTATGCCCGCAGCATTGCCGCCGGTCCAGCGTGCATGCGACACAGGTTGCGCCGCATTCGGCCATTGTGATTTTTCCGCCGCATATCAGAACGTTACCGGCAAC
Organism: Leisingera sp. ANG-M6; assembly: GCF_000813905.1. Taxonomy (NCBI): domain Bacteria; kingdom Pseudomonadati; phylum Pseudomonadota; class Alphaproteobacteria; order Rhodobacterales; family Roseobacteraceae; genus Leisingera; species Leisingera sp. ANG-M6. The sequence goes on from NZ_JWLG01000015.1 coordinate 47,086, forward strand.
GAAAAACCCTAAACCGCGACTAAAGAGACGCGGATTAACCTGCGGAGTCAACGGGTTAGCGCGGCCTTCAAGAGGGGTCGCGCCAGCGGTTCACGATCGGATAGCGGCGGTCCAGCCAGAACGCGCGCCGGGTCAGGCGGGCACCGGGAGCCGATTGGAAGCGCTTGTATTCGCTGATATAAATCAGATGCTCCACCCGCTTGGCTGTATCCCGGTCATAGCCCGCTTCAACACAATCTGCAATTGAGCCATCCTGATCCACCAGAATATCAAGGATTGCATCCAGCACCGGGTAGTCCGGCAGGCTGTCGCTGTCCTTCTGGTCTTCGCGCAGCTCGGCACTGGGCGGCTTGTCGATCACATTGGGGCGGATCACCTCGCCAGCCGGGCCCCTCATCCAGGGACGGTGGTTGGCGTTGCGCCAGCGGCAGGTTTCGAACACGCGGGTCTTGTACAGATCCTTGATCGGGTTGTAGCCGCCGTTCATGTCGCCGTAGATGGTGGCATAGCCGACTGCGACCTCCGACTTGTTGCCGGTGGTCAGCAGCATTTCGCCAAACTTGTTGGACATCGCCATCAGCAGCAGGCCGCGCAGACGGGACTGGATGTTCTCCTCTGTCAGGCCGGGCTCCATGCCCTCGAACAGAGGCGCCAGGGTGTTGGTGATGGCGGCCCGGCCTTCGGAGATCGGCACGTAGTCGTAGCGGACGCCCAGTGCCTTGGCGACGGCCTCTGCATCGTCGAGGGAGTCCCGGCTGGTGTATTCCGACGGCAGCATCACACAGCGGACATTTTCGGCGCCAAGCGCATCCACGGCGATAGCCGCGACGATGGCCGAGTCGACGCCGCCGGACAGGCCCAGCAGAGCCTTATTAAAGCCGGTTTTGCCCATGTAGTCGCGCAAGGACTCCACCATCACCCGGTAGTCCTGCTCCCATGCGTCGGGCAGATGCGCCTTTTCGCCCTCGACCGCGCGCCAGCCGTCCTCGGTGCGTTCCAGGTCGAGATGGGCATAGGCCTCATCAAACACCGGCATCTGCAGCGCCAGCGCACCGCCCGGGTTCAGCACGAAAGAGCCGCCGTCAAAGACCTGATCGTCCTGGCCGCCAACCATGTTCAGATAGATCACCGGCAGATGGGTTTCGACAGAGCGCGCCACCATGTGGTTGAAGCGCACTTCCATCTTGTCGCGGAAATAGGGCGAGCCGTTGGGGATCAGCAGGAACTCTGCGCCGGTCTCAGCCAGGGTTTCCGCGACATCCTCGTGCCAGCCGTCCTCGCAAATGGGGGAGCCGATGCGGGTATTGCCAACGGCATAGGGACCGCCCAGCGGGCCGGCATCAAAAATCCGCACCTCGTCAAACACGGTTTCATTGGGCAGGTGGTGCTTGAGGCTGCGCGAGGCGATCTTGCCGTCTTTCAGGACAAGGTAGGCATTATAGAGTTTAGCACCCTCGATCCAGGGGCTGCCGATAGCCAGCGCGGGGCCGTCTGCGCAGTCAATCGCCAGTTTCTCTACCTCGGCGATGGCGGCGGTGTGGAAGGCCGGCTTCATCACCAGGTCCTGTGTGTTGTAGCCGGTGATGAACATTTCCGGCAGCGCCACAAGATCGGCGCCGGCCTTGCGGCCCTCCTCCCAGGCGGCACGGGCCTTGGCGGCGTTGCCTGCCAGGTCACCGACGGTGGGGTTCAGCTGCGCCAGTGTCACGCGGAAACGGTCTGCCATGCTGCTTGGGCCCTTTGTGAAATACCTCTCCCAGCCATTTATCAGATTGACGGCCAAGGAAAAGGGCAAGGGGGGCAGGCCAGGGAAAAGACATTGCGGCCCGTGTTGCGGTAGCTTAGTTTCCGGGCGAGCAACCCAATATGGCAGCAGCACCGTAATTCCTGGGCAGGCAGAGGTTTTCAATGACCCGTTTCGGCACCGCATTCGCGCTTTCCACCCTCCTGGCACTGGCCGCGCCTGCGCTGGCGCAGGAAGGCGAGGTTATCACCACCCAGGACGAGATCGGCGGTGTCTATGAAGGCACTTTCAAGGGCGGGCTGCAGCATGGCACCGGCACCTACAAGCTGCCCAATGGCTATGAGTACACCGGCGAATGGGTCGACGGCGAAGTGCGCGGCCAGGGCGTGGCGCGTTTCCCGGACGGTTCGGTCTATGAAGGCGAATTCGCGCAAGGCAAGCCGCACGGGCTGGGCAAGCTGACCCGCGCCGACGGCAGCACCTATGAAGGTGGCTGGCAGGACGGGCAGATCCATGGTGACGGCACCTCTGTCTATGCCAGCGGCGTGCGCTATCAGGGCAGCTTTGCCGATGGCAAGCGGCACGGCAAGGGCGTGATGACGTCGCCTGACGGCTATACCTATGACGGTGACTGGGTGGAGGGCCGCCAGCAGGGCCTGGCGAAGATCACCTATGCTGAAGGCACCGTTTACGAGGGGGCGGTGACCGACGGACAGTTGCAGGGCCAGGGCAAGCTGGAGACCTCCGACGGGCTGATTTATGAGGGCGAGTGGCAGGCCAGCCAGATGCATGGCACCGGCAAGCTGATGCAGGCCAATGGCGATATCTACGAGGGTGAACTGCAGAAGGGCCGCCGCCATGGCACTGGCAAGCAGACCTATGCCAATGGTGACGTCTATGCTGGCGATTTCCACGATGACCTGCGTCATGGCACTGGCTCCTTTACCGAAAAGGACGGCTACACCTATGAAGGCGCATGGGTGAAAGGCCAGATCGAGGGCAAGGGCAAAGCGGTCTACCCAGACGGCTCGGTCTACGAAGGCGATTTCCGCGATGATCTGGCGGAGGGCAAGGGCAAGATTACCTATCCTGACGGCTCCACCTACGAGGGCGACTGGGTGGCCGGGGTGATTGAGGGCGAAGGCACCGCCACCTACCCCAGCGGCATCACCTATACCGGCGGCTTCAAGAACGCCAAGAACCACGGCCAGGGGGTGATGACCTATGCCGACGGCTACCGCTACGAGGGCGGCTGGCAGGACGGGCAGCGCCATGGCGAGGCAACGGTGACCTATGCGGACGGCTCGGTCTATACCGGCGCATTTGCCAGCAGCCAGCGCCACGGGCAGGGCAAGATCGTGATGCCCGACGGCTTCACCTATGAGGGCGAATGGCAGGAAGGCAAGATCTACGGCCAGGGCGTGGCGACCTATGCCAATGGCGATGTGTACGAAGGCAGTTTCGTCAATGGCAAGCGGCAGGGGCCGGGCACGATGAAATACGCCAGCGGCCAGCAGGCGGACGGCACCTGGGAAAACGGTGCACTGGTCAGCCAGGGGTCCGTGGACACGGGCCAGACCGAAGCAGGGCAGACCGAGTAAGCCGAAAGGGACTTCAGACTGTAAAATGGCGCGCTGGGATGGCGCGCCTTTTTGTTTTAGCCGATGCGGATGCGGCTCAGGTGGTCGGGCATTGCGACGCCCTCCAGGTTGGCCGGGTCCGGCAGCGGCGGCTTCAGTTCCATCGCCATCGGCACCACGCCGGCCCAGATTGGCAGTGCGTAATCCTCTTCATCGTCCTTGGGCGGGCCGGAGCGGATCTTGGCCGCGCCTTCCTCGATCGGCATCCGCAGCAGCGCTGTTGCCTTCAGTTCCTGCGTGGTCATCGGGCGCAGGGTCTCCCAGCGGCCGGGGAAGATGTGATCCACCATCGTCTTGAGGCTGGCGGCCTTGGCGTCCTCGTCCGTGACTTGCTCTGCCACCCCGAACAGCATCGCAGAGCGGAAGTTGACAGAGTGGTGAAAGGCGGAACGCGCCAGCACGTAGCCGTCCATGCAGGTGACGGTCAGGCAGACCTCCGAACCCGCCATTGCCCGGATCGCCCGGCTGGCGGCGGAGCCGTGCCAGTAGACGTGATCGCCCTCACGCCATTGCAGGGTCGGCAGCACCGAAGTTGAGCCGCCGATCTGATATCCTATGTGGGCCAGCGGCATGGCGTCGAGCACCTGATACAGGCTGTCGCGGTCATAGAGCCCGCGTTCATGGGCGCGGCGCAGGCGGCTGCGGTCTGTTTTCAGGGCGGCTTCTTGTTCGGGCTGGCGCATCGGCTGACCTCATATTTCTTGTTGTGTCCCGTGACAGCTACGCGCAAACTGGATTGAACTTAACCTCCACTTTCTGACAAAAAGAACAGTCCAGCATGATTGACCTCTCCGGCATGATTTCTGACAGCAAAGCCGGACCGCTGTACCAGCAGATTGTCGCCGCGCTGCGCCGCCGGATCAGCGAGGGCAGCCTGGGTCTTGGCACCCGGCTGCCGTCCTCACGGGCACTGGCGCAGGATCTGGGGGTGGCGCGCTCCACAGTGGTGACGGCCTATGACCAGCTAGTGGCCGAGGGCTTTGCCGAAACACGCCAGGGCTCCGGGATATTTGTCTGCGACGTGGCGCCGATCCGGCCGCCTGAGGCTGCGGCGCAGCCGGCCGCAGCAGTTCCGCCGCCTGTACCCGGCCTGCTTCTGCCCGGTGCGCCAGATCCTGACGTGTTTCCTGCCCGCCCCTGGGCGCGCTGTGTTTCACGTGTGGCAAGGATGGCCCCGATGAGCCTGAGCCACCAGGAGGATGCCTTTGGCGACCCGGAGCTGCGCCGGGAAATCGCCGCCTATGCGGCGCGCTGGCGGGGCATCGAATGCAGCGCGGAACAGGTGCTGGTCACCAGCGGTGCGCGCGAGGCGCTGGAACTGACAATGGAGTTTCTGGTGGAGGGCGAGGACATCGCGCTGGAGGCTCCTGGCTTCACACCGACCCAGCGGTTTGCGCAGGCCCGCGGCTGGCGGGTGCACTGGCTGCGCACAGGTGCGCGCGGGGCCGAGGTGCCGCAGCAGATGGCCAAGGTCACGCTGCTGACCCCCTCGCATCAGTTCCCGCTGGGCGGCACCCTGCCGGTGCCGCAGCGGCAGGCCTTCCTGCAGGCGGCCAAGGCGCGCGATGGCTGGATCATCGAGGATGATTTTGACAGCGAATTCCGCTATGGCGGCCAGCCGGTGCCTGCGATGGCCGCGCTCGATGGGGAGGGGCGCTGCATTTATGTGGGCACCTTCTCCAAGACATTTTCCCATGCGCTGCGGCTGGGCTATGCGATCCTGCCGTCGGCGCTGGTGCCGCAGTTCAGGGCGCAGTTCATCCACCCGAGCGCAGGCGCTGCCATCACCGCACAGCGGCCGCTGGCGGAGTTCATGGCGTCAGGCCAGTACGACCGCCACATCCGCCGCGCCCGCAGGCTTTATGCAGAGCGCTATGCAGCGGCGGCGGAGGCGCTGGCAGAATGGCCGGAGTCACTGGGATACTTTCACCGCCACAATGCCGGGATGCAGATCGCTTTTCATCTGAAGGAGTCGCAAAACGACACGGAGATTTGCCGCCGCACGGCTGAGGCAGGATATGGCGTCCGGCCGCTGTCGCCGCATGATCCGGAATGCGCAGCTCAGGGTTTGCTGATCGGGTTCTGCCAGTCGCCAGCTGATGACCTGCCCGGCCAGATCGCCGGCTTGCGCCGGATCGTGGAAGGCAGGCGCTAACATCGAGTATAAAAAAGCCTCCCCGGATGGCCGGGGAGGCTTGCCTCATTCAGCGTTGATCAGGCCGGAGCCGATCAGCTGTACTTCTTGATCTCACCCGACTTCAGGCGCGCCATGTAGCTGTTCAGCTCTTTCTTGACGATCGGCATCAGGAAGTAGAGCGCGATGATGTTGACAACCGCCATGGCAAAGATTGCCGCGTCGGAGAAGTCGATCACCGGGCCGAGGTTTGCGGCTGCGCCGATCACCACGAAGATGCAGAAGATCACCTTGAACACCAGTTCGGTGGTCTGACCTTCGCCGAACAGGAAGGTCCAGGCCTTGAGGCCATAGTAGGACCAGCTGATCATGGTGGAGAAGGCAAACAGGATCACTGCCAGCGCCAGCACGTACTGGAACCAGCCGAAGGCCGACGAGAAGGCTGCCGAGGTCAGCGCCACGCCCTTGTTGCCGTCCACGGTCTGGATGGTGCTTGCACCTTCATCCAGCAGGTAGAGGCCGGTGTTCGGATCCTGGATCAGCTGACCGGTGATGATGATCACCAGCGCAGTCATGGTGCAGATCACAACGGTGTCGATGAAGGGTTCCAAGAGCGACACGAAGCCTTCGGTGATCGGCTCCTTGGTTTTCACCGCGGAGTGCGCGATTGCCGCGGAGCCAACGCCGGCTTCGTTCGAGAAGGCCGCGCGCTTGAAGCCCTGGATCAGCGCGCCAACCATGCCGCCGGCAACCCCTGCACCGGTGAAGGCGCCTTCGAAGATCTGACCGAATGCCCAGCCGATCTTGTCCGCGTTCATCGCCAGAATGACCAGCGCGGCTGCAACATACATTACACCCATGAACGGCACGACCTTTTCGGTGACGCGGGCAATGGACTTGAGGCCGCCGACGATCACGGCAAACACCACCGCAGCGAACACGACGCCGGTGATCCAGCCCGGGTAGTCGCCCACGACGCCGGAGATCTGCGCATGCGCCTGGTTGGCCTGGAACATGTTGCCGCCACCAAAGGCGCCGAGGATGCAGAACACCGAGAACAGCACTGCCAGGAACTTGCCCATCGGCAGGCCGCGTTCGGCAAAGCCCTTGGTCATGTAGTACATCGGGCCGCCGGAGACGTGGCCGTCTTCGAACTCATTGCGGTATTTCACGCCCAGGGTGCATTCGGTGAACTTCGACGCCATGCCCATCAGGCCGGCCAGGATCATCCAGAAGGTTGCACCGGGGCCGCCGATGCCGACTGCCACCGCAACGCCGGCGATATTGCCGAGGCCGACGGTACCCGACAGCGCGGTTGCCAGCGCCTGGAAGTGGCTGACCTCACCCGCGTCGTTGGGGTCGGAGTAGTCGCCTTTGACCAGCGAAATCGAGTGCGGGAAGGCACGGAACTGGATCAGGCCGAAGTACAGTGTGAACACGGTGGCCGCGACCACCAGCCAGGCCACGATCCAGGGGAAGCTGGTGCCGGGGAACGGGCTGAAGATCAGGTTGACGAACCAGCCGGTGGAGCTGGCAAACAGCTCATTGACGCGCTCATCGACGGATTGTGCCATCGCCGGGGCGGTTGCCGCCAGCAGCAGCGGCGCAGACAGGGCTGCCGCCTTGATTGATTTCCTCATGACTGTCCTCTGAGTTTATCTTTAGGGAACGATGGTGACCGGAACCGGAGCCGCCTGGGCAAGGCTGCCCGCGACAGAGCCGAACAGCCGCGACGACAGTGCCGAATGGCCAGTGCGGCCAATGATCAGGTGGTTGGCGCCACTCTTCTTGATCACGTCGATCAGGGTTTCCGCGATATGGCCGTATTTCAGCTCAGTCGAGACGGTGACACCGTCGTCTTCAAGGCTCTTGCGCACCGGTGCCAGCAGGGCGTCTTCTGCGCGCTTCAGTTCTTCCTCGCGGCGCTTGTGGCGCTGCTCGATCTCCTCCGGGGTGAGGAAAGAATAGGGCGACCATTCCAGCACATGCGCGATCACCAGCTCTGCCCCTTGCGCTTTGGCAAGGCTGACGGCAAAAGCAAGCGCCGATTTGGCGGCCTCGCTGTCGTCATATCCAAGGACAATTTTATTCGACACTTTTTCCTCCTATCGATGGCGCATTCCTCTACGGGAGCGCCGGATCCGGGGTGTCAACGCCGGAAAACCTGCCGACGCAAGACCCATTGCCGTTCCCGCCTCAAAAAAAGGCGCAGTGCGGACAAACTGCCGCATTGAAACTGCGGCAGGTCCTTACTTATATTATATCCCTTTTTCAATATTGTCTTGCACTTACCGCATACAGCGGCATACGGCGGTGTCAAAACGGTGCCGTGCCGCAACGGCAACTCAGGCAATCACGGCGGACAGAATCCCCCTTTCCATTCGCCGCCGCCTCTGTATAAATCCCTGCCATGACCATTTGCGCAGATATCACTATTGCAGCCACCGCCGCCCGCGGTGCCGCTCTGCGCGCCCTACTGATCCTAGCCCGCCTCTGAGCGTGCCCTTCCGGCGCGCCCGCTCAGAGGATTGCCGCACGCGCGCCATAGAAGGCTTATGATGCCCCTAAGGGCTTAGGACAGAGACAAGAGATACCATCATGACAAACGCATCCCCGATTTCCGGTGACAAATCCCGTGTATTGATTTTCGATACCACCCTGCGCGACGGCGAGCAGAGCCCCGGCGCCACCATGACCCATGACGAGAAGCTGGAGATTGCCGAGCTTCTGGACGAAATGGGCGTGGACATCATCGAGGCAGGTTTCCCGATTGCCTCCGAAGGCGACTTTGCCGCTGTGTCCGAGATCGCCGAGCGTTCGAAGAACGCGATGATCTGCGGGTTGGCGCGCGCCAATTTCAAGGATATCGACCGCTGCGCCGAAGCGGTGCGCAAGGCCGCGCAGCCGCGCATCCACACCTTCATCGGCACCTCGCCGCTGCACCGCGCCATCCCGAACCTGACGATGGATGAGATGGCGGACAAGATCCACGAGACCGTGACGCACGCCCGCAATCTGGTCGACAACGTGCAGTGGTCGCCGATGGATGCGACCCGGACCGAGTGGGACTACCTGTGCCGGGTGATCGAGATCGCCATCAAGGCGGGTGCGACCACCATCAACATCCCCGACACCGTCGGCTATACCGCACCTGCAGAAAGCGCCGACCTGATTAAGCGCCTGATTGAAACCGTGCCGGGCGCCGACGAGGTGGTCTTTGCCACCCATTGCCACAACGACCTCGGCATGGCGACCGCCAACGCGCTGGCAGCGGTGGCAGGCGGTGCGCGCCAGATCGAATGCACCATCAACGGCCTTGGCGAACGCGCAGGCAACACCGCGCTGGAAGAAGTTGTGATGGCACTGAAGACGCGCAATGACATCATGCCCTGGTCGACCGGCATTGACACCACCAAGATCATGCATGTCTCGCGCCGGGTTTCGACCGTGTCCGGCTTTGTGGTGCAGCCGAACAAGGCGATTGTCGGCAAGAACGCCTTTGCCCATGAAAGCGGCATCCACCAGGACGGGATGCTGAAGAACCGCGAGAACTTCGAGATCATGCGGCCCGAGGACATCGGCCTTTCCGGAACCTCCCTGCCCTTGGGCAAACACTCCGGCCGCGCCGCGCTGCGCGACAAGCTGGAGCATCTTGGCTATGACGTGGGCGACAACCAGCTGAAGGATGTCTTTGTCCGCTTCAAGGAGCTGGCCGACCGCAAGAAGGAAGTGTTCGACGACGATCTCATCGCACTGATGCGCATCGGCACCGACGCGGAGAACGACCACCTCAAGATTGTGTCGATGAAGGTGGTCTGCGGCACCGGCGGCCCGGCGGAATCCACCGTCGAGATGGAGATCGACGGCAAGGACGTAACAGAGACCGCCGAGGGCGACGGCCCGGTGGATGCAACCTTCAAGGCGATCCGCAAGATCTATCCGAACACCGCCCGCCTGCAGCTTTATCAGGTGCATGCAGTCACTGAAGGCACCGACGCCCAGGCAACCGTGTCCGTGCGGCTGGAAGAAGACGGCAACATCGCCACCGGCGAAAGCGCCAACACCGATACGGTTGTGGCCTCGGCCAAGGCCTATGTGAACGCGCTGAACCGCCTGATCGTGCGCCGCGGCCGGGTCGGCGAAGGTGCCGACACCAAGGAGATTTCCTACAAGGATCTCGCCTGAGCCAGGCTCAATTGAAAGAGAAAGGGCGCCCGTTGCGGCGCCCTTTTTCGTTACAACTTACTCCAGCCCGGCCTTGCGCAGCCCTTCAGCGAAATGCTCTTTGTCTTCGCTGCGGCCGTAGTGCAGCCCGGCCAGCAAAGCCTCTGCCGTGGCGTCCGGCTGCATCACCCGGATTTGCGCCACGCAGTCCTGTGCCTGTGCCTCGTCGCCCAGCCAGCTGTGGCATGCCGCCACCAGCGCGGTCTGCACCGCATCCATTGATGGCAGGCGTTTGAAATCTGTCAGCGCCTCTTGGTACAGGCGGGCAGTGAAATGCGCCTTGCCGAGGTGGCTCCAGAAACGGACCGGGAAATGCGGGTTGAGGCGCATCGCCTTTTCGATCCATTCCGCGCCCTCCTCCGGCCGTCCCTGCCAGGTCAAGAGCTCGCCCATCTGCACCACAACCAGATCATAATTAGGGTTCAGGGACAAAGCGCGTTCCTGATGGTACTGCGCCTGATCGAGGTTCTCTTGCAGGATGGACACCGCCGCCATCAGCCGGTGCACATCCGCATCATTGTCATCCATCGAGGCGGCTTTCTGGATCGACTCCAGCGCCAGTTGCAGCATCCCCTCAACATCATCGCACCAGCCATACCCCCAGGCCTGGCCGCGGATGCAACCGCGCCAGGCGTGGGCATGGGCAAACTCCGGGTCCAGCTCCACCGCGCGGTCGATCAGCTTCATCGCCTCTGCATTGTCTTCAGCCGTGCTGCGGTGATGCAGCACCTTGGCCGCCAGCACGCATTCATAAGCCGCCAGGCTGGCGGGTTTCTTGCGCGAGACCTCATCCTGCTGCGCCGCTTCGATCCGGCCCGGCAGGGTGGCGACAATCGCCGATGTCACCTCGTCCTGAATCTCAAAGATATCATCCAGGGTCCGGTCGTATTTCTCTGCCCAGATGTGGGAATCATTGCAGCTGTCGATCAGCTGTACCGTGATCCGGACACGGTTGCCGCCTTTACGCACGCTGCCTTCGACGATGTAGCGGGCGCCAAGCTTCTCTGCCACTTCGCGGATGTTCACTGCCTGCCCCTTGTAGACAAATGTCGAGTTGCGGGAGATCACGAACAGCTCGTGGCGGCGGCTGAGCTCGGTCAGGATGTCCTCCGTCAGGCCGTCGGCAAAGAACTCCTGCTCCGGATCGCCGCTCATATTGGCAAAGGGCAGCACCGCGATGGAGGGTTTGACCACGGCAACCGGTTCAGCCGCGCTGCTGTCCTGTTCCGGCGCGTCGGCGGCGTCTCCTTCCAAGAGCAGCCTGTAGACCTGCACCGGCTCTGCGATATTCTTGAGCTGTTGCGGTCCCAGGTCCTCAAACTGCAAGTCATCCATGCGACGGACCTGATCGAAAACCGCGGCCGAGATGCAGACGTCGCCGGTGCCGGCAAATTGCTCCAGCCGGGCCGCCACGTTGACGCCGCCGCCGTAGATATCGCCCTCGTCAAAGATGATATCGCCAAGGTTCACACCAATCCGGAACTGGATACGTTTGTCGGGCGCCACATCGGCGTTGCGGCGGCGCATCCTGTCCTGCACCTCAGCGGCGCAGGCCACTGCGTCGCAGACGCTGGGAAACTCGACCAGCATCCCGTCGCCGGTGGTCTTGATGATGGAGCCGCGGTTTTTGGAGATCGCAGGGTCAATGAGTTCGATCCGGTGGGTGCGAAGGCGGGCCAGCGTGCCCTGTTCGTCCACGTCCATCAGACGGCTGTAGCCAACCATATCCGCCGCCAGCACGGCGGCCAGCCTGCGTTCCATGTAGCGCCCTCCCTGCCGGAAAGCGTAGCGGGAAAGCGCTGGATTTCAAAGCTGTTTGCAAACCCTCAGCCGCGCAGGATGCGGGCTGCCAGCGCCGGTGAGAGGCGGTGGATCAGCCGCAACAGCTTCATCTGACCCACCCAGATTTCGATTTTGCCCGCCGCGGCCCCGTCCAGCAAAGCGGCGGCGGCGGTGTTGGGGCTGATCTTGCCGCGGCCGCGTCCGTCGGTCATCTGCGTCGCCGTCAGCGCCATCACGCAGTCGGTGATTTGGACCCGCAGGCCGGCATCCTCAGCCTGATAGCGCAGGGCGCGGGTGAAGCTGCGCAAGCCGGCCTTGGAGGCGCAGTAGACCGGCGCCTGCGGTTTCGGGGCCAAGGCAAGGCCGGAGGTCACATTGACCAGGAAGCTGCCTGGCGTGCGCGCCAGAACCGGAAGCAGCCCGGCGGCAAGATGCATGGGCGCTGTCAGGTTCACCGCCAGCTCCTGCTCGATGTCCTGCGCGTCCGCAGAGCCTTTGGCAAAATCAGCGGCGATCTGAATACCCGCGTTGTTGATCACCCCGTCCAGACGCTGCCGCTGCAGCCCGGCAATCAGCGCAGTGCGCGCGCTGCCGTCCGTCAGGTCGCAGGCCAGCCGCTCAATACCCTCTGGCAGATCATCCAGCGCTTCGCTGCTTCGTGCCAGGGCCAGAACCTCTGCCCCCTCTGCAGCCAGCTGCAATGCTAGCGCCCGCCCGATCCCGCGGGAGGCACCGGTGACCAGGATGCGCTTGCCATCAAACCGCATGGGTGGCCTCAAAGCTGCGGAAGCCATTTTCATAGGCTGGAATGATCCCGGTTACCGTGAAGTAGCCCTCGGCGATCAGGGCGGTGTCCCGCAGCTGCTCGATGGCAAAATAGTAGGCCTCGGGCGTTTCCGCCTCGATCATCGCAACATCGCTGCAGTCCGCATGAAACGCCTCGGCATCAAAATGGCGCAGCGACAGCCCGTTTCGGGTGAAGGGCTCCAGCCCGGTTGCCGCCAGGCGCCCCCGCTCCTGCCGATCCAGGCGCAGCCAACTGGGGGAAGCGTGCAGCAGCAGGAAAATGGTCATTTTCATCGGGGAACCTCCGGGATGTTGCCTTTGCCGCCAAGAATGTGAAGAATTGCTCACATTCTCAACTCGCATTCCCGGCAGGAAGTCACCCGCAATGCACAGCCCAAGAAAACAAGCCCGCCAGGCCCGTTCCCGTGCCACGCAGGAGGCAATTGTGGAGGCAGCGGCTCGCATTCTGGAAACCGCGGGGCGGGAGGGATTGACCACCAATGCGATAGCCGAGCGGGCCGGCGTCAGCATCGGGTCGCTGTATCAGTATTTTCCCAACAAGGAGGCGGTGCTGGCCGCGGTGCTGCGCAGCAAGCGGGCAGAGCTGCTGGGCTGGATGCAGGACGCCGCAGCGCGTTGCCGGGAGGCGCCGCCAGAGGCAGCATTGCAGGAATTGCTGACCGCCGGGATGCGGCATCAGTTCGAGCGGCCGCGACTGGCGATGGAGGCGGAATATGCTGAACAGCACTTGCAGCTGGCACCGGAAACCGCAGCATTGGCGCAGGAGATGGCTCAGATCGTACTGGACACCATCCGCCGGTTTTCCCCCGCCGCCGGACCGCAGGAGGCACGCGACGTGGTCGCCATTGCCAAGGGCATGATCAACTCTGCCGCTTTTGCCGGTGAGGCTGGCGGTGCTGCGCTGGTCCAGCGGGTGGAATGCGCGATCCGGGGTTACTTGCGCGAAACCGCGTCAAACAGCGCCGAAATCCGCGCGGCTTCCTCTGCCGCACCATAAGGCGCGTTGACCACGAACATGCCGCTGCCGACCATCCGGTGTCCTTCGCGCACCGGCGGAAAGGACACCTCGTGGCGCAGCGCATCTGGTAGCCCTTGGCTTTCCAGTGCCTTCAGCATCTGCTTGTGGCTGCCGTCCAGCAGGATCGGATACCACAGGGCGATGACGCCCACATTCCACTTTTTATGCAGCTGGCCGATGATGCCGGGGATGCGGGCATAGTCGGATTTGATCTCGTAGCTCGGGTCGATCAGCAACAACCCGCGGCGCGGTGTTGGCGGCGCCAAGGACATGGCGAGTTCAAACCCATCCTGCTGGTGCACCTTGGCCTTCCAGGGTCTCAGTGCCGCGCGCAGGGCGGTGTTTTCCTGCGGGTGCAGCTCGGCGAATTGCAGCGAATCGCCGGCACGCAGCAGCGAGGCCGCAATCAGCGGCGATCCGGGATAGGCGGCCGCGCCATGCGCTGAACGGGTCTCCGACAGGGCGCGGTGCAGCGGGTGGTCAGCCGCCAGGCCCTGCTCTGTCAGCACCTTGGTGATGCCCTGCTCCGCTTCGCCTGTCTTCACGGCCTCGGGCGCGTCCAGCTGATAGAGCCCCCGGCCCGCGTGAGTCTCGATATAGCTGACCGGTTTGTCCTTGCGGGTGAGATAGGCCAGCATCCAGGCAAGCAGCGCGTGCTTCTGAACGTCGGCCAGGTTTCCGGCGTGATAGATGTGCTGATATGAGAGCATAGGCCCCCTCTAGCCGCTATTTTCAAAGGGCGGAAGGGGCGGCGTACGCCCGGTAAACGGAATCTCAACCCCGCTGCGGCAGACTGCATCCCGACGAGATACCGCAGAATGCAGGTTCCCATGCCCCTCAGAATGAGCGCCCTTGCCCTGATCGTGACATTTCTGGCCCTGCTGCTGTGCAGCGCGGCCGCCGTCAGCGCGCAAGGCTATTCGCTGGTTGGCAATAATTTCTTCCTGCAAAAGGCCTCTGCCCCGATGCCCGGACCGGCCCCTTCCGCAGCTCCGGCCCCGCAGGCCATTGCAAGCCTGCTGCCCGACACCCTGCCGGGCGCCGATCAGGGCCGCGGGGCGGTATCGCTCAACCCCGGTGCGGCCAGCCTGTTCCGCGGCCGCAGCGGCGGCGGGCTGTTCGCCCCCATCCTCAAAGCGCCACCCAGCGTCAAGCGGCTGCTGGACCTGATTGCCAGCGCCGAAGCCGGCAAGGCGCAGTATGATGCAGTGCAGTACGGGGCCACCCGCAAGCCGCCGGAAAAACCGACAAGCATGACAATTGCCGAGATCAACGCCTGGATCGATGCCACCCCGGGACAGCCCCATGCGATCGGGCGCTATCAGTTCATCCCCGCAACGCTGCGGCGGCTGGTCAAACATCAGGGGGTGAAACCGCAGGCCCGCTTTACACCTGAGCTTCAGGACCAGCTGGCACATCAGCTGATCGAGGAAGCCGGCTATAGCGCTTTCCTGGCCGCGGAAATGCCGCGCAAGACCTTCATGCTGAACCTGGCCAAGATCTGGGCCGGGCTGCCGGTCTCCAGCGGGAAATCCTATTACGAGGGTTATGCCGGCAACAGCGCCAGCCTGACCTGGGCGCATTTCAAGGCGGAGATGCAGCGGATTTTCCCGGCCTGAGCGTTGAAACTCAGGTCACTGAGGCTGCCCCTCCGGGCGCGTCTCCCCGGCCCTGCCGGAACAGCGCGTGAACGCGGCAGGCTGACGCCGCTGGATACTGGGCGGAAAGGCGCTGTTTCACCATAATACGCCCTTTCGCGGCCCTGCCGTGCCGCTTATAAGGTTTGGGAAGGCGGCTCCTGCGGGGAGTCGCCCAAGGAATATTGGCAGCACTCACAGGATCCCTTCTATATGGCGCTTTTCGGAAACTTGGGCGGTCTGTTCTCCTCGGACATGGCCATCGACCTCGGCACAGCCAACACTCTGGTCTATGTCAAGGGCCGCGGGGTGATCCTGTCCGAACCTTCCGTGGTTGCCTACCACGTCAAGGACGGCGTCAAGAAGGTGCTGGCCGTGGGCGAAGACGCCAAGCTGATGCTGGGCCGCACCCCCGGCTCGATTGAGGCGATCCGGCCGATGCGCGAAGGCGTGATTGCCGACTTCGACACCGCCGAGGAGATGATCAAGCACTTCATCCGCAAGGTGCATAAGCGCTCGACCTTCTCCAAGCCCAAGATCATCGTTTGCGTGCCGCATGGCGCCACCCCGGTTGAAAAACGCGCGATCCGCCAGTCAGTTCTGTCCGCTGGCGCACGCCGGGCCGGCCTGATTGCCGAGCCGATTGCCGCTGCCATCGGGGCCGGCATGCCGATCACCGACCCGACCGGCAACATGGTTGTCGACATCGGCGGCGGCACCACCGAGGTGGCGGTTCTGTCGCTGGGTGACATCGTTTACGCCCGCTCTGTCCGCGTCGGCGGCGACCGCATGGACGAGGCGATCATCAGTTACCTGCGCCGTCAGCAGAACCTTCTGGTAGGCGAATCCACCGCCGAGCGCATCAAGACCTCCATCGGCACCGCCCGGATGCCCGACGACGGCCGTGGCCAGTCGATGCAGATCCGCGGCCGCGACCTGCTGAACGGCGTGCCGAAGGAGATCGAGATTTCCCAGGCCCAGGTCGCTGAGGCGCTGGCCGAGCCGGTACAGCAAATCTGCGAAGCGGTGATGACCGCACTGGAAACCACCCCGCCGGATCTGGCCGCCGACATCGTTGACCGCGGCGTCATGCTGACTGGCGGCGGTGCTCTGCTGGGCGATCTGGACCTTGCCCTGCGCGAGCAGACCGGCCTGGCCGTCTCCATCGCGGACGAGAGCCTGAACTGTGTGGCGCTCGGCACCGGCAAGGCGCTGGAATTCGAAAAGCAGCTGGCGCACGCCATCGACTACGACAGCTAACGCCGCAGCCTGCCGGAATGGCACCAGCTGACAGGCCGGTTTCCGGGTGGCTGGAAGGAGAGACGTGGCCAAGGACAAGTCACAGCGCGACGATTACGCAACCCCGCTGCGGCGTCTGCTGACAGCGGTTCTGTGCTTGTGTCTGGCAGTCATCTTCATCGTCTGGCGGATTGACAGCCCGCGGGTGGAACGCTTCCGCGCGCAGGTGGTCGACACCGTCGTGCCCAGCATGGACTGGGCGATGGTGCCGGTCACCGCAACCATCAATCTGATCCGCGATTTCCAAAGCTACCAGCGGCTGGCCGAACAGAACCGCGAGCTGCGCAGCGAGCTGCGGCAGATGCGGGCCTGGAAAGAGGCGGCATTGCAGCTGGAACAGGAAAACGCGCGGCTTCTGGACCTCAACAACGTGCGGCTAGATCCGCAGCTCACATACATCACCGGAGTGGTGATGGCCGACAGCGGCTCCCCGTTCCGGCAGTCGGTGCTGCTGAATGTGGGCAGCCGCGACGGGGTGCATGACGGCTGGGCCGCGATGGACGGGATCGGGCTGGTGGGCCGGATCTCCGGCACCGGGCGTAACACCGCGCGGGTGATCCTGCTGACCGATGCCGCCAGCGCCGTGCCGGCCACAATCCAGCCCTCTGGCCAGACCGCGCTGGTCACCGGCGACAACAGCGCCGCGCCGGTGCTGAGCTTTTTGGAAAACGCCGACCAAGTGCGTCCCGGCGACCGGGTGATTTCCTCCGGCGACGGCTCTGTCTTTCCGGCGGGCCTGCTGATCGGCCAGGTCGCCAAAGACCGCTCCGGCCGGATGCGCGTGCGCCTGTCCGCTGACTATGGCCGGCTGGAGTTCCTGCGTGTGCTGCGCCACCACGGGACGCAAGTGATCCAGGATCCAGGCGGGCTGGTCGGCGCCGCCCCCGGCGACCCGCAGCCGCAGCCGCGGCCGGAAACCCTGGGGGAGGACAGCGCCGAAAGCACGGCTGAGGCGGGCAATGGCTAATACCTCGCCCGCCCGGATCTGGACCATGCGCGCGGCATTTCCGGCGCTGGCGCTCTTGATCATGTTTTTCCACCTGCTGCCGCTGGAAACCGAACCGCGGTTCTGGTCACCCCCGGATCTGCTGCTGGCACTGGCCATGGCCTGGAGCCTGCGCCGTCCGGATTATGTGCCTGCGCTTTCCATCGGGCTGGTGATGCTGCTGGCGGATCTGCTGTTCCACCGCCCGCCCGGGCTGCTGGCACTGCTGACGGTGCTGGGCTGCGGCTTTCTCAAGGGCCGCGCTGCCCCCCACCGTGAGAGCACCTTTGCCAGCGAATGGATTGCCGTCGCCCTGGTGCTGACCGGGATAGCCACGTTGAACCGGCTGATCCTGACTCTGTTCGGAGTGGAACAGGCGCAGCTGAGCCTGACGGTGATCCAGGTTGTGATGACCATCGCCGCCTATCCGCTGGCAGTTTGGGCCAGCCAGTCTATTCTGGGGGTGCGCAAGCTGTCCCCCTCTGAAGCCGAAACCCTGGTGAACCGCTGATGAAACGCAACCCCAAGGATCTGGATGCCGCACATGGCAAATTGACCCGGCGGGCGCTGTTCCTCGGCGGGCTGCAGCTGGCCTTTGCCGGCGGGCTGGCGGCCCGGATGCGCTATCTGCAGGTGGATCAGGCCGATGAATTCCGCCTGCTGGCCGAAGAAAACCGGATCAACATCCGCCTGCTGCCGCCGGCCCGCGGCCAGATCTTTGACCGCAATGGATTGATCATCGCGCAGAACTCGCCCTCCTACAGGATCACCGTGGTGCCGGAGGATGCGGGCGATGTGGAGGCGGTGATCGCCAAACTCTCCAGCCTGGTGCCTTTGGACCCGGAAGATCTGGAGCGCGCCCGCACCGAGATGCGCCGCTCGCCGCCATTCCTGCCGATTACCCTGGCCGACCGTATCGGCTGGGAGGATATCTCCAAGGTGGCGGTCAACGCCCCGGCCCTGCCCGGCGTCACGCCAGAGGTGGGCCTGACGCGGGTTTACCCCCAACTTGGGGATTTTGCACATGTCATCGGTTATGTCGGGCCGGTCTCCGACTATGACCTGAGCAAGATGGACGACCCGGAGCCCGTATTGATGATTCCGCGCTTTCAGATCGGCAAGGTCGGCTTTGAGGCCAAGCGCGAGGATGTGCTGCGCGGCAAGGCCGGCGCCAAGCGGGTGGAGGTCAATGCCACCGGCCGGGTGATGCGCGAGCTGGACCGGCGCGAGGGGATTTCCGGCGCCGACATGCAGCTGACCATCGACGCGGAGCTGCAGAATTACGTACAGGCGCGTTTGGGCCGGGAAAGCGCCGCTGCTGTGGTGATCGACTGCGAGGATGGCGATATCCGTGCGATCTGCTCCTCGCCCAGCTTCGACCCCAACCTGTTCGTGCGCGGTATTTCGGTCGCCGACTATCGGATGCTGACCGAGGACAACTACCGCCCCCTGTCCAACAAGACGGTGCAGGGCACCTACCCGCCCGGCTCCACCTTTAAGATGATCACCGCGCTGGCCGCATTGGAGAACGGCGTTGTCGGGCCGGAGGAAACCGTCTGGTGCCCCGGCCACCTGAAAGTTGCCGGCCGCCGCTTCCACTGCTGGAAACGGGCCGGCCACGGGCATGTGGATCTGAACACCTCGCTCAAGCGGTCCTGCGATGTCTATTACTATGACGTGGCGATCAAAACCGGCATCGACAAGATCTCCGAAATGGCCAATCTGTTCGGTCTGGGTATCAAGCACGATCTGCCGATGTCGGCGGTCGCCCAAGGCATCACACCGACCAAGGAGTGGAAATCCAGCTCCTACGGCAAGGACTGGCTGATCGGGGATACGGCAAACGCTTCGATCGGGCAGGGCTACATGCTGGCCTCGCCCCTGCAACTGGCTGTCATGTCAGCGCGGATTGCCACCGGCCGCAGCGTAACGCCGCGGCTGCTGAAGTCTCTGGACGGTGTAGAGCAGCCCAGCGGCGCGGGCGAGCCGCTGCCGGTCAGCGAAAACAGCCTGCGTATGGTGCGCCGCGGCATGTATTCGGTCAGCAACGACCGCCGCGGCACCGCCTACCGCTCGCGCATTGCCCCCAAGGAGATGGAGATGGCCGGCAAGACCGGCACCAGCCAAGTCCGCAACATCACCGCCGCCGAACGTGCCGCCGGTGTGATCCGCAATGAGGACCTGCCGTGGGAACGGCGTGACCACGCGCTGTTTGTCTGCTTTGCACCTTATGACAAGCCGAAATATGCGGTTGCCGTGGTTGTCGAGCATGGCGGCGGCGGCTCCAAGGCGGCGGCACCGGTGGCGCGCGACGTGATGCTACAGGCGCTTTACAACGGCACGCCGCCGCTGGAGGCCTACCCCAAAGCCGACCGAAGCCGCATCAAGGCGCAGCAGGAACGGCTGGAACGCGAACGCGTCAAGCGCCCGCTGGGCAGCAGGAGCAGCCGGGCATGAGCTATCTTGAATATCACGCCAAATCGACCCCCACCGGCCTGCGCAAGGTTTTGCATTTGAACTGGGGGCTGACGCTGCTCCTGATCACCGTGTCCAGCGTCGGCTTCCTGATGCTCTATTCGGTGGCAGGCGGATCGTTCAGCCCGTGGGTGGAACCGCAGGTCAAGCGCTTTGCCCTTGGCCTGGGCGTGATGTTTGTGGTGGCGATGATCCCGATCTGGTTCTGGCGCAATATCTCAGTGTTGGCCTACCTGGGGTCGCTGGCATTGCTGGTCGCGGTGGAGCTGTTCGGCACCGTCGGCATGGGCGCGCAGCGCTGGATCGACATCGGCTTCATGCGGCTGCAGCCCTCGGAGGTGACCAAGATCGCCCTGGTGATGCTGCTGGCCGCCTATTACGACTGGCTGCCTGCCGAGAAGACTTCGCGCCCCTTGTGGGTGCTTCTGCCGGTGATACTGATCCTGGTGCCGACGGCACTGGTTCTGAAGCAGCCGGACCTTGGCACCTCGATCCTGCTGATGGCCGCGGGCGGCGGCGTGATGTTCCTGGCGGGCGTGCATTGGGCCTATTTCGTGGCGGTGATTGCGGCTGGCGTGGGGCTGGTCAGCGCGGTTTTCCAAAGCCGCGGCACTGAGTGGCAGCTGCTGAAGGACTACCAGTTCCGCCGCATCGACACCTTCCTCGATCCCTCGCAGGACCCATTGGGCGCGGGTTATCACATCACCCAGTCCAAGATTGCACTGGGGTCCGGCGGCTGGTCCGGGCGTGGCTTCATGCAAGGCACCCAGTCGCGGCTGAACTTCCTGCCGGAAAAGCACACCGACTTCATCTTCACCACCCTGGCGGAGGAATTCGGCTTCATCGGCGGCGTAACCCTTCTGTCCATTTACATGCTGATCATCGTATTCTGCATCGCCTCCGCCATCGCCGCCAAGGACCGGTTCTCTTCGCTGGTGATCATGGGAATCGCCATCACCTTCTTCCTGTTCTTTGCGGTGAACATGTCGATGGTGATGGGGCTGGCACCGGTGGTCGGGGTGCCGCTGCCGATGGTCTCTTACGGCGGCTCGGCGATGCTGGTTCTGCTGGGTGCCTTCGGCATCGTGCAAAGCGCCCATATCCACCGCCCGCGCCAGGCCTCACGTTAGATACTCAGGGAGTTTCCATGACCGCCAATGTCCTGTTTGCAGGCCACCCCGACGCCTGGCCCGCCTATGAGCCGCTTTTGAAGGCAGAGCTTGCCCGGCTTGGCGTGGATGCCGATCTGCGCAAGGAATTTGCGCCGGAGGAGGTGGATTACATTGTCTACGCCCCTACCGGTCCGGTCAGCGATTTCACCCCCTTCGCCCGCCTGAAGGCGGTGCTGAGCCTGTGGGCAGGTGTCGAGAAAATTGTGCCTGTTGTGCCCGCCGAACTGCCGCTCACCCGGATGGTGGACAGCGGGCTGGAGCAGGGCATGACCGAATGGGTTGTTGGCCACACCCTGCGCTACCACCTGGGCATGGACGCGCATATCCTTGGTCAGAACGGGCACTG
Source organism: Leisingera sp. ANG-M6 (assembly GCF_000813905.1). NCBI lineage: Bacteria > Pseudomonadati > Pseudomonadota > Alphaproteobacteria > Rhodobacterales > Roseobacteraceae > Leisingera > Leisingera sp. ANG-M6. Next base: position 68,349 of record NZ_JWLG01000015.1, read on the forward strand.
GGAGCCCAAGGCCCCGCCGCTGGCGAAGGACCGCAGCGTGACTGTGCTGGGCCTAGGTGCGCTGGGAACTGCCTCGGCCAAAGCCTTGGCCGCACTCGGGTTTCAGGTTTCCGGCTGGAGCCGGAGCCAAAAGGACATCGCGGGCATCACCTGCCACTCCGGCGCAGAGGGGCTGAAGGCGGCACTGGCGCAGGCGGAAATTGTCATTCTGTTGCTGCCGGACACCCCCGCCACAGAAAATACCCTGAATGCGGACACCCTCGCGCTGCTGCCCAAGGGGGCCAACATCCTCAACCCGGGCCGCGGCCCGCTGATTGATGACGATGCACTGCTGGCGGCACTGGACAGCGGCCAGGTCGGCCATGCCACGCTGGACGTTTTCCGCGTCGAGCCGCTGCCGCCGGAACACCCCTATTGGGCGCATCTCAATGTGACGGTGACCCCGCATATCGCCTCGGAAACCCGCGAAAGCACCGCGGCGGAGGTGATCGCCGAAAACATCCGCCGCGCCGAGGCGGGGGAACCGCTGCTGCATCTGGTCGACCGCAGCCTCGGCTACTGAACGCAAAAGAGCGGGCCAGCACCCGCTCTTTCATCCTTCCTGAAATACTCCCGCCGGAAGCAGCGCCCGTCAGGGCGCGTCGCTTACTCTGCGGCCAGACCGCGGCCTTTCAGCAGCGCCTCGACGCCCGGCAGCCGCCCGCGGAACGCGGTGTATAGCTCAGCCGGATCAACAGACCCGCCGGCGGAAAGGATATGCGCCTCCAGCGCCTTGGCACGTTCTGCATCAAAGGCCCCGCCTGCCTCCTCAAAAGCGGCAAAGGCGTCGGCGTCCATCACTTCCGACCACATGTAGCTGTAGTAGCCCGAGGAATAGCCGTCGCCGGAAAACACATGGGCAAAATGCGGCGTAGCGTGGCGCATGATGATCGCCCGCGGCATGCCGATTTCCTCCAGCACCTCGGCCTGCTTGACCATCGGGTCGGAGGGTGCCGCCCCGTCGTGGAAGGCAAGGTCGACCAGCGCGGAGGCGACGTACTCTACCGTCTGAAAGCCCATGTCGAAATTGGCCGCCCCCAGCACTTTCTCCAGCATCTGCTGCGGCATCGGTTCGCCGGTTTCCGCGTGGGTGGCAAACTCCTGCAGAACCTCCGGCACTTCCAGCCAGTGTTCATAAAGCTGGCTGGGCAGTTCGACAAAGTCACGTGCCACCGAAGTCCCGGAGATGCTCTCGTAAGTCACATTAGACAGCATCTGGTGCAGCGCGTGGCCGAACTCATGGAACAGGGTGCGGGCGTCGTCCCAGGACAAGAGTGCCGGGTCGCCCTTGGCGAAATTGCAAACGTTGATCACCACAGGTGCCTGAACATCAGGGAACTTGGCCTGCTGGCGCATGGCGGAGCACCAGGCTCCCGAGCGTTTGGAACCGCGCGCGAAATAGTCGCCGATGAACACCGCCACATGGCTCCCGTTCCGGGTCACCTCCCAGGCGCGGCAATCCGGATGGTAAAGCGGCACATCCAGCGGCGCGAACTTCAGTCCGAACAGTCTATTGGCGCAGGCAAAAGACGCCTCGATCAGCCGGTCCAGCTGCAGGTAAGGCTTCAGCGCAGCCTCATCCAGGTCATGCTCGGCCTTGCGGCGTTTCTCCGCGTAGTAGCGCCAATCCCATGGTTCCAGATCGCCGTTGACACCGTCCGCCTGCATCATTTCAGTCAGTATCTGCGCGTCCTGATCGGCGCGCGACTTGGCCGCCTCCCAGACCTCCATCAAGAGCCCGCGCACTGCCTCCGGCGTCTTGGCCATTTCGGTTTCCAGCTTATAGGCTGCGAAGTTTTCGTAACCCAGCAGCTGCGCGCGTTCTTCCCGCAGCTGCAGGATTTCCGCTGCGATGGCGCGGTTGTCGGTCTCGCCGCCATTGGCGCCGCGGGCGGACCAGGCGTTGAAGGCTTTTTCGCGCAGGTCGCGGCGCGGCGAAAATTGCAGGAACGGTGTGATAAGCGACCGCGACAGGGTGACCACCGGGCTTTGCTTGCCCTTTTCCTCGCCAGCCGCACGGGCCGCCTTGACCACGAAATCCGGCAGGCCCTCCAAGTCCTCCTCGCTGAGCTCCATGAACCACTCGCGCTCATCCGCCAGCAGGTTCTGGGTGAACTGAGTGCCCAGGGTGGCCAGCCGCCCCTTGATCTCCTGCATCCGCGTATCGGCGTCACCTTCCAGCGCCGCGCCGCCGCGGACAAAGCCGCGATGGGTCAGCATCAGAACCCGCTGCTGTTCATCGGTCAGGTCCAGCTGCTCGCGCTGGTCCCACACTGCCTTAATGCGCGCATAAAGCGCCTTGTTGGCGGTGATGGCCGAGAAATGCGCGGCAAGTTTCGGAGAGAACGCCCGCTGCAGTTCTTCCCGCTTGGGGTTGCTGTCGGCGCCGGCCACGGTGAAGAACACGCCCAGCACCTGCTCCAGCTCGCGGCAGGGTGTCTCCAGCGCCTCGATCACATTGGCAAAGCCGGGCGGCTCGGAATTGCTTGCGATGGCGTCGATCTGTGCCTTATGCGCCGCCAGCGCCTGTTCCAGCGCAGGGGCGAAATCATCATCGGAAATGCTGTTGAACGGGGCGATTTCAAACGGCGTGTCCCAGCGGGACAGAAGCGGATTGGACATATGAAAGGTCTCCTTTGCAGGTGACGCTATCGGCAAAGACAGGAGGCTGCAATTGGCCTTTCCCGGCGCAGGTCCGCTGTCTCAGCCGCCTGCGCCCTCGCCCTCCGTCAGTTCTGCTGGAATGATGCGGATGGGCACATCCGCCACATTGGCTGCCCGCGCGATGCGCCACTCAAAGCGTCCCATTTTGCCATCGGTGTCGATCAGCACCACCACCGGCTCCTTGCCGGTAATCTCTGCCGCAAACAGCGCCTGCTGGATACTGTCGAGACTGCTGCGTTTATCCAGCCCGAACTCGATGACGCGGTTCTCGTTCTCGCAATCGGTGCGGATCGAGGCGCCGCCGCCGGGATAAGTAAAATCATGCACCCGTTCCGGCTGGCCGCCGAACAGGGCACCGCAAAGGAGCGCGATGTAGTAGGCTTCGTTCACTGGCGGCGTTCAGCTTTCCGCTTTGCCGCTGCAGGCCGGGCAGCCCGCCCGCCGGGACAGGCGGATCTTGCGGGTTTCGCCATACAGCCCGTCATAAATCAGCATCTCGCCGCGCAGCACCGCCCCGGCGCCGGTGATCTGCTTGACCGCCTCCACCGCCATCATCGATCCGACCACGCCGGGCAGCGGACCGATCACCCCGGCCTCGGAGCAGCTGGGCGCAAGACCGGCTGCGGGGGCCTCAGGAAAGATGCACTGGTAACACGGGCCGTCTTCGGCCGGGTGAAACACACTCAGCTGGCCCTCCCACTGCGAAAGCGCGCCGGAGATCAGCGGCTTGCCCAGCGCCACCGCGGTGCGGTTGGCCAGATAGCGGGTTTCGAAATTGTCAGTGCCGTCGAGGATCAGATCATATTCGGCAAATAGCTCTGCTGCGACCTCCTCTGTCAGACGGCGGTTGTACGGGCGCACCTCCACGTAGGGGTTCTGCGCCTGCATCGCGGCCTGGGCCGAGAACACCTTGGGTTTGCCGATGTCCGCGTCCTGGTGGATTACCTGGCGCTGCAGGTTGGCGTTGTCGACCACGTCGTCGTCAATCACCCCGATTGTGCCCACGCCGGCAGCGGCCAGGTATTGCAGCGCAGGCGCGCCAAGCCCGCCGGCACCGATCACCAGCACCTTGGCCTTCTTCAGCTTCTTCTGCCCCGGCCCGCCCAGTTCCCGCAGAACGATGTGGCGGGCATATCGGTCAAGCTCGCTTTCGGTGAAGGTGCTGGCGGGCTGGTTCATCTTTGCTTCCTGAGGCTGGGCGCGGTTTTTCAAGGCCGCCACGATACGCGCATAGAACCCCGCCACAAGGGCAAAGCCGCCGAGCAACAGCCAGGATGCCGCAGAGCCGCCAGTGCCTTCGCGCAGGGGATGCCCGTCCGGCAGGGTCAGCTGCACTGCCAGCACGGCGGTGAACAGCACCGCCAGCAGCGTGATACGCAGATTGCGCGGCAGGCCAAGGAAGCGGCCGCCCCACCAGATCAGCACAGCAAGAATGAGAATGCGCAGCATCAGCCGCGCCCGGTGGAGCCGAAGCCGCCGTCGCCCCGCTCAGTTCCTGTAAGCGCGTCCGCAACCTCGAACCGCGCTTGCAGAACCGGCGCCACCACCATCTGCGCAATACGTTCGCCGTGGTGAACCTCAAAGGGCTTCTGACCGGCATTCATCAGGATCACCCCCAAGGGCCCGCGGTAATCGCTGTCGATGGTGCCGGGCGTATTGGGCAGGGTGATGCCATGCTTCAGCGCCAGCCCGGAGCGGGGACGGACCTGCACCTCATAGCCTGCCGGGATCTCGATCCGCAGGCCGGTCGGCACCAGCGCCCGCTCGCCCGGCTGCAGCACCAGACAGCCGCGGTCCGGCAGGTTGGCGCGCACGTCGGCACCGGCAGCACCGGCAGTTTCATACGACGGCAGCGGCACATCCCGGTCTGCCCCCTCATCGTGGATCACACGGATAGTCACCATCACAGCGCCCCTGCTTCATCTTTCCAAAAATACTCAAAATCACCCGGCCAGCGCCGCCGCGATCCGTTCTGCCAGCTTGCGGGCCACTTCATCCTTGCCCATGCGCGGCCATTCTTCAGCCCCGTCATCTGAAATCAGGATCACCGCGTTTTCACTGCCGCCCATGATGCCGGTTGCGGGGGAGACGTCATTGGCCACGATCCAGTCGCAGCCCTTGCGCTTGCGTTTGGCGGTTGCGTTCTCGATAACGTCGTTGGTTTCCGCCGCAAAGCCGACCACCAGCCCGGGGCGGCCTTGCTTCATCTGCGAGACGGTTTTTAGAATGTCGGGGTTTTCAGCGAACTCCAGCACCGGCAAACCATCATTGGATTTCTTCAGCTTCCGGTCAGAGGCGCTGGCCACCCGCCAGTCCGCCACCGCGGCGGCAAAGACACCAGCGTCGGCGGGCAGTGCCTGCTGCACGGCGGCTTCCATCTCACGGGCGCTTTCCACCGGCACCACTTGCACGCCCTCGGGCGGGCGCACCTCTGCGGGGCCCGTGACAAACACGACCTCCGCCCCCAAGTCGCGCAGAGCACGGGCCACCGCTGCCCCCTGCGCCCCGGAGGAGCGGTTGGCGATATAGCGCACCGGGTCGATCGGCTCATGCGTCGGTCCGGAGGTCACCAGGATGCGCTTCCCCTTCAGCGGTCCATCCGCAAGCTTGGCGGCAATAGCGGCCAGGATTTCCTCCGGCTCCGCCATCCGGCCGGGGCCGAATTCACCGCAGGCCATACTGCCCTCATTGGGGCCAACAAAGGACACGCCATCCTCTTTCAGGGTTTCAAGGTTGCGCTGCGTGGCCGGATGCTCCCACATGCGGACGTTCATCGCAGGCGCCAGCAGCACCGGCGTGTCGGTCGCCAGAAGCAGAGTCGAGGCAAGGTCATTGGCAAAACCTTGCGCCATCTTCGCCATCAGATCGGCGGTGGCCGGCGCCACAACTAGCAAATCGGCGCTGCGCGACAGTTGGATATGGCCCATCTCAGCTTCTGCCGTCAGGTCGAACAGCTCCTGATGCACCGCAGTCCCGGCCAAGGCCGAAACCGAAAGCGGCGTCACGAACTCCGCGCCCGCCTTGGTCAGCACCGGCGTCACCCGGGCGCCGTGATCCTGCAGGCGCCGGATCAGCTCCAGCGACTTATAGGCCGCAATGCCGCCGCCGATGATCAATAGAATATGTTTGCCAGCCAGCATTTGCGCATCCTCGCCCGGTTTCCCGCGACCTTACTGCGGCGCGGCAAAAGTGTGAAGCTGTCAGCCGTCCTCGCGGAACGCAAGGCAGGGATCGGGGCGTTCGACTGCAGGGGCATCCAGTATCACGTCAAATTGCCCGCCGATTTGCCCGTCCTCAGACTGGCCCAGGCTGCGGATAACAGCCTCCGGGCGGGCCTTTACCAGATAGACCGCCAGTCCCTGGTCCATGCGGGCATGGCCGTTGCCGGTGATGACAGCAACCGGGCCTCCAGTCTCTGCCAGAGCCTTGTCTGCAGCCGCCGCCAGCGCAGCATCGCGCAAGCGCTGGAAGCCCACCAGCACCGGCAGCATTTCTTCTGGCATGGCGTTGCAGTGATTGATCTGCTGATCCGTCTCCCGCGCTGCCTGTTCCGCTTCCGGCAGCGGCTGGTCCAATCCGAAACGCGCGGAAGCGTCAGCACCGAAATAGTCCGCTATCCCGTCACTCATGACTGCAGGGGCGTTTTCCCGCGGCACCAGTGCGCCATACTGGCGTGCACCCTTGGCTGCCGCAAAGACCGGGGCATACAGGCCGAACTCCGGCCAGCCACTTGCCGCCCAGTTCAGCGCTTTGGCCGTTTGCTCTGCATCACCGAGACCTCCGGTTTCCAGCCTTTCAGCCTGTTCCGCGGTGATCATCTCCCAGACCACGGCCTTAGGCTTCAGAACAGCCAGCAGCTCAGCTTGCCGCTGGTGGTGCACAGGATTGTCGTGCACCTCGCCCAGGATCGCAACATCCGCCCCCCTTAGCACTTCAACTGCGCCGGCAAGCTCTTCTGCGCGGGCACCCATCACGCCAAGCGCCGCCAGAACGGCGGCGCTTGCAATCATTCTCAGGCCAGGGAAACGCTTTCTCATGAAAGCAGTTTGTGCACCTCGCGCGATTGGCCTTCAAGGCATTTGCGCATTTTCTGGAACGCGCCGGCCTCCAGCTGGCGCACCCGCTCCTTGGACAGGCCAAGCTCTGTGCCCAGGCTTTCCAGCGTGCGGGGCTGCTCGCGCAGCTTACGCTCTGTGATGATGAACCGCTCACGCTCATTCAGTGCCTGCAGCGCAGAGACCAGCCATTTGCGCAGCTGACGGCGGTCATGCCGCTCCTGCACCAGTTCCTCGGCCTGCGAGGTTTCATCCTCCAGCGCATCAATCCATTCGCGCCCCTCATCCTCCGCCGACTGGATCGCGTTGAGCGAGAAGTCGGCGCCGGACAGGCGGCCTTCCATCATCTCGACATCGCGCAGCGGCACCCCGATTTCTGTTGCGATTTTCTGGTGCAGCTGATGCCGGTCCAGCCGCACGCCCGACACACGTGCCTCGCGTTCGAACTGCGCCTGCACCCGGCGCATGTTGAAGAACAGCGATTTCTGCGACGAGGTGGAGCCGGTGCGCACCATCGACCAGTTACGCATCACATAATCCTGGATCGACGCCTTGATCCACCAGACCGCATAGGTCGAGAACCGCACTCCGCGGTCCGGGTCGAATTTGTCCGCTGCTTTCATCAGACCCAGGCCTGCTTCCTGAATCAGGTCGTTCATCGGCGCCCCGTACCGCTTGAACTTGGCCGCCATGGAAATTGCCAGGCGCATATAGGCGTTGATAAGCCGGTGCAGCGATTGCACGTCGCGGTCATCCCGCCAGGCATATGCCAGGCGCCGCTCGGTCTCTGCATCCAGCAGTTCCGCCTTCATTGCCTGTCTCGGCAATGGGTTTTCAAGTGTTTGATCAAGTGCCATTGTGATTTCCCCCCGGAAACTAATTAACAAACTGCCGCCTGGGGGCGTGCATGGAACAATCGGGGGCCCGGTTTTAGGCCGGCAGCAACAGCGCACTGGATGCGACTCTCGGCTCATCCAAAGGCCAAAACGGAAAAGTTAAATTGTATTTTGGCCCCTGCGCAGACTTTCCCGGCCTAAATAAGTGGAACCCCGGGACGCTGCGGTCTCTTGTCTTCACCGGGCCCTGCAGTTACCCACAGGAACGGCTTCGGACTCATAGGTTAGCAAAAAATGCCGTTAAATGTAACTTTTATTCTGGGGGGCGCTGCCTCAGGCAAATCGGCATTTGCCGAACAGCTGTGCGCAAACACCGGAAAAGACAAAGTTTACTGGGCAACTGCACAAATTTTTGACACTGAAATGCGCGAAAAAGTGTCCCGGCACCTCGAACAAAGAGGTTCCGGCTGGGCGACTATTGAAGAACCGGAAACAGCCGCGCAGGTCCTGGATCCCCTCAACAGCCGCCAGGTTTGCCTGATGGATTGCGCGACCATGTGGCTGACAAACCATTTGCTGGCAGAGCATGACCTGAACGCGGCAACCGACGAATTGCTGGCCGCCATCAGCCGCTGCCAGGCCGATCTGGTAATTGTCTCCAATGAAACCGGCCTGGGCATTGTGCCGGAAAACAAGCTGGCGCGCCGCTTCCGCGAAGCCCAGGGAAGGCTCAATATTGCTCTGGCGGCACGGGCGGATACCGTTGTTCAGGTCACGGCCGGGCTGCCCCTGGTGCTGAAAGGGGCGCTGTGATCACCCGCCTGTTTCTGGTGCGGCATGGTCCGACTCACGCGAAGTGCATGGTCGGCTGGTCCGACCTGCCCGCCGACTTGTCCGATTCGGCAGCGCTGAAGCGCCTGTCAGCGTATCTGCCTGCGGATGCCCTGGTGGTGTCCTCCGATCTTTCCCGAGCGGTTGAGACAGCCTCCGCCATCCAGGGCAGCCGGGAACGCCTGCCCCACGCCGAGGCCCTGCGCGAAATCCATTTCGGCGCCTGGGAACTGCGCACCTGGGCCGAAGTGGACGCCGAAGACCCGGAGCGCATCCGCGCTTATTGGGAAACCCCGGGTGATGTGACCCCGCCCGGCGGTGAAAGCTGGCACCAGGTCTGCAACCGGGTGAACGCGGCGATTGACGCACTGATCGGCGCACACCGCGGCCGCGACCTGATCGTGGTCGGCCATTTCGGCCAGATCCTGACCCAAATCCAGCGGGCGGAAATGCTGACGGCGGAGGAGGCCTTTGCCCACCGGATCGACAACCTGTCGGTCAGCGAAGTCTCCCTCGGGCCGGATGGCTGGAAGGCCGGAAGTATCAATCACCTGCCGTGACGGACACCATCACAAACATTCCATTTTGAAATGTGCGGGCCCGCGCTAGCCTCCTGCCATGGCTTATGAAATCTATATTGGCGACCGCATGTATTCCAGCTGGTCATTGCGCGGCTGGCTCATGCTCGAGAAATTCTCCCTGCCCCATACAGTGCATATGGTGGGGCTTTATTCCGGAACCATGGCGCAGGAAATGGCGCATCTGGCACCGGCGCGGCTGGTGCCCGCGCTGCGTACGCCGGAGGGCATGGTGGTTGGCGAAAGCCTGGCCATTGCCGAAACCCTGGCCGAATCCCACCCCGACGCTGGGCTTTGGCCGTCCGATCCTGCACAGCGGGCCACAGCGCGCTGGCTGGCAGCGGAAATGGTTGGCGGCTTCTCGGCCTTGCGCGGCGAATGCCCGATGCAGCTGGCCCATATCTATGAAGGCTTCGAGGTGTCGCGCAGCGTAAAAGCCGACCTGGACCGGATCGAGGCGCTGTTTGCCCATGCCCGCAAGGTTTCCGGCCACAGCAGCGGTTATCTGTTCGGAGACTATTCTCTGGCAGATGTTTTCTACACCCCGGTTGCAGCCCGGATCGTGGGATATGGCCTGCCGGTTTCCGCGGAAACCCGCACCTATTGCAAACTGCTGCTGTCAGACCCGGCAGTCCTGCGCTGGCAGGAACAGGCGCATGAGGTCAGCTATGACCCGGAACCCTATGCGATGGACCTGCCAAAGCGGCCCTGGTCGCTGGACTGAGCCCGCGGCCTGCGCGAATTCTTCGTGAATTCGCGGCTGCCCGGCGAACACGTTAACCAATCGGAAACCACGATTGCCAAGCATCTCTCCCTGACCTTTCAGGAGGCGGGGAGAGATGACAGCACGGTCCTACACGGTGGCTTTTCAGGGCGTCGAGGCCCGCCAGGTCGAGGTGCAATGCGCCGTCGCCCCCGGATTGCCTGCTTTCTCGGTAGTTGGCCTGCCGGACAAGGCGGTCCAGGAAGCGCGCGAAAGGGTGAGGGCAGCCTTTGCGGCGATGTCCATCGCCCTGCCCTCGCGCCGGATCACCATAAATCTGTCGCCCGCGGATCTGCCCAAAGAAGGCAGCCATTTCGACCTGCCGATTGCGCTCGCCTTGCTGGCCGCTATCGGCATCGTCCCGGCGGAAAAGGCTGAGGAAACCATTGCCCTTGGCGAGCTGTCTTTGGACGGCCAGTTGATGCCCGTGGTTGGCGCCCTGCCCGCAGCTGTGACCGCGGCAGAGGAAGGCCGGATGCTGCTCTGCCCGAAACATTCCGGGCCGGAAGCCGCCTGGGTCGATGCCGCGCAGGTGATCGGGGCCGCCACGCTGACGGAGGTGGTGCAGCACTTCACCGGCCAGCGGCGCATCGAGCCTGCCGTGCCGGGCGAGGCCGTCCTCGGGCTGGGCGGCAAGGACCTGCGCGATGTGAAAGGCCAGGAGACCGCCAAACGCGCGCTGGAAATCGCCGCCGCCGGGCGCCATCACACTCTGATGGTCGGCCCGCCAGGATCGGGTAAGTCGATGCTGGCGGCACGGCTGCCCTCGATCCTGCCGCCGCTGTCCCCAGCCGAGGCGCTGGAAACCTCGATGATCCACTCCCTATGCGGGCTGATCGACGAGGGCGGCATCAGCCGCGCCCGCCCTTTCCGCGAACCGCACCACACCGCCTCCATGGCCGCAATCGCCGGCGGCGGGCGGCGGGCGCAACCGGGCGAGATCAGCCTGGCCCACAACGGCGTGCTGTTCCTGGACGAGCTGCCGGAGTTCGGCCGCCCGGTGCTGGAAACCCTGCGCCAGCCGCTGGAAACCGGCGAAGTGATGGTGGCGCGCGCCAATGCCCATGTGAAATACCCCAGCCGCTTCATGCTGGTGGCCGCCGCCAACCCCTGCAAATGCGGCTATCTGGCCGATGCCAACCGCGCCTGCTCCCAAGCCCCCATTTGCGGGGCGAACTACCTGGGCCGGATTTCAGGGCCGCTGCTGGACCGTTTCGACCTGCATCTGGACGTGCCGCCGGTGGATGTGGCCGACCTGGAGCTGCCGCCCAGCGCCGAAGGTTCTGCCGAGGTTGCGCAGCGCGTGGCAATTGCGCGGGAAGCGCAGACCGCCCGGTTTCAGGACCACCCCGGCCTGCGCCAGAACGCCGACGCCGAGGGCGCGGTGCTGGAAGAAATTGCCGCCCCTGACGCCGAAAGCCGCGATCTGCTGGTCCGGGCAGCCGAACGTTTCGGCCTCAGTGCGCGCGGCTACCACAGGGTGCTGCGGGTCGCGCGTACGATTGCGGATCTGGCCTGCGAAGAAGCGGTGCAGCGCCCTCATTTTGCTGAGGCGCTGAGCTTCCGGCTGCCGGGATGACCCGGAGCCGGAGCAGACGTCAGACCTTCGCTTCGATCGCCCGCCAGACCTTCTCAGCGATATTCACGCCGTCGAACCGCTCCAGCTCCTGAATCCCGGTGGGTGAGGTCACGTTGATCTCGGTCAGGTAGTCGCCAATAACGTCAATACCGACAAAAATCTGGCCCTTTTCGCGCAGCAGCGGGCCGATGGCGGCGCAGATCTCAAGGTCTCGCTCGCTCAGGCCGATCTTCTCAGGCCGGCCGCCCACATGCATGTTCGACCGGGTCTCTCCCGCTGCCGGCACCCGATTGATGGCCCCCACCGGCTCGCCATCAACCAGGATCACCCGCTTGTCGCCATTGCTGACATCCGGCAGGAATTTCTGCACGATCAGAGGCTCGCGGCTGAAGCCGGTGAACAGCTCATGCAGGGAGGTGAGGTTGCGGTCGTTTGCATCCAGCCGGAACACACCCGCGCCGCCGTTGCCATAGAGCGGCTTCAGGATCACATCGCCATGCTTTTCCTTGAACGCCTTGATGGTCTGCAGGTCGCGGGCGATGGTTGTGGGCGGAGTCAGCTCCGGGAAGTTCAGCACCAGCAGCTTTTCCGGATAGTTGCGCACCCAGAACGGATCGTTCACCACCAGCGCTTTGCCTTTCAGCATGTCCAGCAGGTGGGTCGAGGTGATGTAGTGCATGTCAAACGGCGGGTCCTGGCGCAGCCAGACCACGTCGAATTCCGCTAAATCAACTTCGCGTTCGGGCCCCAGAACCGCCGGGGCGCCCTCCACCCGCTGCACGGTCATGTCGTGGCCGCGGGCGGTGATGCGGCCTTCCTGGTAGGCCAGCTGGTCGGGGCCGTAATAAAACAGCTCATGGCCGCGCGCCTGGGCTTCCTCGGCCAGGCGGAAGCTGCTGTCGGCGTTGATGTTCACGCCCATGACCGGGTCCATCTGGAAGGCGATTTTCATGGCAGTATCCCTCGTAAGCTGCCCGAATACATGGCCCACAGAACGCCAGGGTTCAATGGGGCAGCTGCGGATCAGTCAAAGCCGATGGCGTTTTCGATAATCTCCACCGCGCCCGTGCCATCCACCAGCGCCGCGTCGAAACGGACCGGCGTCAGCTGGCCTAGCGGTTCGTTTTCCAGATACTGCCCGGCGCTGGCATAGATGCGTTCCGCCTGCCGCGGTGTGATCCGCAGCGCCGCACCGGCGCTGGTTGCGCTGTGTTTCACCTCGACAAACACCAGCCCGTCCGGACCGCGCAGGATCAGGTCGATCTCGCCTCCAGCCCCGCGCCAGCGGCGCTCGGCCACGGAGTAGCCGCGGTTTTCATAGTGGCGCGCGACGATCTCCTCCGCCGCTTCACCGGCCAGATGCGCGCGGGCGCCGCGGTGCTGGCGGGCACGGCTCACGGCTCAGCTGTCCTTCGCCATCTTCAACGCCATCTGGTAAACCTTTCGCCGGGGCAGCCCGTGCATCTCGGCGACGATTCCTGCGGCATCCTTGACCGAATTGCCCTGCAATGCGGCCTGCAGGTCGCTTTCAAGGTCGCCCTCGCTGACCTCAACCTCCTGCGCGCGGTCAACCAGCAGCACGATTTCGCCCTTGACCGGCGTCTCCTCCAGCCCGGCAGCCAATTCCGTCAGCGGTGCACGTCGCACCTCCTCAAATTTCTTGGTCAGCTCGCGGCACAACGCGGCAGGTCGGTCGCCCAGCACCGCCGCCATATCGGCAACCGAAGCCGCCACCCGTTTCGGGGATTCATAGAAAATCAGCGTGCCGGGGATTTCCCGCAACTCCTCCAGCCGCTTGCGCCGGGCGCCGGAGGAATTGGGCAGGAAGCCTGCAAAGAAGAACGCATCCGTCGGAAGCCCTGCAAGCGTCAGCGCCGTCGCTGCCGCCGAGGCGCCGGGGGCGCAGGTGACCGTATGGCCTGCCTCCGCCGCCGCGCGGCTGAGGTCAAACCCGGGATCGGCAATCAGCGGCATCCCGGCCTCAGACGCATAGGCGACCGACTTCCCTTCGCCAATCGCCTCCAGCAATTTTGCCCGCGCACCGGTGCCGCTGTGGTCATGGTAAGCAATGATCCGCCGCCCGCCCAAAGGCACCCCGTGAATCTCCATCAGCTTGCGCAGCGAGCGTGTATCCTCAGCCGCAAGCACATCGGCCGAAGCCAGCACATCCAGCGCCCGCAGGGTAATGTCGCGGGCGGTGCCAATCGGCGTGGCAACAAAGTAAAGCCCGGGGGACAATATGACATTCTGGTGATTCAACGCTGGACCCGCCTTTTTGGTCGTTTATGATCCGCCCTTAAACCCACGCGGCGCATTGCGCCGGGAGAACGGAGTTTCAAGTCCATTATGTTTGCTGTTTTCAAACGCGCCCGCAAGGCGGCTCTGACTGCCGCCGCCGCCCTTTCCGCCATTGCCCTTTCCGCCTGTGACCCGATTGCCGTCGGCACCGGCCCGACCATCAACACCTCTAAACCCGTTCCGGTGGCGCTGCTGGTGCCGCGCGGTTCTGCCCAGCAAGGCGACAGCGTGCTGGCAAAAAGCCTTGAAAACGCCGCCCGCATGGCGATTGCGGACCTGGATGGGGTGCAAATCGACCTGCGGGTTTATGATACCGCGGGCAGCCCCGAGGTGGCCTCCGGCGCGGCGCAGCAGGCGCTGAAGGACGGGGCCCGCGTGATCCTTGGCCCGGTTTATGCCGAAGCCGCCAATGCCGCAGGCATTGCAGCCCGTCAGCGTGGCGTGAACGTGCTCGCCTTCTCCAACAACACGGCAATTGCAGGCGGCAACGTCTTCATCCTGGGGCCGACCTTTGACAACACGGCCCAGCGGCTGACCAGCTTCGCCGCCCGCAACGGCAAGCGCAACATTCTGGTCGTTGGCGGCAATGATGCCGCAGGCACCGCCGGGCGCAGCGCGATCCAGCGCGCCGCAGGCAACAGCGGCGTGAGCATCGCCGGCAGCGTCGGCTATGAGCTTTCGCAGCAGGGAGTGATCAATGCCATTCCCACTATCCGGTCCCAATCGGCCGGCGCAGATGCCGTCTTCCTGACCTCCACCACCGCAGGCGCGCTGCCGCTGCTGGCGCAATTGCTGCCTGAGGCCGGGGTTGACCCGGCAGAAAAACAGTACATCGGTCTGACCCGCTGGGATATTCCGCCGCAAACCCTGGCCCTGCCCGGTGTTCAGGGCGGCTGGTTCGCGCTGCCGGACCAGGGAAAGGTTCAGCAGTTCAGCGCCCGCTACCAGGCCACTTACGGCGCCTCGCCGCATTCGATCGGCAGCCTGGCCTATGACGGCATCGCCGCCATCGGCGCCCTGGTTGCGGCCGGCAAATCCGACGCGCTGACCGCGGGTGCCCTGACCCAGGGCGCGGGCTTCCAGGGCGCAGGTGGCATCTTCCGGCTGCGGGCCGACGGCACCAACGAACGCGGGCTGGCAGTGGCCACCATTCAAGAACAGAAGGTCGTAATCATTGACCCAGCCCCAAGCAGCTTCGCAGGCGCGGGCTTCTAAAGCCCCCGCCGCTCAGTCGCATCCCGCAGGCACAGGCCTGCCGGAACCGCTGGGTCCGCTGATCTGCGGACCCGCGGACATCTTTGATGCCATAGGCATCCGGGCGCAGATCAAGGCGCTGGCAGAGGACACTGCACCCGCGGCCCTGCGCGGGGAAACAGTGAAAATCCTGAAGGCCGCAAACAAGGCTGGCCGCGCGGTCATTGCCGAAGCCTTCGCGGACAAACCCTTTGCCGCGCGCGAACTCACCCGTTCCTACACTTTCCTGACCGACGGGCTGGTGACCACAGCGCTCTATGTGGCCAGCGAGCTGCTGCATCCGCTGGCGACCCCGACCCGGGGCGAACGGATCGCCGTGATGGCGGTTGGCGGCTACGGCCGGGGGGAAATGGCGCCGGCCTCTGATGTCGATCTGCTGTTTCTGACCCCCTACAAGATCACCGCCTGGGCGGAGAGCGTGATTGAATCCATGCTCTACATCCTGTGGGATCTGCGGCTCAAAGTTGGCCACGCCAGCCGCACCATCAAGGACTGCATCCGCCTGGGCGGCGAGGATTACACCATTCGCACTGCGATGCTGGAACACCGGTTTCTGGCCGGCCATGCGCCGCTGGCTAAAGAGCTGGACAAGCGCCTGAAAAAGGAGCTGTTCTCCCAGGATGCACCGGAGTTTGTCGAGGCAAAGCTGGCCGAACGCGACGCCCGCCATCTGAAGCAGGGCCAGCGCTACATGGTTGAGCCCAACGTGAAAGAGGGCAAGGGCGGCCTGCGCGACCTGCAGTCGCTGTTCTGGATTGCCAAATACCTCTACCAGGTTAAGGATGCCGAAGATCTAGTGCCGCTGGGCCTGTTCCGCCCGGAGGAGATGGAATTGTTCGCCAAGGCGGCAACCTTCCTGTGGGCGGTGCGGTCACACCTGCATCTGGCAACGGGGCGCGCCACCGAACAGCTGACCTTTGACCTGCAGGTCGAGGTGGCCAGCCGCATGGGTTACGAGGACAAGGCGGGCCGCCGCGGCGTCGAAGTTTTCATGCAAGAGTATTTCCGCCACGCCACCCGCGTCGGCGACCTGACCCGCATCTTCCTGACCAAGCTGGAGGCCAGCCAGCAAAAGAACGCACCGCTCCTGGAGCGGATTTTCCGCCGCCGCCCGCGTATCAAGCCCGGCTACAAGGTGGTGAACAACCGGCTGGACGTGATCGACCCCAAGGCCTTCCTCGAAGACCGGCTCAACCTCTTGCGGCTGTTCGAGGAAGCCCTGCGCACCGGCATGCTGATCCACCCGGACGCGATGCGGCTGGTGACCGCCAACCTGCACCTGATCGACGACGGCATGCGCAACGACAAGGAAGCGCGGAAGCTCTTCCTGGACCTGCTGCTGAAACACGGCAATTCCGAACGCGCGCTCAGGCGGATGAACGAACTGGGGGTGCTGTCAGCATTCCTGCCGGAATTCGAACCCATCGTGGCGATGATGCAATTCAACATGTATCACTCCTACACGGTGGATGAGCACACCATTCAGGTGATCGCCAACTTTGCCGCCATTGAACGCGGCGAATTGGAAGACGAGCTGCCGCTGTCGTCGGAAATCCTGCGCAAGGGTCTCAACCGCAAGGTGCTGATGGTGGCGATGCTGCTGCACGACATCGGCAAGGGGCGTGAGCAGGACCATTCGATCCTGGGCGCGCAGATCGCCCGCAAGGTCGCACCGCGGCTAGGATTGAAGCCTTCGGAATGCGAAACCGTGGAATGGCTGGTGCGCTATCACCTCCTGATGTCCGACATGGCGCAGAAGCGCGACATCGCCGACCCGCGCACGGTGCGCGATTTCGCCAAGGCAGTGCAGACAGTGAAACGGCTCGACCTGCTGCTGTTGCTGACCGTCTGCGATATCCGCGGCGTCGGTCCGGACACTTGGAACAACTGGAAGGCGGCGCTGCTGCGCGCGCTCTACGGCCAGACCCGCGCGGCGCTGGAGGGCGGCATGGAGGCCCTGAACCGCGAACACCGCGGCGTCTCCGCCAAGAAGGCCTTGCGTGAGGCGCTGCCGGACTGGTCCAAGGCCGATCTCAAGACCGAAACCGCCCGCCACTACCCGCCCTACTGGCACGGGCTTCATGTGACCGCCCATGTGGATTTTGCCGAGATGCTGCGCGATTACACCGCCAAGGGCGACCCGGGCGAGGTGATGATCCGGCTCTACCCGGATGAGGATCGCGACGCCACCCGCGCCTGTTTCGTGATGGAGGACCACCCTGGCATTTTTGCCCGCATCGCCGGCGCCCTGGCGCTGGTCGGGGCCAATGTGGTTGATGCGCGCTCCTACACCACCAAGGACGGCTATGTGACCGATGCCTTTTGGATTCAGGACAGCGAAGGCCACCCCTTCGATCCGATCCGCCTGCACCGGCTCAAGCAGATGATCGAAAAGACCCTGAAGGGCGAGGTGATCACCCGCGATGCCCTGAAATCCCGCGACAAGATCAAGAAGCGCGAACGCGCCTTCAAGGTGCCGACCCATATCACTTTCGATAACGAAGGCTCGGAAATCTACACCATCATCGAGGTCGATACCCGTGACCGGCCCGGCCTGCTCTATGACCTCGCCCGCACCCTGGCCTCCGCCAATGTCTATATTGCCAATGCGGTGATTGCGACCTATGGCGAGCAGGTGGTGGATGCCTTCTATGTCAAGGACATGTTCGGCTTGAAATACTACGCGGACTCCAAGCAGCGGACGCTGGAAAAGAAACTGCGCGCGGCGATTGCCGAGGGTGCAAAACGGGCGGATACATGAAACCGATCAAATTGCTGTCGGGCTTCCTGACCGTTGGGTTCTGGACGCTGGCAAGCCGTGTGCTGGGCTTTGCCCGCGAAATCCTGATTGCCGCCTTCATCGGTCCGGGGTCGGTGCTGGACGCCTTCATCGTCGCCTTCCGCCTGCCCAACCTGTTCCGCCGCTTCTTCGCCGAGGGTGCTTTCAACGCAGCCTTTGTGCCGGCATTTTCGAAACGCTACGAGGCGGATGAGAACGCAACCGCCTTTGCCCAGCAAGCCTTCAACCTCCTGGCGGCAGCGGTGCTGGCACTGGTCGGCCTTGGCATGGTGTTCATGCCGGGACTGGTCTGGCTGACGGCAGGCGGCTTCGTGGGCGATGCACGGTTCGATATGGCCGTGGGATACGGCTACATCGTCTTTCCCTACATCCTGTTTATGTCTTTGGCGGCACTGTTTTCTGGCGTGCTGAACGCCACCGGACGGTTTGCGGCTGCCGCCGCTGCACCGGTGCTGCTCAATATCTTTGCCTGCTCTGCGATGGCAGCCGGGGCGGTCCTGGGCGGCGATGTGATTGTCTGGCTGGTCTGGACAATCCCGGTTGCCGGCGTGGCCCAGCTGGCACTCGTCTGGGCCGCGGCTGAAAAGGCCGGCATCCCTCTGCGCCCCGGCCTGCCGCGCTGGAATGCTGATATGCGTGCCCTGGTGCGTGTGGCGGTTCCGGCCGCGCTGGCCATGGGAGTCACTCAGATCAACCTGGTTGTCGGGCAGTATGTGGCCTCGGACATTGAAAAGGCCGCCAGCTGGCTGTTCATTGCCGACCGCCTGTATCAGCTGCCGTTGGGGGTCGTGGGCATCGCCGTCGGCATCGTTCTGCTGCCAGCCCTGTCCCGCCGCCTGCGCGCCGGTGACAGCGCCGGGTCCCAGGACGCCCTGTCCCGCGCCGGCGAGTTTTCACTGTTGCTGGCAGTTCCTTCGGCTGTTGCCTTCATGACCGTGCCAGTTCCGCTGGTCTCCGTTCTGTATGAGCGGGGTGCGACCGGCCCCGAAGACGTCGCGGCGATTGCCGTGGCCGTCGCCATCTATGGCGCTGGCCTGCCGGCCTTCATGCTGCAAAAGGTGCTGCAGCCGCTCTATTTCGCACGCGAGGACACCAGAACCCCGTTCCGCTACGCGCTGGTGGCGATGGCCGTGAACGCCGCTCTGGCCTTTGGCCTGAAACCGGTGCTGGGCTGGATCGCGCCTGCCATTGCCGCCTCTGCCGCCGGCTGGGTGATGGTGGCATTGCTGGCGCTCGGCGCCCGCGGCATGGGAGACGAAGCCCGTTTCGACGCCCGCTTCCGCCACCGCGCCTGGCGTATTCTTGCGGCCTCGGCAGCGATGGGCGCGGTGCTCTATGCCGTGGCAGCCTCCGCCGGCTGGCTGTTCACGCTGGACTACTGGCGCTACCTGTCGCTGCTGGGCCTGGTTGTCCTGGGCGGCGCGGTCTACTTCGCCACGGGTCAGGCCATCGGCGCCTTCCGCCTGTCGGAGTTCCGCAGCGCCCTCAGCCGCCGCAAACAGGCATGAGCCGCCTCTCCTGCGCCGCCGGCACCGTGCTGTTCCGCCCCGGGCAGGACTGCCCCGGCTTTGTCCGGCTCACCGCCGGCCGCATTAAGGTCACCCTGACCGCCGCCAACGGCCGCGAAGTCGTGCTGTACCGCGTCAGCCCGGGCGACGTCTGCCTGCAGACCTTTGCCTGCCTCACCGACGGCCGCAGCTACGCCGCCGAAGGCGTGGCAGAGACCGCGCTGGAGGGCGAGATCCTCCCGCATGCGGCCTTTCGCCAGGCGATGTCAGAGGACGGGGCGTTCCGCAGCGAAGTGCTGACAGCCGTTGCCCGCCGCTTTGCCGATTACGAGCAACTGGTCGAGGACGTCGCGCTCACCGGATTTGACGCACGGCTTGCACGCGCGCTGCTGCGTCTGGCGCAGACCGGCGACGATATCCGCATTACCCATGACGCGCTGGCGGCCGAAACCGCCTCCGGCCGTGCCTTCGTCACCCGCCGGCTGCGCGAGTTTGCCCGCCTCGGCCTGGTGGAAACACAGCGTGGCCACCTGCGGATCCTGGACCGCACCGGGCTGGAGCGGGTGGCTCAGGATGAAACTTGAGCATTGGTGACACTGTCACCGACAGCCGGTGCCGCCGCGGTCTAAAATAGACTCAGAATTTCCAACCTGAGTTCGAAAGGACCACGCAATGCCCCGTAACGAAGGCACCCTCGACCGCGCCCTGCGCATCATTCTCGGCCTGATCCTGCTGTCGCTGGTGTTCACCGGCCCGCAAACCCTGTGGGGCCTTATTGGCCTGATACCGCTGCTGACCGGCCTGATGGGTTACTGCCCGCTCTATCAGATGATCGGCCTCAGCACTTGCCCGCTGAAAAAGCAGGGCTGACCTTCCCGGCAAACCCCGGATCAGGTGCGGCTTGTCCGCCGCGCGTCAGCGCGGCCCGGCCCAAGGGCTGGCGATGCCCCGGCAGGGGCGTCACCAGCGGGCGGGAGCAACCCGGCTTCAATCGTGGCGGATGCGGTTCCTGATCCGCGCCCAGCCACCCGGCGCCAGGAAGAACGACAGGCCGAAACCGGTGGCAAAACCTGCCAGATCCGCCACCCAGTCCTTCTGGCCGCCAAACAGCAGCCCGAACAGCAGCTGCGCCCCCATCAGAAAGGCGATCAGCGTGAACGCCCGGCTCTGCTGTGCCCCAATCAAGGCCAGCGAGCGCCACAGCAGGAACGTGAACGCCCCGATCAGCCCGTAAACCGCGGGAAACCCGCCCACCAGCGGCGCAGGTGAGCTGACCAGAAGCGCATAGCCGAGCGCGCCGCCGGCGCCGGACAGCAGGAAGATGATGACCATCGCCAGGTCACCCATCACTTCGCCCACCATCTTGCCCATCGCCAGCACAAAGACGCAGACGAACAGCGCGTGGGTAAAGGCGCCGTGGACGAAGATATAGGACAGGAACCGCATCAGATGCTCCGGCACCCAACGCCCGCTTTCTTGCATCCACCAAAAAATATCGCCGGAAAACGCATAGGATTGAATCGCCTCCAGCCGCCAGCCGATTGCCTCAGGCCCGCCCAGGATGCCGCGCGCGCCTAGCGAGAACACCGCCTCGATGCCGATGATGATCAGCACCAGCGCCACCACGGCAGCGGGCAGCGGGTTGACGGGGGCGTTATGGGGCTCACTGCTCATTCTGGCTCCTTGCCGCACGGAATTCCCCGCGCCTGTTGACCTATCCTGGCCCCATGGGTAAGCGACGATGGTGCATAATTCCAGACGGGAGTTTCCGCGATGAGCGAAACCAGCTTCACCCCGCGCGTGTTTTCGGGGATCCAGCCTTCGGGCAACCTGCACTTGGGGAATTACCTCGGTGCATTGAAGCGCTTCGTCGACTGGCAGGCCAAGGACGTTGAGACCATCTACTGCATGGTTGACCTGCATGCGATCACCGTCTGGCAGGATCCTGCGGATCTCAAGAAATCCACCCGCGAGCTCTGCGCCGGTTTCATCGCCGCGGGCATCGACCCCGAGGATTCGATCCTGATCAACCAGTCCCAGGTGCCCGAGCACGCACAGCTGGCCTGGGTATTCAACTGCGTCGCCCGCATGGGCTGGATGCAGCGGATGACCCAGTGGAAGGACAAGGCCGGCAAAAACCAGCAGAACGCCTCGCTGGGCCTGTTTGCCTACCCGGCGCTGATGGCCGCCGACATCCTGGTCTACCACGCCACCCATGTGCCGGTGGGCGAGGACCAGAAGCAGCACCTGGAGCTGACCCGCGACATCGCGATCAAGTTCAACCACGACTACGGCGTCAACTTCTTCCCGGAGACAGAGCCGGTGATCGAAGGCGCGGCCACCCGCGTCATGTCCCTGCGTGACGGCTCCAAGAAGATGTCGAAATCCGATCCTTCGGACGCCAGCCGCATCAACCTGACTGATGACGCCGACGCCATCGCCAAGAAGATCCGCAAGGCCAAAACCGACCCCGAGGCATTGCCCTCCGAAACTGAAGGCCTGGAAGAGCGCCCCGAGGCCCGCAACCTCGTTAACATCTATGCGGCCCTGAACGAGCAGACCGTGGAGCAGGTTCTGGCTGATGTGGGCGGCCGCCAATTCTCGGAATTCAAACCGATGCTGGCGGATCTTGCGGTTTCCAAGCTGGCGCCGATCTCCACCGAGATGGCACGGCTGATGCAGCAGCAGGACGAGATCGACAAGATCCTGGCCCGCGGCGCCGAACGCGCCCGCGCGATCACCGCACCGATCCTGCGCCAGACCTATGACATCATCGGCATGGTGCCGCCGCCGGCGGTCTGACGCCCACCACGGCATCCGCCAGCGGAAAACAGCCTGACCCAAGCCGCCCCAGCCCGGGGCGGCTTTTCTTTTTGCCCCGCGATGCGCAACTAACCCGGTGTTTATCCGTTATCCTTGTGCGGCCATGTGCCGGAACAAGAAAGGAACCGTAATGAAACCGGGAATTTTCAAATCATCCACGGCGCTGGCAGTGATGATCTCGCTGGCGGCCCCGCTGCCCGCCCTGTCGCAGAACCAGGGCGGCAAGCAGATTGACCTCCGCCAGATGTCCGCTGCAGAAATCGGCGATCTGGTGGACCGCTGCCGCAAGCGGGCCGAACGGCGGCAGAAGAAGCTGGAAGCCGGTGAAGAAATCGAACAAAAGAACGGCAAGGTCGCAAGTTTCTGTCAGGCCTATGGCGAAGGCGCATTTGACCCCGCCCTGCCCGCAGACCTCCAATCCGCCAGTGTTCTGGCAGGCATCGGTGCTGCGGAGACAGAGGTCACAGCGACGGCGGAACAGGGAGCCGGGGCGCAGGCAGAAGCTGTAGCGGAAGCCCAGAGCGAAACCGGCAGCGAAGATCAGCCCCAGGCTGAAGCTGCAGCGGAAACCGCCGGGCAGCAGGACGCGCAGGAACAGCCAGCAGAGGCTGAAGCGCAAGTAGAGGCCGAAGCTCAGGCTGAAGCCGAAGCGCAGGCACTGGCAGAGGCTTTGGCACAAGAAGAAGCTGAAGCGCAGGCTGCAGCTGAGCAACAGGCGCAAGCCGAGGCCGAAGCTCAAGCTGCAGCAGAAGCACAAGCCGCGGCTGAAGCTCAGGCGGAAGCAGCTGCGCAGGCTGCGGCAGAAGACCAGGCGGCCGCTGCAGAACAAGCTGCAACAGAACAGGCTCAAGCAGAAGCGGCGGCACAGGCCGCAGCTGAGGAACAAGCCCAAGCAGAGGCTCAGGCTGAAGCCGAAGCACAGGCAGAGGCTGAGGTTCAAACTGCCCCCCAGGCTGATAGCAGCGGCGAGGCATCCGCAGGCGCCAGCGCCGAGGAAATCGCTGCGGACCTTGCCCAGTCACAAGGCGAAACGACTGAAGAAACTGACAATCCTGAACTGGTTGAACAGGACAGTCAGGCCCAGGCTGATGCCCTGGCCGAGGAAACCAGCGAACCTGCTGCCGCCGCCGCGGCAGCCGCAGACGGCGCTGCTGCCGAAGGTGAGGCAGAAGTGACCGAAGAAGTGGTCACCGAGGAGACCGCGCGCAGCTCTGACGAGGAATTCGAAACCGGCGTCAATGAAAACGCCCAGGCGGAAGCCCAAGCACCTGCCCCGCAGACCAATGCCGCCACTGAGGAGGACAGCGGCCTGTCGACCCGCGAGCGCAACGCCCTGCTTGGCCTAGGCGCGCTGGCGATCGGCACCTTGCTCAACAACGGCGGCAAGGTCGTGTCCAACTCCGGCGACCGCGCCATCGTCGAACAGGACGGCCAGTACCGCGTCCTGAAAGACGATGACGCGCTGCTGCGCCAGCCGGGCTCCAACGTGACCACCTACCGCTTCCAGGACGGCTCCACCCGCACCGTGGTGGTGCGCGAGAACGGGGTTGAAGTGGAAACCATCCGCTCCGCCGAAGGCCGGGTGCTGCGCCGCACCAAACTGCTGCCGGACGGGCGCAGCGTGGTGCTGTTCGACGACACCCAAAAGGCCGAGCGCGTGGTGGTCAACGAGCTGCCGCAGGTGCAGGACAACCGCCGCGCCTTCTCCAGCACCGGCGCGGTATCGGCAGAGGACCTGGCCGCGGCGCTGGCCGCACAGGAAGCCAAGACGGTGGATCGCCGCTTCTCGCTGGCGCAGATCCGCAACATCGACGCGGTGCGCCGCCTGACGCCGGTGATCAACGTGGATTCGGTGAACTTCGACACCGGCTCCTCGGTGATCCGCCCGCAAGAGGCTGAAGAACTGGCAACGCTGGGCAACGCGCTGCGCGAGCTGATCGACCGCAACCCGGGCGAGGTGTTCCTGATCGAGGGCCATACCGACGCCGTGGGCGCCGCGACCTATAACCTGGCCCTGTCGGACCGGCGCGCCGAAACCGTGGCGCTGGCGCTGACGGAGTATTTCGGCGTGGCACCGGAAAACATGGTGGTGCAGGGCTACGGCGAGAGCGACCTGGCGGTCAGCACCCTGGCAGCCGAACGCGCCAACCGCCGCGTCGCGGTGCGCCGCATCACCCAGCTGCTGGGCAACCCGGGCTGACAGGCCTGAAACCAGCCATATCTGAAAAGAAACAACACCCGGCGGGCACGAACTGCCGGGTGTTTCACTGTTACTCTGCCGGTGTCTTCTTCCGCGACAGCAGCCCGTATTTCAGCGCAAACCCCTTCCAGCTGAACCGGCGCCTGCCGCTGGCCGCCTTCGGCTTCCCTGCCGTACGGTCGAACTCATACATATCGATGGCCCGCTCGGCGCAGCCGCAGGCTTCGCCCAGTCCAACCTTCTTGTAATAGAAATTCTCGAAGTTCTCAGGTTTCTGCATGGCACCCTCCGGTATCCAGACAGGCTAGCGCAGAAACACCCGAACACCAAACCGCGCCGCTGTCAGAGCCCCTTGACCCCGCTCAGCGTCAGGTCTGCGACCAGCCCCGCATAATCCTCGCGCGCCTTTGATCCGGCGCCGGAATTCCACATGTAATACCAGTTCAGCATGCCAAAGACCGACATCGTGGCGCCGCGCAGCTTGGCCGCGTCACCGTTGAAAATCTCTGGTGCCACATCCTTCAGCGCATCGCTCATGAACTGAACCATCTCGCGCTGGTAGCCGCGCAGATGCTTCTGCTGCTCCTCCGGCAGCGCCCCCATCGCACCCAGTTGCACCTGATGCTCATGGTCGGCGCCCTGATAGGCCAGCATGATTTCCGACACGATACGGCGCAGCCGGTCCTCGGCACCAAGCCCCGCCAGATCCACCCCGCAGACCCGGTCGCGCAGCTCGCAAAGGTAGGTATCAAGGAGGCCGTAGAGCACGGCATCCTTGCTGTCGTAATAGTGGTAGATGTTCGCCTTGGAGATCCCGCACTCGCGCGCCAGCTGGGTCATTGAGGCCCGGTCGTAGCCGGACTCGGCAAACACCTTGGCTGCCGACTTCAGGATCTGCGCGCGTTTCTCATCGTGGTCTTTTGCGATCGTGCGGGCCAAGGCTCACTCTCCCGGGTCAGGTCTTGCTGCGGTTGTCGACGACGCGCTTGGCCTTGCCCTGGCTGCGCTCGACGGACCCCGGGTCGCCTACAATGATCTCGGTCGAAACGCCAACCATATCCTTGATCCGCTTGGTCAGCATCCGCGCTGCCGCGGTCTTGCTCAACTCGTCGGTTGCGTCCGGATTGGCCTCCACAAACACCCGCATCGCGTCCATGCGGCCGGATTTGTAGAGCTCGATCTGATAGTAAGGCGCGAGGCCCCCGGTCGCCAGCAGCTGCTCCTCCACCTGGCTGGGGAAGACGTTGACACCGCGCAGGATGATCATGTCGTCGCTGCGGCCGGTGATCTTCTCCATCCGCCGCATCGAGCGCGCGGTGCCCGGCAGCAGCCGGGTCAGATCGCGGGTGCGGTAGCGGACCATCGGCAGGCCTTCCTTGGTCAGCGTGGTGAACACCAGCTCGCCCAGCTCCCCGTCCGGCAGCACTTCGCCGGTCTGCGGGTCGATGATCTCCGGCAGGAAGTGGTCCTCCCAGATCACCGGGCCGTCCTTGGTCTCAACGCATTCGTTGGCGACACCCGGCCCCATAATCTCGGACAGGCCATAAATATCGACCGCATGCATATCAAAGGCGTCTTCAACTTCCTTGCGCATTGCGTCGGTCCAGGGTTCAGCCCCGAAAACGCCAACCTTCAGCGAGCACTCGCGCGGGTCCATGCCGACCTTGTGGTACTGCTCCAGGATGTTGAGCATGTAGGAGGGCGTCACCATGATACCGTCGGGTTTGAAGTCGGTGATCAGGCCAACCTGCTTCTCGGTCTGACCGCCCGACATCGGAACGACAGTCGCCCCCAGCCGTTCGATCCCGTAGTGCGCGCCGAGGCCGCCGGTGAACAGACCATAGCCATAGGCGTTATGCACCATGTCGCCCTTGCGCAGGCCAGATGCCCGCAGGGACCGCGCCACCAGATCCGCCCAGTTCGAAATATCATTGGCAGTGTAACCCACCACCGTCGGCTTGCCGGTGGTGCCGGAGGACGCGTGCAGACGGATGATTTCACTGCGCGGCACCGCAAACAGCCCAAAGGGGTAATTGTCCCGCAAGTCGTTCTTGTAGGTGAAGGGGAACTTGGCCAGGTCCTTCAGTTCCTGCAGGTCGTCCGGATGCACACCTGCCTCGTCGAACCGCTGCTTGTACATCGGCACGTTGTCATAGGCGTGGCGCAGCGACCACTTCAGCCGCTCCAGCTGCAAGCTCCGGATTTCGTCGATCGAGGCAATCTCGATCGGGTCCAGTTCACCCTTCTTGGGGCTCAGGTCTTCCATGGCGTCCTCCACACCTTATTCTTCAAACAACTGGCCTTTGACCGCCCGGGAGAATCCCCGGAACTCGGCAATCTGCTGGCCGTCCTGGTTGGTCACTGTCACGTCGTAAATACCGCTGCGCCCAGTCAGGGAAATCTCGCGGGCCTTGGCGATCAGCCGGTCGCCCAGCCGCCCGGGCGCGGTGAAGCTGATCACGTTGTGCTGCGCCACGGTGGCCTGATTGCGGCTGTTGCAGGCAAAGGCAAAGGCGCTGTCGGCCAGCATGAAGGTCACACCGCCATGGCAGATGCCATGCCCGTTGCAATGGTGCTGGGCGATGGTCAGCTCCAGCGTGGCCTCACCCTCGTCCACATGGGTGATCTCCATCCCCGCCCATTTGGACGCGTGGTCGTCCGCCCACATAGCGGCGGCGGATTTCTGGGCGCGTTCTTTCGGGGTCATGGTCACTTGCCCTTGAACGCGGGGGCGCGCTTTTCCAGAAAGCTGGCCACGCCCTCGGCGTAGTCCGCGCTTTCGCCGCAGGTCTTCATCGCGTCCGCCTCGATCTCCAGCTGGTCGGACAGCGTGTTGACCGCCGCGGCTTGGATGCACTGTTTGGTCAGCCCCAGACCCAGCGTCGGGCCGTTGGCGAATCTCTCAGCCATCGCACGCGCCTCTGCCATCAGCGCGTCATCCGGCAGCGCCTTCCAGATCAGGCCCCAGTCCTCGGCCTTCTTCGCAGGCAGCGGCTCTGCGGTCAGCGCCAGCCCCTTGGCGCGGGCCTCACCCAGAAGCCGCGGCAGATGCCAGCTGCCGCCGGTGTCCGGGATCAGGCCAACCTTGGAAAACGACTGGATGAACTTGGCGCTTTCCGACGCCAGCACCATGTCGCAGGCCAGCGCCAGATTGGCACCCGCCCCTGCGGCCACACCGTTCACCGCGCAGATCACCGGGAAGTTCAATTCGCGGATCAGCCGCACCAGCGGCGCGTAGAATTTGCGCACCGTCTGGCTCAGGTCCGGCGGCCCGTCCATCTTGCGCGGGTCGCGGTCGCCCAGATCCTGGCCGGCGCAAAAGCCGCGCCCGGCGCCGGTCAGCAGCACCGCGCGGGCGCCGCCGTCGCGGGCGGCCTCCAGCGCGGCGCGCAAGGCGTTGTGCATCTCCTCGTTGAAACTGTTCAGCCGGTCCGGGCGGTTCAGGGTGATCTCCACCCAGGTGCCGTGGTCCTCAACCAGAATCGTATCGCTCATCGCTCCCTCACCCTGTCAGCGGTGCATTTGACAAACTTCTTGCATAAACCGACCGGACGGTCAATATATCTCAGCATCGGATTCCAGCCAGCCGGCCCCGCGCCGGCCTGATGAAAAGGACAGCATCATGAGCCTTCTAGAGATTTCCAGCTTTGCAGCGGGTCAATGGGTCGCACCGGGCGCAGGCGCCCGCAACATTGCCAGCGCCATCACCGGCGAGGTGATTGCGTCAGCGGGCAATGACGCACTCGACGTGCAAGGAATGCTCGACTACGCCCGCACCGTTGGCGGCGTCAACCTGCGCAAGCTGACCTTCCACGACCGCGCCCGGATGCTGAAGGCCCTGGCAGGCCACCTGAACCAGCACAAGCAGGCGCTTTATGATCTGTCGTTCAACACCGGCGCCACCCAGTCCGACCACATGATCGACATCGACGGCGGCATCGGCACCATGTTTGTCTTTGCCTCCAAGGGCCGCCGCGAAATGCCGGATGCCCATGTCTACCTTGACGGCGATGTGGAACAGCTCTCCCGCAACGGCACCTTCCTGGGCCAGCACATCTGCACCCCACTTCGCGGCGTTGCGGTGCACATCAACGCCTTCAACTTCCCGGTCTGGGGCATGCTGGAAAAACTCGCCCCCACCCTGCTGGCAGGCGTACCGGCCATCGTGAAACCGGCCACCAACAGCTGCTATGTGACCGAACTGGCAGTGAAACTGATGCTCGACAGCGGCATCCTGCCCGAGGGCGCGCTGCAGCTGGTCTCCGGCGGCCTCGGCGACATGCTGGATCATCTGAACATGCAGGACGTGGTCAGCTTCACCGGCTCCGCCAGCACCGCGCTGAAACTGCGCGCCAACCCGGTGATCCTGGAAAACTCGGTCCGTTTCGTTGCCGAACAGGACAGCCTCAACGCGTCTATCCTCGGCCCCGAAGCGCAGCCCGGCACGCCGGAGTTTGACCTCTTCGTCAAGGAAGTCAGCCGCGAGATGACCACCAAGGCGGGCCAGAAATGCACCGCCATCCGCCGCATCATCGCACCGCAGGCACAGGTGGACGCAGTGATCGAGGCACTGTCCGCCCGCCTGTCTAAAACCCAGATCGGCGACCCGCGCCTGGAAACCACCCGCATGGGCGCGCTGGTCTCGGGCAGCCAGAAACGCGACGTGCTGGAGAAGGCCGCGATCATCGGTCAGGAAGCAGAGCGCGTCTTTGGCGACCCGGAAAACTTCTCCGTCGATGGCGCCGACGCCGAAAAAGGCGCCTTTGTGCCGCCGATGCTGTTCCACTGCGCCGATCCGGACAACGCACAGCGCGTGCACGATACCGAGGCCTTCGGCCCCGTCTCCACCATCATGGGCTACCGCGACCTGGGCCACGCCATTGATCTGGCCAACCGCGGCCAGGGCTCGCTGGTGGCCTCGGTCATCACCCATGACCCCGCCACCGCCCGCGAAGTCGCCATCGGTGCCGGCGCCTACCACGGCCGCCTCTACTTCAACAACCGCGACTCGATGAAGGAATCGACCGGCCACGGCTCCCCCTTGCCCCACATGGTGCATGGCGGCCCGGGCCGCGCCGGCGGCGGCGAGGAGATGGGCGGCGTGCGCGGCGTCAAACACTACATGCAGCGCACCGCCATCCAGGGCTCGCCCGACATCCTGTCCGCGATTGGCGAGAAATGGGTCCCCGGCGGCACCGAGATCGAAGGCCCGGCACACCCCTTCACCCGCAAGTTCGGCGAGCTGTCCATCGGCGAGACCCTGCACACCGCCCCGCGCACCGTCACGCTGGAGGATATCGAGACCTTCGCCCATTTCACCGGCGACACCTTCTATGCCCACATGGACGACGAAGCGGCCAAACGGAACCCGTTCTTCCCGGGCCGTGTCGCCCATGGCTACCTGCTCCTGTCCTTTGCCGCGGGCATGTTCGTGCAGCCGGACGAGGGCCCGGTTCTGGCCAACACCGGCCTCGACAACCTGCGCTTCATGAAACCGATTTCGGCGGGCGAAAGCATCAAGGTCCGCCTCACGGTCAAAAAGAAGACGCCCCGCAACGAGGAATACGGCGAGGTGCGCTGGCACGTCACCCTCACCAACCAGGACGGCGAGATCGCGGCAGAGTATGAACTGCTGACCATGAACGCCTTCTGAGCTTGTGCAAAAGTGGTAGGCAGCGGTAACGCTGCCGCACGCCCGGACTGGTCTAACCAGTCCGGGCGAACTATGTTTATCCCCATGAACGAACAGCATAACCCCTGGTTTGACGCCGCCGTCCAACAGCTGAACGACCCGCAGAACCAGCGGGTCTGGTCGGTCATCGTGTCGCTGTTCGGCGATCTGGCGCAGGACAAGGGCGCCCAGATCAGCGGCGGTGCGCTCACCCGCATCATCACCCCGATGGGGATCAAGCCCGAGGCGATCCGGGTAGCCTTGCACCGGCTGCGCAAGGACGGCTGGATCGAAAGCGAGCGCGCAGGCCGCGCCTCGGTGCATTACCTGACGGAATACGGCCGCAACCAATCCGCAGCCGTCACCCCGCGGATCTATGAACGCAACGCCGCAGCCCCGGGTGAATGGCACCTGCTGATCGCCGAGGACGGTGCCGGCCAGGCCACCTTGGATGAGGTGCTGCTGCTGCCCAGCTATGTGGCCGTGAACCGCACAACCGCCCTGGGCCGCGGCCCGATGCCGCGAAGCCTGGATGACCTGCTTGCAGCCGGCGTCAGCTCCATCGCGGTGCCGGACTGGCTCAAGACACGCCTGTTTCCGGATCACCTGTGCGATGCCTGCGCAGCCCTGCAGCAGGACCTGCAAAAAATCTCTTCGCCGCCCACGGGCCTGACACCTGCGCAGACCGGCACCCTGAGAACTCTGATTGTGCACCGCTGGCGCCGCGT
This sequence comes from Leisingera sp. ANG-M6, assembly GCF_000813905.1. NCBI lineage: Bacteria > Pseudomonadati > Pseudomonadota > Alphaproteobacteria > Rhodobacterales > Roseobacteraceae > Leisingera > Leisingera sp. ANG-M6. Next base: position 98,976 of record NZ_JWLG01000015.1, read on the forward strand.
GGTGCTGCGCCACCCGGACCTGCCGCCGGGCTTCCACCCTGCGGACTGGACCGGTGAATCCTGCCGCGGACTGGTGTTTTCCCTGCTGGACCAGCTGCCGCGGCCGGATCTGACGGCCCTCGACGGCCTGTCCGAATAACCAAGCCGCCACTGACCCGCCCGCGCCGCGACAGCGTCAGTGACCGGCCGCAACCAGGCAAGTGAACTTGTAAGCAGTTGAATTTTCTATGCTAATGCAAGAGGTCATAAAAATCTCGGAAGAATCCGGGATTCTTCCGCTTTTCTGCTTGACCCGGCTGGCGGCATTCCGTAAATCGCCTCCACACAGAGCGGCGGAGTAGCTCAGTTGGTTAGAGCAGCGGAATCATAATCCGCGTGTCGGGGGTTCAAGTCCCTCCTCCGCTACCATCCTTCCCCATATATTCGGATCAGCTGGAAACATCGGCACCCAAGCGGCCTTTGATTTCAACCTGCTTGCAACCGGCCCCGAAAACCCCGTTCGTGAATGCGGTCCAGTCCAGGCGATTACCGGATCACGGCGCAGAGCGTCTTCCACGGCGCCGGGCTGCCGCTGTTTCGCCGTTTGGCTTGCACTCCGAAATTCAACCCGTCCCGGGCGCACTTAAGGACTCCCAGTCCAGGCCAAATTTGTGCAGGTATTTCCGCAGCCGGTCGGCGTCATTCTGGGTCTTTCGCTTGCGCCGCGATGCTGAAAACAGGGTGCGCCCAGCCGCGCTCAGGCTTGTCGATGCCCGGCAAACACGCACAACTTTGGCCAGTTGAACCATGTCAAACGGATCAATGTCCGCTGCAGCTGCGCCCAAAACCTGCTCCACCAGCCGCACATCGGTATCGGAACTGGAAGCCTGCCAGTCCGTTTGCAGCCTGAGCATTTCGCCCTCGACCATCGCGCGGGTGATCCTGCCGCGGGGCGCCAGGGTACACAGGCGCCGGACCGACCCGCTGAAATCGCGGAAATTTGCCGGCCAAAGCGTCGCCGGATCCTGGGCGAAGCGAAGGAATTTTTCCCGTGCATCGGCGTTGAAACCGACCTGCGTTCCCAGTGCCCGTTCTGACCGCACAAGTTCAAAAGCCAGATTGGCCTCGATGTCCTCCCGGCGCGCGCGCAGCGGCGGCAGGCTGAAGCGCCACATGCTCAGCCGCGCCAGCAGATCAGACCGGAACTTCCCGGCGGCAGAAAGGCTGCGCAGGTCACGGCTGGCACCCGCGATCACCTGAAAGCGGCTTGAGACCTCGTGGTCTGACCCCAGCGGGTAATAGCGCCCGGTTTCCAGGGCATGCAGCAGGATGGCCTGCATGCTGAGGTTCAATTCATCCACCTCATCCAGGAACAGCAGCCCGCCATCTGCCTCGCGCAGCAGCCCGCTGCGCTCAGACCCGGCCTGGCCCAGGTAGCTGCGGCGCTGGCCAAACAGCGTTGCAACCGCGTCAGGTCCGTTCAGGGTCGCGCAATTGACATGCACCAGCCGTCCTTTCACCCGGCGCCGGTCCAGCTTCAGGTTATAGATGCGCTCTGCCAGTTCGCTCTTGCCGGTGCCGGTTTCACCCAGCAGCAGAATCGGCTCATCAGAACTGCCCGCCACCAGTTCAACTTGGTCAATCAGGGCGTTATAGGCCGGGTTCCGGGTCTCGATCCCGCCCTTCAGCTGATCGCTGTATTCCCGTGACAGCTGGTCGAACCGCTGCTGCAGGGCGTTGTAGCGGCTGAGATCCAGATCGATGATGTCGAACTTTGCCGCGGTGTCCTCCGGACCTGGCGGGCCGGTCTGAACAAGCCTTGCCGGCACATGGCGGCTTTCCGTCAGCAGGAACCAGCAGATCTGCGCCACATGGGTGCCGGTGGTCAGATGCACATGATATTTTTCGCGGTCCTCGTCAAACCCGTATCCCCGGGCGAAATCAAACAGCTTGCCGTAGACCTCCTGAAAATCCCAGGGGTCGTTCAGGTTCAGCTCCTGCAGCAGCACCTCCGTGCCCGGCGACGCGTCCTCGACCTCGCGCTTCACTTGATGGGCAAGGCGGTTGAACTTGATGTCAAACAGCAGTTCCAGCCGGTCCACGCGGAAGCTGCCGTGTTCAACCAGGCTCAGCGTCGGGCGCCAGCGCCGTTTCTTGCCCATGTCGAGCTGCGTTCCAAGAAAGCCGATGACGACATTCCGCATTCACTTATCCATTCAGATAAATCCTTATATCTACAGATAGTATGACCGGAGACTTATTTCCGCAACAATCCAATTATCCATTCATTATCAGCACACTACGTGGATTTTCCAATTTTCTCGATCGCCACCCCCACGCATGGCAAAACAATTCCACAAACAGAGAAGGACGAGGAAAATGGCAAACAAATCCGTGTTTGCATCGCTGAAGGGCCGGCTGCAGCCGAAAGTGGACGCTAAAAACGCCGCAGGCGCACCGGCCTACGCCCACACTGACGAACAGGCGCTGGCGCAGGCGGCCATGACCGGCACCTTCGGCGGCCTGTTCTACCAGGACGCCCAGGCGGAGCTGGAGTTTGCCCTCGCCGCGGCTGAGGCCGTCCCGGCAGAGTTCCTGGCCCGGACCGCTGTCTATGCCCGCACCCAAGGGCACATGAAGGACATGCCGGCGGTGCTGCTGGCGGTGCTGGCGCGCCGCAACCCGGTGCTGTTCCGCGCGGTTTTCGGCCGGGTGGTGGACAACGGCAAGATGCTGCGCAGCTTCGTGCAGGTGGTCCGCTCCGGCCAGACGGGGCGCAAGTCGCTGGGCTCCGCGCCCAAGGCGATGGTGCAGGACTGGCTGAACACAGCGTCCGAGCGGGCGCTGCTGCAGGCCAATATCGGCAACAACCCGTCGCTGGCGGATGTGATCCGGATGGTGCACCCGAAACCGGCAACCCCGGAGCGGGAGGCGCTGTTCGCCTGGATCGTCGGGCGGCCGTGCAATGCGGCACGGCTGCCGCAGGTGGTGCAGGACTGGATGGTGTTCAAGGAAACCGGCCAAGGGCCGGTGCCGGATGTGCCGTTCCAGATGCTGACCCAGCTGCCGCTGACACCGCAGCACTGGGCGCAGATCGCCCGCCAGGGCTCGTGGCAGATGGTCCGGCAGAACCTGAACACCTTCCACCGCCACGGTGTGTTCGAGGTGCGCAAGAACGCGGACCGCGTTGCGGCCCTGCTGCGCGCACCCAAGGCAATCGCCAGGGCACGGGTGCTCCCGTACCAGCTGATGGCGGCGGCGCAGAACGTTGTGCCGGATATGCCGCCTCAGATCGTGGATGCGCTGCATGACGCGATGGAGATTGCGGTCTCCAATGTGCCCCAGGTGGCGGGCCAGGTTGTGGTGTGCCCGGATGTGTCCGGCTCGATGACCTGGCCGGTAACGGGCCACCGCCCGGGGGCGGCTTCGGTGGTGCGCCACGTGGACGTGGCCGCCCTGGTCGCCGCGGCCTTTGCCCGGGTGAACCGCGGCTGCCAGGTGCTGCCGTTCGATCTGGAAGTGCGCGATGTGCGGCTTCAGGCGCGCGATACGGTGCTGACCAATGCCGAGCGGCTCGCCGCACTGGCAGGCGGCGGGACCAACTGTTCGGCGCCGCTGAAATGGCTGAACAGCCGCGGCCGGGCGCCGGATCTGGTGGTCTTTGTCTCCGACAACCAGTCGTGGGCAGATGCCCGCGGCGGACGTCAGGGCACAGCGATGATGCAGGAATGGGAGCTGATCAAGCTTCGCAATCCCAAGGCCAAACTGGCCTGCATCGACATCGCACCCTACGGCACCACCCAGGCGCAGACACGCAGGGATGTGCTGAACATCGGCGGCTTCTCGGATGCGGTATTCGGCCAGATCGCCGACTTCGCCGCAGGCCGGACCGGCCCGGACCATTGGGTTGGCGAGATCGCAAGGATCGCATTGTAACAAACCGGTCAGGCGGACCGCCTGCCTGACCGGGCTTGAAACTGGAATGAAAGGATACCCCTGGCGAATGCCGGCGGAACTACAGAGCTGATAACTCCCTTGTCGCGGGTTCGAATCCCGCCGCGCCAGCCAATCAAGTGATGGCGCGTAGCTCAGTCTGGTAGAGCAGGAATGTTTCGCCCCGGCCGTGCTTTGCACGCAAACACGGCCACCTTGTCGCCAGGGACCAAATAAAATGCAGGAGGAATGCCTGTGGGACTACATCTGGTGCTGCCTGTTCGATTCAGGCTCGCCCTTCGGGGTTAGAATGTCCCGCACCCCTTTGTCCTCCTGACCCGAATTGAAAGGAAAGCCCCGGCGAATGCCGAAGGAACTACAAGGCACTTCACCTCCGGAACGGCCGAGCGGGTTCAACTCCCCTCCTTGCCGGCGCCCAGACGGAAAACGCATCTGCCCATTCAGATGCGGGGCGGGCCTCCGGGTTGTTTCTTCCCCCTTGTCGCCGGGGCCTTTGTCAGAGTGAGATAACGGTATGACCAATGACGCAACCTTCGACCCCGTTACCGGGGCGCATCTGAAAGACTGGGGCCACCGCCCCGGCAAGCAGTTCCCGGCCCTGCTGGAGAAGGCCAACGCACTGCGGGCCGAGGGCTTTGGCCTGCTCCGCATCCGCCAGGAACTGGAAGGCGAGATCCCGCCGCAGCCGACCACCCTGAGCCTGCGCGCCCGTGGCGAGGTGCCGTTTGAGGAAAACATCACCGCGGCGCACCCGGACGAGGAAACCAACGTGACCCAAGTCCGTGCGACCATGACAGAGCTGATGCGCACCCCGACGATAGACGCCGGCGCCATCATGCCGGACGCCTGCCCGGCCGGCCCGATGGGGACAATCCCGGTCGGCGGCATTGCCGCTGCGCGGAACGCCATCCATCCTGGGATGCATTCGGCGGACATCTGCTGTTCCGTTATGATCACCGATCTGGGCAACGCAGACCCCAAGGCGGTGCTGGACGCCGCCCAGTCGGTTACCCATTTCGGACCCGGCGGGCGGCCGCAGGGCAAGCGGTTCACCACCTCGCTCAAGCTGCTGGATGCGTTCCGGGCAAACCCGTTTCTGGACAACCCCAAGTCGCTGCGCATGGCGCAGGAGCACATGGGAACCCAGGGCGACGGCAACCACTTCCTGTTTGTGGGCCGCTCGCGCAAGACCGGCCGCACCGCGATTGTGACCCATCACGGCTCGCGCGGGCCGGGGGCCGTGCTCTACAAGAACGGCATGGCTGTGGCGGAGCGCTTCCGCAAAGAGCTGTCACCGGAAACCGCCAAGCAGAACGCCTGGATCCCTGCGGACACGCAGGAGGGCCGCGACTACTGGGAAGCGCTGCAACTGATCCGCAAATGGACCAAGGCCAACCATAACGCCATTCATCAGGCGACGGTGGAGGCCGCCCGGACAGGCGACGTCGGCGACCGCTACTGGAACGAACACAACTTTGTCTTCAAGCGCGGTGACCTCTACTACCACGGCAAGGGTGCGACCCCTGCCTGGGGGGATTACGCCGCTGATGCCACCGGCCTCACGCTGATTCCGCTGAACATGTCGGAACCGGTGCTGGTGGCCCGCGGCAAGGATGCGGCCCGCGGCCTGGGCTTCAGCCCGCATGGCGCGGGGCGGAATTTTTCCCGCTCCGAGCACAAGCGCCGGATGGGGTCCGTGACGCCGGAACAGATGCTGCAGGCCGAGACCGAAGGGCTGGACATCCGCTTTCATGCGGGCGGGGTTGATGCCTCGGAGCTGCCGTCGAGCTACAAGAAGGCGCAGAGCGTTGTCGATCAGATCAAATCCTACGATCTGGCCGAAATTGAGGACTACATCGACCCTTACGGCTGCATCATGGCCGGCGATGTGCCGCCGTTCTGGAAGAACCGGAAGAAAGGCCGGCGATAGTCCCTAATCCCGACAGGCACCGCCCTGGCCGCTGGCCTAGGGCGGACGCCTCAGAACGGCCGCTCCTGATGCGGTGATTTACCGAAGTAACGACGGTAGACCTTGGCGAAATGGGTCTGGCTGTTAAAGCCCGAGGCCAGCGCCACATCGATGATTCTCATATTGGTCTGCAGCAGCAGGCTGCGCGCGTAGTCCAGCCGCAGCTTGGTGTAATAGACCTTGGGCGTGGTCTGCAGATATTTCGAGAACAGCCGCTCCAGCTGGCGCACTGACAGGCCAACCAGATCAGCAATGCCGCCGGGGGTCAGCGGCTCCTCCAGATTGCTGCGCATCAGACCCAGCGCCGCGGCCAGTTTTTCGTGCCGTACGCCCGCGCGCCCGAATTCGGAAACCGTCTGGTCTTGACTGCCCTTGCGGGCCGAGGAACAAACCATCAGATCCGCCGCCGCGGTCGCCGCATCAGCCCCGTGATGATCCGAAATCAGGTTCAGCATCATGTCGACCGTGGCTGTGCCGCCGGCGCAGGTGATCAGTTTGCCGTCGATGGTGAAAAGCGAGTTTTTCACTTCCACGTCCGGGTGCATCTCAGCCAGCGTCGCGCGCTGCGCCCAATGGGCTGAGGCCTGACGCCCAGCCAGCAGACCGGCCCGTGCCAGCGCCATGATGCCTCCGCCAAGCGCCGCCATGGGCAGCCCCATCCGCTGCGCCTTCCTGAGCCAGCCCAGCACCTTCAGCGAGATCCCCGGCTCCACCCCCTGGCCGCCGCAGACAAACACCATACTGCCGCGCGCCAATTCCGGCAGGCCGCCATCGACGGCCACACCCAGCCCGTTCGGGGCGGTGACCGCCTGCCCGTCCTCGCTGACCACGCGCCAGTCATAGCGCGCAGTCCCGCCATGTGTATTCGCAGCCTCCAGCGCCGCCACCGCGCTGGCCAGATCCAGCGGCGAAAAGGTCGGCAGCAGCAGGAAGATGCAGCGGCAGGCCGGCACGGCCTCAGCCGCTTCGGGGAGCGTCCGCATGGGTTTGGTCATGGCTTCCGCTCCCCCGTCCCGGATCAGGCGCGCATATTGGCGCCGTTGGCGTCATAGATCGGCGCGCCCAGAACCTCGGCGTCATACATCTCGCCCAGGATCTCCACCTGCAGCCCGGTGCCGGCCGCGGCGTGCTCCGCCGAAACATAGCCCATCGCCATCGACGTCTTTGCGTGATGCGCATAGCCGCCGGAGGAGATGTAGCCCACCGCCTCGCCATCCTTCAGGATCGCCTCGTCGTTCGACACATCGATCCCGTCCACGTCGATGGTCATGGTGACCAGTTTGCGGCTTGCGCCGGCCTCCTTGGCCTTCAGCGCGGCCTCCTTGCCGACGAAATCCTTCTTCCAGTTGATGAAGACATCCATGCCGCTCTCCGCCGCATCGAAATCCGGGCGGAAGTCCAGCGTCCAGACACCCCAGCCCTTTTCCAGCCGCATCGACATCAGCGCCCGTGCCCCGTACCAGCGGTAGCCCAGATCGGCGCCCGCCTCCTCGATCGCCTCCGCCAGGCGCAGCAGATACTGCGGCTTGCAGTAGATCTCGTATCCCAGCTCACCCGAGAAGCTGATCCGGTTCAGGATCACCGGCACGCCGCCCACGAAGGTCTGGCGCAGGTCGCGGAACTTGAACGCCTCGCCCGATACATCCTCGCGGGTGATCCGCTGCAGCAGTTCCCGCGACTTCGGCCCCGACAGGGCAATCCCGTGCCAGTCGTCGGAGACGTTCTGGTACGACACATCCGCGGGCAGGTCCTTCTCGAACCAGCGGCGGTGCGCCTCCTGCATCGCGCCGGAGCCAAACAGCATGAAGTGATCCTCCCCCAGGCAGGCCACGGTCAGATCGCCATAAAGCTTGCCCTTCGGCGTCAGCATCGGGGTGAGCGTCAGGCGCCCCGGTTTCGGCACATAACCGGCCAGCACCCGGTCCAGATAGGCGCGCGCGCCCGCGCCCTTGAACTCATGCTTGGCAAAGTTGGCAACCTCGATGCCGCCCACAGCCTCGCGCACCGCCTTGACCTCGCGCGCCACATAATCGTGGCTGCGGTTGCGCTCAAACGTCGGCTCTTCATGGGCGTCCTCCGGCCCGTCGGCAAACCACAGCGCGTTCTCCAGGCCAAAGCCCTGGCCCATCCGCGCGCCCTTGGCGACCAGCCGGTCATAAAGCGCAGTCGTTTTCTGCATCCGCCCCTTCGGCAGGGTCTCGTTCGGGAAAGTCATTACAAACCGGCGCTCATAGTTCTCGGTCGACTTCACAGTGCCCCAGTCGGGGGTCGCAAACTCGCCGAACCGCGCCACATCCATCGCCCAGACGTCGATGGACGGCTCGCCTTCGATCATCCACTCCGCCATGGTCAGGCCCACACCGCCGCCCTGGCAGAAGCCCGCCATGACGCCGACGGCGCACCAGTAGTTCTTCATGCCCGGAACCGGGCCGATCATCGGGTTGCCGTCGGGGCCGAAGGTGAAGGGCCCGTTGATCATATCCTTGATGCCCGCCTCGCCGATGGCCGGGATACGCTCAAACGACATCTCCAGACGGTCGGCAATGCGGTCCAGATCGGGCTGCAGCAGCTCATGCCCGAAATCCCAGGGCGTGCCATCCACCTTCCAGGGCGTGCCCTTCGGCTCATAGGTGCCCAAGAGCATCCCCTGCCGTTCCTGGCGGAAATAGATGTTCGCCTCATAGTCGATCCCGGCCGGCAGGCGGGTCGGGTGGTTGGCCACCGCGTCGATCTTGTCGGTGATCAGGTAGTGGTGCTCCATCGGCTGCACCGGCAGGTTGACGCCCTGCATATGGCCGACCTCCCGCGCCCAAAGGCCGCCGCAGTTCACGATATGCTCGGCGTTGATGACCCCGCGCGGGGTCACCACGTCCCAGCTGCCGTCGGGGCGCTGGGTGGTACCGGTTACCGGCGTATGGGTGAAATACTGCGCGCCATGCACGCGGGCGGATTTGGCAAAGGCATAGGTCGCGCCCGACGGGTCCAGATCGCCGTCCTGATCATCCCACAGCGCCGCGTGGTAATGCTTCGGATCAATCAGCGGGTGGCGTTCCGCCACTTCCTTGGGGCTGATGAATTCCTGGTTCAGCCCCATGTAACGTGCCTTGGAGCGTTCCCGCTTCAGGTAGTCATACCAGGTCTTGTTCGACGCCAGATAGAACCCGCCAGTGATGTGCAGGCCCACTGAATGGCCGGAGGTCTCCTCGATCTCCTTATAGAGGTCGATGGTATAGCTCTGCAGCCGCGAGATGTTCGGGTCAGAGCTGATGGTATGGATCTGCCCCGCCGCGTGCCAGGAGGAGCCGGAGGTCAGCTCATCCCGTTCCAGCAGCACCACGTCCTTCCAGCCGAACTTGGCCAGGTGGAACAGGATCGAGCAGCCAACAACACCGCCGCCGATGATCACCGCCTTGGCGTGGCTCGGCAGCTTCTTGTCGCCGGTGCTCTCCTCCTTGTGGATGTTGAGCGTCGATTGGGCAAAATTGTCTGACATGGGTTTGTCCTCAGATCTGGGGCAAAGCGCGGGAATTGCGGCAAGTGGCACCCAGGGGGTGCACAAGTGGTGTACGGGGGGTGCACAGGGGGTGCCGGGGCATTCCGGCACATCCTGCATCAGCTGAACTTATGCGTGAAGAAAGTGTTAACTCAGTACCACGCATCCGGGATCTCCTCCTTGCGGCGGGCAACATAGGCGGCCAGTTCCTCCTTGACCGCCTCATCCATCGGCGGCGCCTGATATTCATCCAGCATCTGGTTCCAGCGTTCATAGGCGCGCTGGCGCATGTCCTTGGAACCACCCTCTTCCCAGCTCTCGACATTCTCGCTGTCGCTCAGTTTCGGCTCATAAAACGCGGTCTGATAGTTGCGCATGGTGTGGCCTGACCCCAGGAAATGCCCGCCCGGCGCCACTTCGGCGTAGGCATCGCGCGCCATCGCCTCATCGCTGGTATCCAGCCCCTGGCTCAGCACCTTCTGGTAGGAGCCCAGCCGGTCCGCATCCATAATCAGCTTCTCGAACCCGGTGCACAGACCGCCTTCCAGCCAGCCCGCCGAATGCAGCACAAAATTGGCGCCTGCCAGCATGGTGGAATGCATCGAGTCGGCACTTTCATAGGCCGCCTGCGCATCCTCGATCTTGGACGCGGTCAGCGATCCTCCGCAGCGCAAGGGCAACCCGGCCCGGCGGGCCAGCTGGCCGATGGCGTAGTTGGAAATCACCGGCTCCGGCATCCCGAATGTCGGTGCACCGGACTTCAGCGACATCGACGACAGGAAGTTGCCCAGCACAAACGGCGCACCGGGACGGACGATCTGGGCAAAGGCGCAGCACATCATCGCCTCAGCCATCGCCTGCGCAACCGAGGCGGCGGTAGAGACCGGCCCCATGGCACCCGAGAGGATAAAGGGAACAACCACAATTCCCTGATTCCGCCCGCAATAGACTCTGATTGCCTCTGTCACCACCTTGTCCACCAGAAGCGGCGAATTGGTGTTCACATTGCCCATGATCACGCAGTTGTTGTCCATGACGTCCTTGCCAAAGACGATCTCGGCCATGTCGACACTGTCCTGCGCCCGGGACATCTCGGTGATGGCGCCCAGATGCGGTTTGTCGCTCAGCGTCATATGAGCAAACAGCATGTCGAAATGGCGCTTGGAGACCGGCACATCACAGGGCTCGCAGATCACAAACCCGCCGTGATGCAGGTTCGGATGCATATAGGTAAGCTTCACCAGCTTCTCGAACGCGGCCATGTCGCCATAACGCCGCCCGCCTTCCAGATCCCGCACAAACGGCGCACCATAGATCGGGGCAAACACCTGGTTGTTGCCACCGATGGTGACAGAGCGCGCCGGGTTGCGGGCCAGCTGCGTGAACTCCCGCGGCGCCTTGGCACACAGGGAACGGATCCACTGCGCATCAGCCCGGATTGTATCACCGTCGATCTTTGCCCCGGCCTCTTTCCAGATCCGCAGCGCCTCCGGGTCGTCGCGGAAGGCGATGCCGATCTCCTCGAAAATCCAGTCGACCTGGGCTTCCAGCTTGACCAGCTTCTCCTCGTCCAGCGCGTCAAAGAACGGCAGCGAACGCTGGATCCAGGGCGAAGCCGGAGCGCCGGCGGGGGCAGTGTTTCTGTCACGGGATGCGCGGGCGCGTCGGGCCATGGGGCTCTCCATCTTCAGGCGTTGCGGAACAATAAGACCCGGCGCAGATGTTGTGACGGTTGAAAATTCTGATGATTTGGATAACACACAGTTATGCAAGAACTCTGGAAACTCCTCACCAGCCCCCGCCACCTGATCGTCTTCGAGGCCGCCGCCAGGCATGGCTCTTTCACGCGGGCGTCGGAGGAATTGAACGTGCAGCAGCCTGCCGTCAGTGCGGCGGTCAAGCAGCTGGAAGCGTCGTTGGGCGTTATTTTATTCCGCCGCGGGCACCGGAAGGTGGAGCTGACCGGGGCGGGCATGCGGCTTTACACCGATGTCTCCAAAGCGCTGGAGGACATCCTGTCCTCCGCCAAGGCGGTGCGGCAGTTCGGGCGCAATGACCATGTGACGCTCAATTGCTCCTCCGCCTTTGCATACTACTGGGTGATGCCAAGACTGGCCCAGCTGCATGAGGCGCACCCGGATATCGACCTGCGTTTGCAAAGCTCCGACCGGGAACCCGATATCAATACCGAAGGCATCTCGCTGGCGGTGCGCCGCGGTGACGGCAATTGGCCGGACTGCCATTCAGCCCTGATCGCACCTGAGGTGATCTTTCCGGTGGCCAGTCCGCGGGTGATGGCCTCAGCCGTCAATCTGGCAACCGTGCCAAACCTGCTGCACGAGCGGCTGATCCATCTGGAGGAACCGATCCGGGAGCGCCCCCGGTGGCAGCAGTGGTTTGCCCATTTCGGGGTCACAGACCGGCTGCCCGCCGCAGGCCTGCGCCTCAACGACTATGCGCTGGTGCTGCAGGCAGCGATTGCGGGTGAGGGCTTTGCCTTCGGCTGGCAGCATGTGACCGAACCGCTGATCAAACAAGGGCTTCTGGCCGCGCGCAAGGACTGGTCCTGGACCACCGGGTCAGGGTTCTATCTGGTGTGGTCCAAGACGCAGGACTTGGTTCCTAACGCAGAACTGGTGCGGCAGTGGCTCCTGGATATGGCAAAACCCGGAACCGCGTGACTCACGCGGCTCCCGTGGCTTCCCTGGCCCGCTGCTTCGAGGTCTTGCGGGTCAGGTAAAGGCGGCGCACAAAGGCCAGCACAAACAGCGCGCTCAGGATCAGCACGATGGTCGGCGCAGGCGCGCTGTCGAGGAAGAAGCTGGCATAGGTGCCCGCCAGCATCGAGATCATGCAGACCAGAACTGAAACCCACAGCATGGTGCTGAACTTGCGCACCACCAGGAAGGCAATGGCACCGGGTGCAATCAGCAGGCCGATGGCCAGGATCAGACCAGCAGCCGACAGCGTCGCCACGATGGTCAGCGACAGGGCTGCCAGCAGCCCGTAGTGCAGCACCGTGACCGGCAGACCGGAGGCCTGCGCCTGTGCCGGATCGAAACTGTGCAACAGCAGGTCTTTCCATTTCAGGACCAGCGCGGCACCAACCACCAGAGAGATGATGCCAGCTGTCCAAAGCTCATCCGGTTCCACCCCCAGCATATTGCCGAACAGGATGTGGTCGAGGTGCGCATTGGTTTCAACCGAGACATAGAGCACGATGCCCAGCCCGAACATGCCGGAAAACACCACCCCCATCACGGTGTCCTGCTTGACCCGGCTGTTGCCGGACAGAAACCCCGTGGCGACAGCGCAGAGCATACCGGCCGCAAAGGCTCCGATAATCAGCGGCAAACCAACGATATAGGCCAGCACGATGCCGGGCAGCACTGCATGGCTGACGGCATCCCCCATCAGCGCCCAGCCCTTCATAACCAGAAAACAGGACAGGAGCGCGGTGGGGACCGAGACGATCAGCGAGATCAGAAAGGCGTTCTGCATGAACGCGAACTGGAACGGCATCAGCAGCGTATCGAGGTCCATCATGCAGCCCCCCCTTGTGCCGCCGGGCCGCGTTTCAGCGCCTCGCGCGCCTTGCGCTTGGCCGCCAGCAGCCCGTGTTTCGGGGCGAAGACAAAGACCACAAGGAAGATCACGGTTTGCAGCGTCACGATGATGCCGCCGGTGGCCCCGTCCAAAAAGTAGCTGGCATAGGCGCCGAAGAAGCTGGTGAGGGCACCGATAAGCACCGAGACCAGGATCAGCCGCGGGAAGCGGTCGCACAGCAGGTAGGCGGTCGCGCCCGGCGTCACCACCATGGCGATCACCAGGAACGCGCCAACGGTCTGCATTGCCGCCACCACGGAGGCCGATAGCAGCACGAAGAACACCGCCTTGAGCAGGCCGGGGCGCAGGCCGATGGTGCGGGCATGGTTTTCGTCAAAGAAGGTGACCATCAGATCCTTCCACTTGGCCAGCAGCACCGCCAGCGAGACAAAGCCGATGATCGCCAGCTGCAGTGTATCCTCCGGCGTGATGGCCAGGATATTGCCCATGGTGATGGTCTGCACCGAAACCGACATCGGACTGATCGACACGATGAACAGGCCGAGGCCAAAGAAAGAGGTGAAGATCAGGCCGATGATCACATCCACCTTGAGCCCGGAGCGTTCCGACAGAAACAGCATTGCACCGGCAGCCAGACCGCCCGCGATGAAAGCGCCCAGCGCAAAGGGCAGGCCGAGGATGTAGGCGCCGGCCACGCCGGGGACCACCGAGTGCGAGAGCGCATCGCCGATCAGCGACCAGCCCTTGAGCATCAGATAGGCGGACAGGAAAGCGCAGACGCCGCCCACCAGCGCGGAAACCCACATTGCATTGGTCATATAGCCATAAGTGAACGGCTCCAGCAGGTATTCCATCACTGCTGCCCTCCGCCCTCGCCGCTGCCTTCGCTGGTCTGGGTTTTTTCACCGTATTGGACAAAGGGGCGTTCGTCGTCGGTCAGGATGGTCACCTGGCGGGTGTCGCCATCGTCATGCAGCGCTTCGCCGCCCAGGGTGAAATGGCGCAGCACGCCGCCGAAGGCGTGTTCCAGATTTTCGCGGGTGAAGGTGGTCTCGGTCGGGCCATACCCAAGCACAGTCCCTTTCACCAGCACGGTTCGGTCGCAGAACTCCGGCACGCTGCCGAGGTTGTGGGTGGAAACCAGCATCACCCGGCCTTCGTCCCGCAATTCACGCAACAGGGCGATGATCTGTTCCTCTGTCTTCACGTCCACGCCGGTAAAGGGCTCGTCCAGCAGGATCACCTGCCCGTCTTGGGCCAGGGCGCGGGCCAGAAACACCCGCTTGCGCTGGCCGCCAGACAGCTCGCCGATCTGGCGGTGGCGGAAGTCTTGCATGTTGACCCGGCGCAGTGCCTGATCGACAGCTTCGTGATCGGCCGCCTTGGGACGGCGCAGAAAGCCCATGTGGCCGTAGCGGCCCATCATTACCACATCCTCGACCAGAACCGGGAAGGCCCAGTCGACCTCCTCCGACTGCGGGACATAGGCGACCAGATTCTTGCGCAGCGCGTCCTTGACCGTCATGCCAAGGATGCGGATTTCGCCTTGTGCGGCCGGAACAAACCCCATGATCGCCTTGAACAGGGTCGATTTTCCGGCCCCGTTCACCCCGACCAGCGCCGTCACCGTGCCGCGGGGAATGGCAAAGCTGGCATCCCACAGCGCGGTATGGCCGTTGCGGTAGGTGACCGTGACGTTGCTGGCGGCTATGCCGCCATCCAGAAGCGCGGCGCTGGTGTTCATGGTGCGGGTCTCGCTGGCATCAAGCATGGGCTGTCCTGCTGAGTTACACACAGAAATTGTGTTTTGTGAAATGAAACGCCCCGCAACATCAGCTGCGGGGCGTCCGGGTTTGAAATGCGGTCTTAGTTGGTAACCTCTGTCAAACCGCGAGCAACGGTTTCCGATGTGACCTTGAGCAGATCCAGATAGGTCGGCACCGGGCCGTCCGCCTCGCTGAGCGAGTCGACATAGAGTTCGCCGCCATAAGCCACGCCGGTTTCGCGGGCGACCTGTTCAGCCGGAGCAGTGTTCACGGTGCTTTCGCAGAACACCACTGGGATGTCATTTGCGCGCACGCCATCAATCACGCCGCGCACCTGCTGCGGGGTGCCGACCTGATCGGCGTTCATCGGCCACAGGTACAGCTCCTTCATTCCGAAATCGCGTGCCAGGTAGCTGAAGGCACCCTCGCAGGTCACCAGCCAGCGCTTGTCCTCGGGAATCTCCGCGATGGAACGGCGCAGCGGCTCGATGGTGGCGCGCAGCTTGTCTTTGTATTCGCCAGCGTTCTTGACATAGACGGCGGCGTTTTCCGG
Organism: Leisingera sp. ANG-M6; assembly: GCF_000813905.1. NCBI lineage: Bacteria > Pseudomonadati > Pseudomonadota > Alphaproteobacteria > Rhodobacterales > Roseobacteraceae > Leisingera > Leisingera sp. ANG-M6. The sequence goes on from NZ_JWLG01000015.1 coordinate 114,257, forward strand.
ATCGTGTTCGGCAAAGGCCTCGACGATGTTGTCGATGTAAATCAGCGCGTTATCCAGGCCCATCCAGGCGTGCGGGTTGGGCTTTCCCTCATAGGAGCCGGCCGCGATCGGGATCGGGTCGATGCCGTCGGTCAGGGTGACGGAGGGCACATCATCGAGGTTCGACAGGAACTGCTCGAACCACAGCTCCAGGTTCATGCCGTTCCACAGGATCAGGTCAGCGTCGGACGCCCGGACAATGTCGCGCGGGGTCGGCTCGTAGCCGTGGATCTCAGCCCCGGGTTTGGTGACCGAGACGACTTCAGCCGCGTCACCCGCCACATTGGCGGCCATGTCGGCCAGAACGGTGAAGGTGGTGACCACCTTCATCTTGTCGTCTGCCATTGCCGCGCTGGCAGCAACGGCTGCAACGGCGGCAGCGGATACGGTCTTCAGCAACTTCGGAAACATCCGATTCTCCCTTTGAAGGCACAATTGACGTACTGTTATTGCAAATCATTCTCAACTGTCAATGAAATTGAGAATGATTTGCAAAAGCGAGACACTCTTGCCTGACGGCTTACTGTGGATACCGGAGCCTGCTGCGGGGGCCGTCACCCGTGATGGCTGTCAGCGACAGCGTATGATCCATATTTTTCATCCGGTGCCGCAGCATGAGCCGGGTCAGCCGGTTAAGGTCACCTGCATACGCCGCCTGCCCGGCCACATTCTCCAGCTCCCCGCGCCCTTGGCTGTCAAACAGCATCGGCGGCAGGTCGGCGGCGAACTCGACCAGCGTGAACCGCTCATCCCGCAGGATTCCCAGGCAGGAGTCGCTGGCGGTGGTGCCGAGCTCCTGCTGCCACAGGGTCGGCTCAAGCGGGTCCGAGAAATCCAGCTCCGAGAAGGAATACTGCCGCCAATCCTGTGGCGCCTCCCCGCGCAACAGCGGCAGCAGCGACCGTCCGTCCATGGAGTTCGGCACCTCCTGCCCTACCCATTCCAGGATGGTTGGCGTCACGTCGACTGACTCGGTAATGTGATTGAGGCTGGCTCCTGCGTGCTCCTCGTTACCCGGCATCCGGATGATCAGTGGCGTGTGATAGGCGGCGTCATAGACGGTCATCTTGCCCCAGGAGTGCCGGTCGCCCAGCATCTCGCCATGATCAGCAGTCAGCACCACCATGGTGTTGCCGTACTGCCCGCTGTCCTTCAGGAACCGGATCACCCGCCCGACATGGTGATCCACTTCTGTTGCCAGGCCCAGATAAACCGCGCGAAGGGTTTGGATGTTCTCATCCGTCGGCTCCAGGTCCGGAAAGCCCTCGACAAAACTGGCGGCAGTGCTTTTCCGGAGCAACGGGCCAAAGAAGGGGTGCTGCGCGCTTTCCTCTTCCGGCTCTGCCAGCCGCTGCGGCAAGGGCAGGCTGGCCGGGTCGTACATGCTGTTATAGGGCGCCGGCGCCACCAATGGCGGGTGCGGGCGGATATAGGTCAGATGCGCAAACCAGCTGTCCTTGCCGTGGGCCGGCATCGTATTCAGGAATGAGTTTGTGAGGAATGCAGTATCGCTGTCCTCTGCCGCATAAAGCGCCGGATCATTCAGCCTGGGCGCGCCGCCCTCGGGTGAGACCGGTTTGTAGACATCCCAGTAGTCCTCGAACTCATAGCCGCGGCTCATCAGATGCGACTGCCACGGGTAGGACATCTCCAGCCGCATCTCGGTCACTTCATGGAAGCCGTTCATCGGGAATTCGTAGGTCCGAAGCGCCGGATCGTTGGCGTCAAAGGCGCGGGGGTCCTGCGAGGTGTCGGTATAGCCGAACAGCATCGGCAGGTAGCCAGCCTTGCGCATCTCGGTGGCGATGTTCGGCGTGTCGTGGCGCAGGGGCGTGCCATTGCGGACCGAGCGGTGGTTCATGGCGTACTGCCCGGTCAGGATCGATGCGCGCGACGGCCCGCAAGGGTTGGTTACCGAAAAATGCCGGTTGAAGGATACCGCCTCCTGCATAAAGGCGCGGATGTTCGGCAGGTCTACATGCTCCGCCAGCGCGCCCGACAGGCAGTCCGCGCGCAGCTGGTCAATGATGATGAACAGGACATTCCGGTTTTCGGGGCGTGCGGCAGGCATCCGGGCTTCCTCGCTGGAACAAGTCAGGTTTCCGGAGACAATCTGTGGCAGTCTGCGCGCGGATTACAAGCACAGACTGTGCCGCTCCCGTGGGGCAGCCTGCCGCAGGTTGCCAGCAGGCAATTCCCGGACAATTTTAGTGGTCAGTCCGCAAGCGGCAGAGTAAACAGCTTACCGAACTGCGGTTGCGGATCTGTTACGCCCGCAAGCCGCAGCATGTGCCATCCCAGCGCCTGGTTGCTGGAGATCACTGGCACCCCTGTCTGCGCCTCGATTTCGGGAATGATCCGCAGGCAGCGCAGGTTGGTGCAAGAGATCACGATGGCATCGCAGTCTCCCTGATTGGCGACTTGCTTTGCCGCCTCTGCAATGGCCGTTTCAGAGATCCGGGCCACCACCCGGTCATCCATCTGCTCAAACGAGCCGAAGCCTGCAATCTCAAACCCCGCCGCTTCCAGCTTGGCGCGCATCTGCGCCGAAACCTCTGGCAGGTAGGGTGTCACAAATCCAAACCTGGCAGCGCCCAGCGCCTTGCCCGCCGCAATGATGGCGGCTAGCGGGTCGGTCACCTTGGCGTTTGGCAGAACAGTCTGCACCGCCTCGGCCACCTTGGCGGAGCCGATCACGGTCGAAGCCGAAGTGCAGCCATAGCCGATGACATCGAAGCCTGGAGCAGAGGGAAACAGCCGGGCCGAGGCCGGCAGGTCCGCCTGCATCTGCGCCAGTGTTTCAGGGCGCACCTCAGGCACCATCGGGATGCGGCTGTGATAGAGCGCGACGCCTGGCTGTGCCATCATCCGGGAGAATTCCGGTTCCAGCGTCTCGTCGGTTTCGAGCACAATTACACCCAGAGTAGCGCGGGTGCCGATGCCTTGGTCCGTTTCATAAGCGAGCTTCATAACTTTAGCTTCCTCAGATCACCGGCAGTTCCGGGGCGGCGCGCTCTGTCAGCAGCTCTGCGCCACTGGCCCGCACCACGATGTTTTCTTCGTGCACCATGATGCGGCCTGCGCCATAGCCCAGCGAGGGCTCCAGCGTCAGCACCATGTTTTCCTCAAGCACCGTCTCGTCAAAGGCCGCGTGCGAGGGCCATTCGGTCAGCTGCATGCCCAGCCCGTGGCCAAGCCGCCCAACGTCCCCCCCCTGATCGTCCATTTCCGCAATCACCGACTGCATCGCCTGGAACAGGTCACGGCAGGTGGCACCGGGTTTGGCGGCGGCAATGCCGGCCTCTGTCGCGCGCCACAGCACATCATGGGCGCGGCGCGACAGGTCGTCGGCACGGCCAATGGCAAAGTTACGGTCGAAGTCGCAGAAGTACCCGTCCCAGGTCGAACCGGTGTCCAGCATCACGATGTCGCCCGCCTGCAGAGGACGGCTGGTCGGCGGCGAGATCACGTCGCTGTAACCGCCCTGATCTGCTCCGCCAACCAGATAGGGCACGTCGTCTGCCCCCTGCGCCAGCGCCTCGCGCCGGAAGGCGCGGAACAAATCCTCAAACGGCAGGCCCTCATGGGCAATCTGCGGCACCTGCGCAAAGGTGCGCGAGCCAATGCCGCAGATGTGGCGCAGCTTTTCAATCTCGGCGGCGGATTTCACCATCCGCAGGCCACGCACCAGCGGGGTGGCATCGGCCACCTTCAGCCCCGGTAACCCCGCCATCAGGCGTTCGTAATCGCCGAGCGGCATTCTGAGCGAAGTCTCGTGCCCTTTCATCAGGCCGATAGAACCGCCGCGTCCGGCAATGGGCGACAGCAGTTCGGTCAGCAGGCTGATGCCGTCATCCTGCGGTGCAGGTGCGCTCCAGGTGCGGATGTCCTTGATCCAGGTGCGGCGCATCAGGTCGGCGCCGATCTCCGGAATGATGGCAATGGGTTTGCCTGCAGGCGGTACAAACAGGAACCAGGGCCGGGTCGGGCTTTGCCAGAACAGCGTGTGGAAGCCGCTGAAATAGCGCACCTCCGGCTCGGTCAGCAGCAGCAGCCCGTCCAGCCCCCGCGCTGCCATCAGCGCCTGGGCCTTTTCCGTGCGGGCGGCAAATTCAGACTCCGGAAAACCGCGAGCGGGAGCCTTGGACATGGTCATTTCCTTTCATGGTCGCGGCAATGGCCTCCGGGCCGGAGACTGTTCCGGAACCAGGCGGCTGTGCTGGGGCGCCTTTGGGCCGCCCCAAGGTTATTTTCATCTGCGGCAGCAGACTGGTCAAACGAGGTCAGCCGTTGCCAGCAGGCAGCCGGTCACGCACCAGCTGCACCCAGTATTCCGCGCCAATGGGCAGCAAAGCATCGTTGAAATCATAATCCGCCGAATGCAGCGGCTGGCCGTGCGGCCCCTCTTCTCCGTTGCCCAAAAGCAGGAAGCAGCCCGGCACGGCGGCTGTGAAATGGGCAAAATCCTCGGAGAAGCTCATCGGCGGGCGGTTGCGGATCACCTCGCAGCCTGCGGCTTCACCTGCGCGGCAGGCGGCCTCAGCAGGTTCTGCCGCGTTGATGGTCTCGACAAATTCGGTGTTGAAGCTCACCTCTGCTTCCACCCCGTGAGTGGCGGCGACACCGGCGGCGATCTGGCGCATGAAGCGCTCCACCGCCTCGCGGTCTTCGGGTACCCGGGCGCGCACGTCGCCCTTGAGCACCGCATGGCCCGGCAGCACGTTGCGCTGGCCGTCGGTCAGGAATTCGGTCACTGACACCACCGCGCCGGAGCCAGGTGCCAGCTTGCGCGCCACGATGGTTTGGAGCGCCAGCACCATTTCGGCGCCGACCGTGATAGCATCCACCCCCGCCTGCGGCATCGAGGCATGACCGCCCTGACCTTTGATCGAGATTTCAAACAAGCTTTCGCTGTTACAGATCTGGCCGGGACGGGTTGAGATCTGCCCCACCGGCGCGCCCGGCAGATTGTGGATGGCATAGACCTCTTCGATCGGAAACTGCTCCAGCACACCTTCGGCAATCATTGCCTGCGCGCCCAGCCCGTGTTCCTCGTTGGGCTGGAAAATGAAGACAACGGTGCCGTCAAATCCCTGCTCTTGCGTCAGCCGTTCAGCAGCACCCAACAGCATCGTCATATGGCCGTCATGGCCGCAGGCGTGCATCTTGCCTGGCGTTTCCGAGACATAGTCGTGTGCGGAGGTTTCAGTGATCGGCAGCGCATCCATATCGGCGCGCAGCCCGATGGCGCGGTTGCCGGTACCTGCGCGCAACAGACCAACAACGCCTGCACCCACATGCACTTCCAAACCGAGGCTGCGCAATTGCTCCGCCACCTTTGCCTTGGTGCGGTCCTCCTGAAAGCCAAGCTCCGGGTGCCGGTGGAAGTCCCGGCGCATTGCGGTCAGTCGGTCCTGAAAGCTTGCCATCTGCACTCTCCAAGCTGTGTGCGGCGAAAATATGCGTCTGCACACGACTTGATGCATATTAATACAGCTCTCAGGTGACGAAATTCATTCCCGTTCCGCCATTTCGCGGCGAAAAACGTATCCGGGACATCAGGGAAACCGCCAACCGGAGGAATCCCTTCAACGCATCAGATCTCCTCACCCTTCTCCAGCAATTCCTCGATCAGCTGCCGCTGAATACCCGGGCTGTCGCCGCCGCCAAACTGCAACGCCCCGCCGGTGTAAAGCGTTCCATAGGTGCGGGCGATGTTGACCGTCTGTCCCAGCGAGGAAATCAGCTGGTCTTTCTTGAGCGGAGACAGGGGGTGAATGAATACCGCCCACAGCTGTCCCTTGGCCACTGCATAACGCGCATCCAGCGCTGTGTCGAAGTTGGCCTGCATCATCCGCATCAGTTCTTCCGCTGTCAGCCCTTCGGAGGGGCGCAAGGGCACCATCGCGCGCATCCGGTCCGCCGCCGGATCGGTGACCACCAGCATCGGCACGCCGGAAATACTCAGCTGAAACCCGCGCCCGACGGGCTGCGCCTGGTCATCCAGCGCAAATAGTATCCGCCCCAGCCGCTCATAGGTCATTGGCGGTTCCGGCGCGTCCTTCGCTTCCTGCGCAAACGCGGGTGCGGCCAGCACAGATGCCATCAAAATTGCCCGCAGCCAGATCATGCCGTCACCTCCTGATTGATGCGCCTTGCCACAGGCTACTGTGCGCTGGCGCAAGGCACCATGCACAGATCAGTGAGTAACAGCGGATGATGGCTGGTCAGCCGGCAGTTTCGCGGAGGGCGTCAATCACCGTCATCGCCTTGGCCAGGGCTTCCTCGATGCTCAGGTCGCTGGTGTCGATCAGAATGGCATCCGCTGCCGGGCGCAGCGGTGCTTCGGCGCGGTTCATGTCGCGGTCGTCCCGGGCCTTCACGTCGCCCAGCACTTCCTCCAGTGTCGTCACCTTACCTGCCGCGGCCAGTTCCAGGAAACGGCGCCGGGCCCGCACTTCGGCGCTGGCGGTGACAAAGAACTTCACTTGCGCATAGGGGCAGATCACGGTGCCGATGTCGCGCCCGTCCAGCACTGCGCCGCCCGCGCGGCGGGCAAAGGCGCGCTGGAAGTCGACCAGAGCGGCGCGCACCTCGGCAATCACCGCGACCTTGGACGCCGCCTGCGCAACCTCCGGCCCGCGCAGGTCGTCACGCGCCAGATCCTCAGGTGTCAAGTTCTGCGCGGCTTCCACCGGGGCCGCACCATCCAGCATCTTGGCTCCGACGGCCCGGTACAGAAGACCGGTGTCCAGATGACCAAACCCGTAATGCGCGGCCAGGGCCTTGGACAGCGTGCCCTTGCCCGCAGCAGCAGGGCCGTCGACGGCTATGGTGAAACTTTCGCTCATGTGCGCTCCAGCTTGGCACCCAATCCGCCCATCAGGCTTTCAAAGATCGGGAAGGACGTTGCGATCGGGCTGCCGTCGTCGACGGAAACAGCGTTTTGCGCACCCATGCCCATTACCATGAAGGACATGGCGATCCGGTGGTCGAGGAAGCTTTCGCAGGTGCCGCCGCCCGGCACGCCGTCCGGCCCAAGGCCGGTAACCTCCCACCAGTCATCGCCTTCGTCGACAGTGATACCATTGGCGCGCAGGCCCTTTGCCATCGCGTCGATGCGGTCGCTTTCTTTGACCCGCAGTTCCTTGACACCCGCCATCATGGTCTTGCCTTCCGCGAAGGAGGCAACCACCGACAGCACCGGGTATTCGTCGATCATCGAGGCGGCGCGCTCCGGCGGCACTTCGATGCCTTTCATGTTAGGCGAGTATTTTGCGCGCAGATCGGCCACCGGCTCGCCGCCCTCCTCGCGCATGTTCTCGAACGTCAGGTCCGCGCCCATGTCCTGCAGGGTGTAATAGAGGCCCGCGCGGGTCGGGTTGAGACCGATGTTTGGCACCAGCACATCAGAGCCGGGGGTGATCAGCGCCGCACAGACAGGGAAAGCGGCGGAGGACGGGTCACGCGGCACAGCAATGACCTGCGGTTTCAGCTCCGGGCGGCCGGTCAGGGTGATGACGCGGCCCTCATCTGTTTCTTCGGTGGTGATCTCTGCGCCGAAACCAGCCAGCATCCGTTCGGTGTGGTCGCGGGTGGCTTCCTTCTCGATCACCACGGTCTTGCCGGGCGCGTTGAGGCCGGCAAAGAGCACCGCCGATTTCACCTGCGCCGATGGTACCGGGACCTCGTAACGCACCGGCACCGGGTCCGCGGCGCCAACGATGGTCATCGGCAGACGGCCGCCGGAGCGGCCAACGGATTGGGTTCCGAACAGCGCCAGAGGGTCGGTCACGCGCGCCATCGGGCGCTTGTTCAAGGACGCGTCGCCGGTGAAAGTCGCGGTGATCGGGGAGGTTGCCATCACCCCCATGATCAGCCGCACCCCGGTGCCGGAGTTGCCGCAGTCGATCACGTTTTCCGGTTCCGCAAAACCGCCGACGCCGACACCGAACACCGACCAGTTGCCGCCGCCGTGGTTCACCACCTCTGCGCCAAAAGCCTGCATCGCCTTGGCGGTGTCCAGCACATCCTCGCCTTCCAGCAGGCCAGAGATCTTGGTTTCGCCCACCGACAGCGCGCCAAGGATCAGCGAGCGGTGCGAGATCGACTTGTCGCCGGGCACCTCTGCCACGCCCTTGAGCGGGTCAGCACGGTGGGAGGTCATCGGGATGGGCGTGCCGTGTCCGGACATGGGGCTTCCTTCGTCTGTCGGTCGTTCGTCTTTGCGTTTGCGCTATCGGTAACGGATTGGGTCTGGCCGGTCCAGCGTAATTGGCCTCAGCCCAGGCGGCGGAAGGTCAGGTAATGCGGGGTCCGCCCCTCTCGCAGGGCCTTCTGCTCGTACCGCGTGGAGATCCAGTCATCCCACGGCTTGCGCCAGTCGGTTGGGCCTTCGGCCAGCCATTCGAAACCTGCCTTTGGCACTTCCTCCAGGGTCTGGCGCACATAGTCCGGGATATCGGTTGCCACCCGGAAGATCGCGCCCGGCTTCAGGCAGCGGGCCAGCGGCTCCAGATGCTCCTGCGTCACAAAGCGGCGGCGGTGGTGGCGCGCCTTGGGCCAGGGGTCAGGATAGAGCAGGAAGGCGCGGGAGACCGATGCCTTCGGCAGAACATCCATCAGATCGCGGGCGTCGCCCGGATGCACGGCGATGTTATCCGCGCCCGCGTTGCGGATCTTGCCCAACAGCATCGCCACACCATTGATGAAGGGCTCCGCGCCGATGATGCCCGCATCCGGGTTGCCGGCCGCCTGATGCACCAGATGCTCACCGCCGCCAAAGCCGACCTCCAGCCAGACGTCCTTGCCGCCGAACAGCGCCTCAAGGTCCAGTGGTTTGCGGTCCGGGTTTTCGTCCCAGCCAACCGCTCCGGGGCTAAGGCTGGCCAGGTCCTCGTCAAGGTAGCGCTTTTGGCTGTCCTTCAGCGTCTTGCCTTTGAACCGGCCATAGAAGTTGCGCCAGGGCGCGCCGCTGGCGTGTTTATCGGCAGCGTTTTCAACTGCGGGCCGGGTTTCCTTGGACTGGTCGTCGCGGGGCTTCTGGTCGCCGGACATGCGTCTGGGCTCCTGTTCGAGGCGTCTTTTGAAAGGCTGGCCGCCCCTGTGCCGCAAGCAGGCCCGCGGGTCAAGCCATCTAGGGCTGCTCACCCGGCTTCAATTCGCGCAGCACCCCTGCCGCGATCAGCCGCAGGCGGCTGGGGTACCATTCCCCGTCCGGATCCGTGCGCAGCGTTTCGATGGCAAAACCCGGATCGACCCCGCGTGCCACCATATAGCTGAGGTGCTCGTAAACTTCGCTCTGGGTGTCCTCGTAGATCCAGGAGCCGAACTCAAACGGTGTTGCCCAGCGGCGGCGCTTGCGTTCGCTTCGGTAGTATTTGTGCACGGCCTCGGAGGGCCAGTTGCGCTGGTGGAAGCCAATGCTGGAGCCGATTGTCATCCGCCGACGCTCGCCCGCGAGAAACACGTCGACACAGGCGCTGATGCAGGTACCGTCAACCAGTGTGTCCAGCCCGTATTCCAGCACCAGCCCGGCGATTTCCTCTCCGGCATAGACGCTGCCGCCGACGCTGTTGAGCTGCAGTTCAGTAATCTCAGGGCTTTTCTTCAGAATATTCCGCAGGTGCGATACGTCCTCTTCGGTGATTTCCGCCAGCTCGCCTGTCACCTCTGTTTCGGTGTCGTAGACCAGCGTCTTGCCTTGCAGGCTGAATTTCTGCGGCAGCACCTCCTTGGCGGCAACGGCGGACGCCAGAAACAGGCAGATCGTTAGAGGAATTAAGCGCAGCATCGTGGCTCCGGCAGCTGAATGGTCCCTGCGCGGAACTATGGCGCAGGCTGCCGTTTCACTCCACCCCGAACACAAGTGGTGAAGACGAAGCCTAAGGATTCGGGCGAGCGTGCCCGCAAAAGAAAGGAGCGGGCACCGGGACCCGCTCCTTTTTAGGCAATTTCCAGCTTCAGACGGCTCTCTTCAGCGCCTCGGCCAGATCGGTTCGTTCCCAGCTGAACCCCCCGTCTGCTTCCGGCTCGCGGCCAAAGTGACCATAGGCCGCCGTGCGCTGATAGATCGGTTTGTTCAGCCCCAGGTGCGAGCGGATGCCGCGCGGTGTCAGATCCATGACCTGGTCGATCGCCCGTTCGATCGCCGCCGGGTCGACCTCTCCGGTGCCGTGGGTTTCAGCATAAATCGACAGGGGCTTGGACACACCAATCGCATATGACAGCTGGATGGTGCATTTCTCTGCCATGCCCGCGGCTACCACGTTCTTGGCCAGGTAGCGCGCCGCATAAGCCGCAGAGCGGTCCACCTTAGTTGGATCTTTGCCAGAAAACGCACCGCCGCCATGCGGGGCTGCGCCGCCATAAGTGTCGACGATGATCTTGCGGCCGGTCAGACCTGCGTCGCCATCCGGGCCGCCGATCACGAATTTGCCGGTCGGGTTCACATGCCACTGGGTGGCACTGGTCAGCCAGCCCTCGGGCAGGGTTTCGCGGATGTAAGGTTCGACAATGGCGCGGATGTCATTCGAGGTCAGCGATTCATCGAGATGCTGAGTCGACAGCACCAGAGAGCTGATGCCCACCGGCTTGCCGCCTTCATAGACCACCGACAGCTGCGATTTGGCATCCGGACCCAGGGCCGGTTCGGTGCCGTTCTTGCGCACTTCCGCCAGGCGGCGCAGAATCGCGTGGCTGAACTGGATCGGCGCCGGCATCAGCGCGTCGGTTTCATTGGTGGCAAAGCCGAACATGATGCCCTGGTCGCCAGCACCTTCGTCCTTGTCCCCGGAAGCGTCCACGCCCTGCGCGATATGGGCGGATTGTTCGTGCAGCAGGTTAGTCACTTCCACTGTCTCGTGGTGGAACTTGTCCTGCTCGTAGCCGATGTCCTTGATGCAGGCGCGGGCGATTTCGTCAATCCGGCCCATGTAATCGTGCAGCTTGTCCTGATCGGACAGGCCCACCTCGCCCCCGATAACCACACGGTTGGTGGTGGCAAAGGTCTCAGCCGCGACACGCGCTTCGGGCTCCTCCGCCAGGAATGCGTCCAGAACAGCATCGGAAATGCGGTCACAGACCTTGTCCGGGTGGCCTTCGGAAACCGATTCCGAAGTGAAAGTGTAGTTCGTACGGGTCATGAAAAGTGCTCCATTGGTTTAGCCTTGCCACGCCAGGAAGCCGTTGTGACAGGTATCAAGCCGCATTACGCGGCTCATCCGCGCAGGTCAATCTATATTCCGGTAGAGTTAAGCAGCTATGACCGCGGCGCAAGAGCGCGGGAGAAAAAGAATACTCCGCCCGCAATGAACATACACAGCAGGAATACAGGCCAATCACCGGTGCGGCTGTAGAGGGTCGGTGGCAGCGGCATAGGCAGGGCTGCGTCAATGTAGCCAGCCTGGCCCAGCGGCAACTGATCCAGAAGCTGCCCGTCAGGTGCAATCATTGCTGAAACGCCCGTATTGGCAGCCCGGATCATCGGCAGCCCCTGTTCCAGTGCCCGCATTCGCGCCTGCACCAGGTGCTGATAAGGGCCGGAACGGGTGCCGAACCAGGCGTCATTGGTGATCTGCACCAGTATGTCCGGACGGGCCGCAGCGGCGTTCACATCCTGCGGGAAAACAGCCTCATAGCAGATCAGCGGCAGCGCGCTGCCGATGGGCAATTCCATCAGCCTTGCCCCCGGACCGGCGGCATATCCGGCCCCGGCCTGGGAAGCGAAGCCGTGGATTCCGAACTGGGCCATGAAGTCGCCAAACGGCACATATTCCCCGAATGGCACCAGATGTGCCTTGTCGTAGGTTGCGGCTGGCAGACCATCTGCATCCAGCAGCACCGCTGAGTTGTAGTAGGCGCCGCCATCCTCCCGCTGGATGCCCAGCAGAACCGGCACACCGCCGGCGCCTTCTGTGATGACCTGCAGAGTATCTTCGGCATAGTTCAGCAGTTGCGGCACCGCGGTTTCCGGCCAGACGATCAGGTCAGGCCGCGGGTCCTCTGAAGAGAACGCCAGCGCGCGGCGAACAAACTCCCACCTGTGGTCCGGGTGCCATTTCTGATCCTGAGGCGCATTGGGCTGGACGATCCTTACTGTCTTTTCAGACGGCCCAGCCAGGTCCGGCGCAGGCACGGCCAGGACTATAGCTGCAGCCAGAACCGGCGACAGAATGCCGGCAGCAGGACTTTTCCGCAGCAGGGCAAGCGGCAGGAATGCAACGAGCGTCAGCAGCGCCAGCCCCTGCGGCCCGATCCACGGCAGAAGACTTGCAGCAGGTGTATCTATCCAGAACTGGCCGAAGGCTGCCCAGGGAAATCCAGTGAGCAGATAAGCGCGCCCAAATTCCGCAAGCGACCACAAGGCCACCAGCATCACAAGTCGCGCGGCGCCATGGCTGAGACGGGCTGCGAGACCGAACGCCGCGCCCCAGAACAGGGCCAAGCCAGCAGCAAGAAAAACCAGCGCAAAGGGCGCCATCCAGGCGTGACGGTCAGGGTCGATCTGAAACGGCTCAAGGATCCAGGACAGCCCAAAGGCAAAGTAGCCCAGGCCGAACAGCCATCCCGCCAGAGCCGCAGCACGGGCAGAGGCTGCCTGCAGCACCAGCCAGCCAGCCGCAGCCAGCGCAACCGGCAGCCCGATCAGCATGTGCCAGGGTGCCAGCGCCAGCGACAGCAGCGCACCGCTGCCAAGGGCCAGCCCCGCCGGGGCCAGCCGGAGCCGGCGTGCAGCCTGCCGCAGCCCGAGTGACATCATGCAGCGGCGTCCGGCAGCCGCACCCGCAGCCGCTTGATCCGGCGCGGATCAGCATCCATGACTTCGAACTCAGCGCCCTCGGGGTGTTCAATCACCTCACCGCGCGCAGGCACACGGCCTGACAGCATGAAGACCAGTCCGCCAAGCGTATCGATCTCTTCCTCGTCCACGTCATCGTGGCTGGTCAGCGAATGGCCGGTCTCGGCCTCGAACTCCGGCAGCGAGGTGCGGGCCAGTGCGATGTAGCAGCCAGGCTTTTCCTCGAACCAGGTCTGATGTTCGTCGGCGTCGTGCTCATCCTCGATCTCGCCCACAACCTGTTCGATCAGGTCCTCGATGGTGACAAGCCCGTCCACGCCGCCGTATTCGTCGATTACCAGCGCCATGTGGCGGCGTTCGGCCTGCATCTTGGTCAGCAGCACGCCGATCGGCATCGAGGGTGGCACGAACAGCAGCGGGCGCAGCATCTTCGAAAGGTCGAATTCAGAAGTGCCGCCGTTGAAACCATGCGTCAGCGAGAAATCCTTGAGGTGAACAAAGCCCAGCGGCGTGTCCAGCGTGCCCTCGTAAACGGGAATGCGGGTAAAGCCGCTTTGCCGGAAAATGCCGACCAGATCATCCTTGGCGACTGTCACAGGCACGGCAGCGATTTCGGCAGAGGGGATAGCAACGTCCTCAACCCGCATCCGGCGCAGGTTGATCATGCCGTGCGGCCCAGCACCCGTTGCAGGCTGTTCGCCGCCGGTGTCCTGTCCGTCCTGCGGATCGGGGCTGAATACGTTGCGCAGCCGCGTCCACAATCCGGTATTTTCAGAGGCCGGCGCTTCCGCCGCCGTGCCATTGATGTCCTGCAGCGCGCCTTGCGCCGCGTTAGAACTGCCTTCTATGTCGCCCATCGGTCCTATCCAAAAACCCCGCTCACGGGGCATCCTCACTCATATATGGGTTCGCGATACCCAGTTTGCCAAGTAGCAGGACCTCAATCCCTTCCATCAATGCGGCATCGCGGTCACGTATGTGATCATACCCCAAAAGGTGCAACAGTCCGTGAATGATGAGATGGCGGGTGTGATCGGTCAGTGCTTTTCCCGCTTCCAGGGCTTCCCGGGCGCAAGTGTCATAGGAAATCGCGATGTCACCCAGCGGGATTTCCCCTGTAAAATCAGCCTCTGGCGCCAGCGGCGTGCCGCCGTCCTCCTCGGCCGCCAGCTCTTCCGCCGGCCAGCTGAGGACATTTGTAGGCTGCGGTTTACTGCGAAATTCGGCGTTAAGTTCAGCAATGCGCGGATCATCACAGGCCAGCAGCGAAATTTCGCAATCCTCCGGGTCCAGTGCAAAATGAGCCAGCACAGCAGCAATGGCCTGTTCGGCCAGCGCCTCAAGCCCGGCATCCTGCCAGCGGCTGTCTTCGATAGTGATATCGAGCGTCATGGTACGGCTGCACATGCGGGGGGCAGCCCCCGCACCCCCGGAGTATTTTTGCAAAGATGAAGCCCGGCGGTTTTTTCGTCAGGCGGGTGGCGTGTCCGCGTCATAAGCCTCAATGATGGCAGCCACAAGCGGGTGACGCACCACGTCGCGGGCCGTGAAATAGTTGAAGCTGATCTTGGGGATTGTTTTCAGCAGCCGTTCGGCGTCCGCCAGGCCGGACTGCACCCCGCGCGGCAGGTCGACCTGCGAGCGGTCGCCAGTTATCACCATGCGCGAACCCTCACCCAGCCGGGTCAGGAACATCTTCATCTGCATGGTGGTGGCATTCTGCGCCTCATCCAGCACCACAAAGGCATTGGACAGAGTGCGGCCGCGCATGAAGGCCAGCGGTGCGATTTCAATCCGCTTGTCCTCAATCAGCTTGGCCAGTTGTTTGCCCGGCAGAAAGTCGTTCAGCGCGTCATAGAGCGGCTGCATGTAGGGGTCGACCTTGTCCTTCATGTCGCCCGGCAGGTAGCCAAGTTTTTCGCCGGCCTCCACCGCAGGGCGGGACAGGATGATGCGGTCGACATGGCCGGTGATGAACATCGAAACGCCCACAGCAACCGCCAGGTAGGTCTTGCCGGTACCCGCCGGGCCGATACCGAAGGCCAGTTCGTGCTCGAACAGGGACTGCACATAGGCCTTCTGCGCCTCGGTGCGCGGCTCCACCAGTTTCTTCCGGGTCTTGATCTCCACCCGGCCGCCGCGGAACATTTGCAGCTGTCCGTCGGGTTCAGCATCGTCGGTGTCCGGCCCCATGCGCAGTTCCCGGTCGATGTCGCCGCTTTCGACGCTGCGGCCGGTTTCAAGCCGGTCGTAAAGCGCGGTGAGCACACCCGCCGCCTGCTCCCGCGCCGAATCCTCACCCATCACTGACAGCTGATTGCCGCGGCGGACAATCTGCACGCCCAGTTTTTGTTCGATGTCAGCCAGGTTGCGGTCATATTCGCCGCACAGGTCGATCAGCAATCGGTTGTCAGGAAATTCCAGCAGCACTTCGTGGGTTGCGGTCTGGGTCTGCGGGTCATTCAGGGCACTGATGGCCAAGCTGATCTCCTCAATCTGGCGTTGCCCTTTCAGTCTGCCTCCGCCGCAGCATTTGCGCAAGCAGGCGCTGCATAAAATCACTTCATTGAAACAAAACAGCCGCCCCGGACGGGCGGCTGCAATTCACGCTGTATGCAATTCTCAGATCGGGTCGCCGAAGGTCGATCCCTTCTTGAATGGGCCAGTTGCCACATTGCGCGGGAGGTCACTGTTGCAGACCGGCTTGCCGTCAGGCGTGCGCCGCAGGTCTGCATAACCTTCCAGGCCATCATCGATGATCCAATGCTCGCAGCCTTGGGGATCGACCCAAATACCAGCTTCGAGATTGGACAAATGTTGAGACTTGCCATCAGCGACATGACCGTCGGTAGTCTTGTTAACCGCCGGAGTACAGGCAGAAACACCTGCGACTGCGGCAAGGAGAACGGCTGCTTTCACTGTTTTCATCATCCCTCTCCCTCAGCGCAGGCAGTAAATTTCGACGCGGCGGTTTTGCGCCATGTTGGCCGCGCTGGTGTTGGGCACCCGCGGGTCCCGTTCACCATAGGCGCGGACATCATTTATCCGGGCGCCAACCGATCGGGCAACCTGGGCCACAGCATTGGCACGGCGCTCTGAGAGGCGAATATTGTATTCATCGGAAGCGCGGCTGTCGGTGTGGCCCGCGATCACAAAGGACCGTGCACCATTCGACCTGGCCTGCTGGAAGAATTCGCCCAGCCGCTGCCGGCCGGCGGCATTGATAAAATGCTTGTCAGTGGCAAAGAATTGATCGGTCGGCATCACACCGCAGATTTTCCCGCGGCGGCAGACAGGCTTGCCGTCCGGAGTCACATGCGGCGTCATGAACCCCTCGGCCCCGTCATCCATCACCCAGTGTTCGCAGCCGTCCGGATCAACCCAGATCGTGGGCACATAGCGTTCGCCCTTGATCGTGCGCTGCCCGGTTTGCGCGCTGGCAGGCGCGGCAGCGATGCTGAGCGCAGCCGTGGCAGCGGCAGCCAGCGCCATCGCATTGTTCAGTTTGAGTATCATCACAACCACAATTCCTTTACCTAAAGTTCCCCCCCAGGGTGTTGCCGCGCACAAGCGGCCACCGTTCAGGCCATAAGAGCCAAAATACCTGATAGGGACCGCGTATACATGCTAATTTTATTAATATTCCGCGCAAATTAGGCACCCACCACGAACACTCAATGAATTTTTTAAAAAATTGTTTACAAGAGCAAAGCAATGAAGAATCGCCTGAATAAGGCGGCCTGTCACGAGAGGACGGTCCACGAAAAAGCCGCCAAGGGATTCGGCCGAAATCCTGCTGATTAGCCGATCAGTTCACCAGCAAGAGAATTGGCGCCGGAAGACACGATCCGGACCCGAGCAAGATCACCAGTCTGGCGATTGCATTTCGCAACATGCACCGCGTGCAGATAGTCGGATTTGCCAACCATTTGACCCGGCAGGCGGCCTGCCTTCTCAAACAGCACACCAACCTCTCTGCCGACCATGCTGTCCTGAACCTCGCGCTGCTGCCTGGTGAGCAGGGCCTGCAAGCGCTGCAGCCGGTCATCTGCTGCCGCCGGGTCGACTTGCGCGCGCTCTGCAGCCGGCGTGCCGGGACGGGTCGAGTATTTGAAGGAATAGGCGGTGCCGTATTTCACCTCCTCAACCAGATCCATGGTGGCCTGGAAGTCTTCCTCGGTCTCTTCCGGGAAGCCAACAATAAAGTCTCCGGAGATCAGGATATCCGGACGCGCGGCTCGAATGCGCTCGATCAGCCGGATGTAGCTTTCGGCGGTATGTGAGCGGTTCATCCGTTTGAGGATCTTATCGGACCCTGCCTGCACCGGCAGATGCAGATACGGCATCAGCTTGGCGCAAGTGCCGTGCGCCTCAATCAGGTCGTCCTGCATGTCGTTGGGGTGCGAGGTGGTGAAACGGATCCGTTCCAGACCGTCGATTTTGTCCAGCTCCCAGATCAACTGTGCCAGAGTCAGGTCGCCGTTGGGACCGGCGCCGTGGTATGCATTCACGTTCTGTCCCAGCAGGGTGATCTCACGCACGCCACGCTCCACCAGGTCTTGTGCCTCACGCAGGATGCGGTCCGCAGGGCGCGAGACCTCGGCTCCACGGGTGTAGGGAACAACACAGAAGGCACAGAATTTGTCGCAGCCCTCCTGCACCGTCAAAAACGCGGTTGGGCCGCGTTTGGCCTTGGGCCGGTTCTTGAGCTTTTCGAATTTGTCTTCCTCGGGGAAATCGGTGTCCAGCACCTTTTCCCCTTCACGCGTCTTGGCTTCCATTTCCGGCAGCCGGTGATAGCTTTGGGGGCCAACCACCAGATCGACCAGCGGCTGACGGCGCATGATCTCTTCGCCTTCGGCCTGGGCAACGCAACCGGCAACACCGATCTTCAGGTCCGGTTTTTCAGCCTTAAGCCCCTTGAAGCGGCCAAGTTCGGAATAGACTTTCTCCGCTGCTTTTTCCCGGATGTGGCAGGTGTTGAGAAGGATCATGTCGGCGTCATTTGCCGATTTAGTCTCCACGTACCCCTCACCGCCCAGCGCCTCGGCCATACGTTCGCTGTCGTAGACATTCATCTGACAGCCATAGGTCTTGATAAACAGCTTCTTCGGGGCGCTCATGCGGGTCAGCCTTCCAGCCAGGGTGGGTAAACAGCGGCTTGCAATACAGGCAAATGCCGTTGCTTGCAATGCAGCGGGATTTACCCGATTTTAGCAGCAAAGGCCAGAAAGGCAGGGCAGACCGGCATGATGTATTCTTCGCTGCAGGATTTCCTGAAAGAGGGCAAGCCGCTGCTGGCCAAGGGGCCGGTTGCACTGGTTTTCATCGAAGATGAGGTGGAAATCGCCACCACCCTGCGGCACCATTTGCAAAGCGGCTTCAAGGCGGTCGTAGCACTGATGCCGGATGCCTTTGACCTGCCGCAGGATGTGCGTGCAAGAGTCCACCGGGTCCCCTTTGATTGCGGACCTGAGGGGGCGGTGACCAGCGCCGTCAATGCTGTCATTGCCAGCGCGCAGCCGGGCTGCTGGCTGTACTACTGCTACAATGCGGAATACCTCTTCTATCCATTCTGCGAATCCCGAGGCATCGGCGAGATGCTGACATTCCACACCGAGGAACGCCGCGATGCGATGCTCACCTATGTCATAGACCTTTATGCCGGCGATCTGACTGAGAGCCCCACAGCGGTATCGCTGGAGAAGGCCTATCTCGACAAGTCAGGCTATTACGCACAGTCACGCAAGGATCCGGAAACGGGTCATCCGCGTGAACGGCAACTGGATTTCTTTGGCGGTGTGCGATGGCGCTTTGAAGAGCACATTCCAGCCGCCAGCCGCAAGATCGACCGGATTTCACTGTTCCGCGCTAAGCCTGGCCTGCATCTGCAGCCGGATCACACCTTCGACAATCAGGAATACAATACATACGCTTGCCCCTGGCACCATAATCTGACCGCCGCGGTCTGCTCCTTCCGCACTGCAAAGGCTCTCAAGCGCAACCCTGGCTCCACTTTTGATATCGAATCTTTCCGCTGGCATAACTCGGCACCATTTGAATGGCACTCGCGCCAATTACTTGACCTAGGACTGATGGAACCAGGTCAGTGGTTCTGAATGGGCCGGAAAGCCGGAGGTTTCGTACCCTGCATTATGAAGAAGCCAATCACAGAGAGTTTCGCCTGGTACCGCACGGTCCAGCGGCCAAACTTCGGCTATTGCTGATGAATTTGGCAGGTGGTTTGGATCCGCAGGAGCACGCCAAGTGACGCTCTGCATAGCAACTTGCAGCTGTGAGGATGCTTCCTCAGACGGCAGCTGAGCGAAGGCAGAATGCAACAATTGATGAGCAGGCACGCCGCGCGCCTGCCACCAGGCTAACCTGCTTGCAGCGGCTTTCGCTCCGCTTGCCAATCACGGGCCCATGCCAGGAAGCGCTTGCGGTCCATTGGGCGTCCAAAGGCATAACCTTGCAGGATGTCAGCGCCGATTTCAGAAAGAACCTCTGCCTCGCCGGCGGTTTCCACCCCCTCCACAACCGCTGCTGCTCCGGCGCTGGCGGCCATCTCGATCAGTCCGCGCATCAAGTCGCGGCGGGCCGGCTTGCAATCAATGCCTGTCGTGAACATGCGGTCGATTTTCAACCTGTCGGGCTTAAGCGCCAGCACCCCTGCGATGCTGGCATGTCCTGTTCCGAAATCATCAATCTCAATGCCGATACCCATCGCCTTAAGAGCGTCAATCTGCTTGCCATAATCGTCATTAACATGATCAAGAAAAACCGTCTCGAGAAGCTCGAAGGCGAGGCCGCTTGCCGGGATGTCCGTGCGCTGCCGCAGCTCCTCGATCAGACCGGGGTGGCCAAGCCGCTCTGCAGAGACATTCACTGAGATACTGGGCATTGCAACCCCCTGTTGCTCAAACTCCCAGTAGGCGGCCAAGGCGATATCCAGCACCCGCCGGTCCAAGTCCGCCAGCATGTTCACCTCCCTGGCGATCGGCACAAAGACGTCAGGGCCGACAATGCCGCGGCGGGGGTGGTTCCAGCGCGCCAGGGCCTCGCACCCTGCTAGCACCCCTGTTTTCCCGTCGATCTGCGGCTGAAAAGTAACTTCAATCTCGTTATTGACGAACGCCTGTTTAAAGTCCCGGATGAGGTCCATCTTCTCATCATGTGCAGACCCGATAGAGGCGGAGTATGCGTTCACGCAGGATCGCCCGTCGGCCTTCGAGGCATACAGCGCCAAATCAGCCCGCCGCAGCGCGGACAGCAGGGTTTCATGCGGTTCGCTAAGAGCAAAACCAATGGACGCCCCGACCTGGAGATCGGCATCCTTGTATCTTACCGGCTGAAGCAGCTCGAACAGAAGATCCGAGCAGAATTCAAATGCCTCCGCCTCGCTGCCGGCAAACTCCATCAGCACTGCAAATTCATCCCCTCCGATACGGAAAGCAAAGTCGCGCCCGGCGTGGATCTTACCGGAAATCCGCTGCGCCGCGTGTTCCAGAACCAGATCACCGGCCTCATGCCCGTAAGTGTCATTGATCTCTTTGAACCGGTCCAGGTCCAGCGCGACAACCAGTGTGCCCGCCTGCTGATCCGCCGCCGGAGCGGACGCAATTTCCTCCAGGTGCTTGCGGTTTCCCAGCCCAGTGAGCTTGTCATGCCGGGCCGACCAGGCGCTTTCCTCCTGCGCCTCCCGCATCGCCTCAAAGGCCTCTTCCGCCAGCACCCGGCTCATCCGTTCTTTGCGGATCGAGTCCACACGCAGGCTGATTTCATCTTCGACCCGGTCCAGCACACGGTTGTAACGGAACGCCAGCACTCCCAGATCAGTGGACCGTTCGACACGCACTCGGCTGCTGAAAGACCCGGACCTCTGATGCCGCTTCATCTCCTCCAGCATTTCCAGCAGCGCATTTCGCTGGTTGTTTTCAGCCAAGTTCAACCCCCGCACCTCGTCTCTGGGACGCGCTCGCAGCAGTCCAGCAGCTTTGAGAATTGTAGCAAGCGGAACCGTGCACGAGATGACCCAGGCTGCTACAGCAGCAGCCCCCAAGGCCTGAATTCCGAGCTGGCCCAGCCTGCTCCCGGCAGGGAGCAGCTCCAGCGGGACCGTGAATGCCACCGCGAGCGTGCCGACCAGCCCGGCTGCCAGATGTACCGGTACCGCGCCCACCACATCATCAATTTTCAGTGCATCCAGAATGTCCCGTGCGACGATCACTGTCACCGAACCGACGACCCCTATCAGGAAGGCCATCGGCCCTGTCACAAGATGGATACCCGCGGTTCCTGCCACCAGCCCGCCGAGAAAACCGT
Source organism: Leisingera sp. ANG-M6 (assembly GCF_000813905.1). Classification (NCBI taxonomy): domain Bacteria; kingdom Pseudomonadati; phylum Pseudomonadota; class Alphaproteobacteria; order Rhodobacterales; family Roseobacteraceae; genus Leisingera; species Leisingera sp. ANG-M6. The sequence continues at coordinate 135,420 of NZ_JWLG01000015.1, forward strand.
TGACCAGGATTTCAGCCCGGACGCAACGGAACAGCCCTAGTCCTATGATTATGCTGGCAATTCCCGCTCCCGCTGCCGACAGCATAGTGCGGGCGATCACCGGACCCACATTTGTGCTGAAAGCCAAAGCTGAGCCGCCGTTGAACGCGCCCCATCCGACCCACAGCAACAACCCGCCAAGGGTCACGAGGGAGATGGAGTTCTCTTCGAAAAACCGCTTCTTCGGCCCATAGCGGCCCAGCCGCGGCCCCAAGAGAACGACTGCCACCAGCGCTGTCCAGCCTCCGACACTATGCACCACTGTCGCGCCGGCAAAGTCGATGAAGCCAGCCTGCCGCAACCATCCGGCCTCATTCCAGACCCAATGCCCGGCAACAGGATAAATAAAGGCCCCGAGCATCACGGACATCACTAAGTAGCCCAGAAACCTCTCCCGCTCGGCCACGGCACCGGACACAATCGTTGCAGCTGTGGAAGCAAAAGCCATCTGAAACAGGAAAATTGCGGCTGAATGGCCTGCGGAGTTGTCGAGCTGTGGCCAGAAGCCGCCGGTCCCGAACAGGCCGCCCAAGCTGGGGCCAAACATCAGACCGAATCCGGTCAGCCAGAATGCAGTGCTGACCACGCAGACATCTGACAAGTTCTTGAGTGCGACATTTGCCGCATTCTTTGCCCGTACCGTGCCAGATTCCAAGCATAGAAACCCAGATTGCAGCACAAGCACAAGAAGCGCGGAAAACAGTATCCAGACAGCGTCGGCCTCAGACATTAAACAACCCCAAGATTAAAAATAACACTCGCTAAAGGCGTATATTAAATATCAGACGTCAAAAATTGGTTTCCATGATTTAGCACAGCTCAGGCCGGCCCTGGACTTCTGTGTTCATTTTTACTTGCCGGAATTCCACCCAGGCGCTTCCCGCACAAATCCGGCACCTGGCGCCGCTTAAGTTGCGGCAAATGGCAGCTCCACCCAACTCCCGGACGGCCGTGGGCAGCCACGCAACTAACGCCCGCCTTTGCACCGGCAAAGCGCTGCTGTACATGCGAAAGGCGGGCTACCAGCCGGCAATCACAAGGAACTTATGGAAACAAATAGAAATACGCAGAGGAGACACCTATGCCGACCGCGCAGGGCTCCCTACAAGCCTATTTTGTCCGCACTACGCCAAGAGCTTGCCGACAGGGCACCGGCGGCCAAAAGTTCACCACGCGAATCGTGAATTTACCCGCCAAGATGGCAATCGCGAAAAGGGTAGCAGCACTTGAAACCCCGAAATCATTTCAAAAAAGAAGACCCCAGTGCATCCAGAAACTGCCTTCCCTTTACCGTATGCGAGACCCAAAACTATGGACAATTTGCGCAATAGTATGGGTCAAAAACACGCTTTTGGGCGATCCTACACGGCCTCAGAAATCCAGATTTTCCACGCTAAGGGCGTTCTTCTGAATAAACTCTCGGCGCGGTTCCACCACATCGCCCATTAGCTTGGTAAACAAATCGTCCGCTTCGACCATATCATCAATACGGACCTGCAGCAGCGTGCGGGCATCCGGATCAAGTGTAGTTTCCCAAAGCTGATCGGGGTTCATTTCGCCCAACCCCTTGTAGCGCTGCAGAGTAAGGCCCTTTTCGCCCTCTTCCAGAATCGCCTGCAAGAGGCCCAGCGGGCCATGGATCATCTGGCTGCGGTCGCGGCGGACCAGTTGGGCGGTGGTGCCGTAAACTTCCTGCAGGCTTTTGGTGAAACTGCCGGTCTTGCGGGCTTCACCCGAGCGCAGCATCGGACCATCCAGGGTACGTACTTCCTCGACTCCGCGCAGGATGCGGGCCAGGCGGATGCCGTGGTCCTGGGTGATCCGGCCCTGCCAGCCGCGTTCATATTCCAATGCGATCAGGTCCAGCCGTTGGGCAACTTTGTCGGCCACGCCCTGCAGGTCGGAATCCACGGCACCGGGTACAAAGGCGCCGGCCACGGCAGCCTGCTCCAGGATGTGGCGCGGGTAATGGGTCGGGAAAGCATCCAGCACGCGTTTGAGCTGCCGCGCCTCGTCCACTACGCGAGTGAGGTCGGCACCGGCCATTTCAGACCCGTCACCCAGCTTGAGAACCGCGCCGTCAACGCCCTGGTTGATCAGGTAATCGTCCAGCGCCGCCTGATCCTTGAGGTAGACCTCTGACTTGCCGCGCGCGACCTTATAAAGCGGCGGCTGGGCAATGTAGAGGTAACCGCCCTCGATCAGTTCCGGCATCTGGCGGTAGAAGAAGGTGAGCAGCAGGGTACGGATGTGGGCGCCGTCGACGTCGGCGTCGGTCATGATGACGATCTTGTGGTAGCGCAGCTTCTCGATGTTGAATTCATCACGGCCGATGCCAGTACCAAGCGCCATCACCAGATTGCCGATTTCCTGAGAGGACAGCATCCGGTCAAACCGCGCACGCTCCACGTTCAGGATCTTGCCGCGCAGGGGCAGGATGGCTTGGGTCATCCGGTCCCGCCCGGTTTGGGCGGAGCCGCCGGCCGAGTCACCCTCGACCAGGAAGACTTCAGTCTTGGAAGGGTCTTTCTCGGAGCAGTCCTTGAGCTTACCGGCTAGGTAGTTCACGTCCATCGCGGTCTTGCGGCGGGTCAGCTCGCGCGCTTTGCGGGCAGCTTCGCGGGCCAGAGCGGCCTCGACAATCTTGCCGACGATCTGCTTGGCCTCGTTCGGGTTTTCCTCGAACCATTCGGCCAGCTTTTCACCCATCAGGCTTTCGACCACCGGGCGCACCTCGGAGGACACCAGCTTGTCTTTGGTCTGGCTGGAGAATTTCGGGTCCGGCACCTTGACCGACAGAACACAGGTCAGCCCTTCGCGAGCATCGTCGCCGGTGAAAGAGACCTTCTCTTTCTTGGCGATGCCCGACGTCTGCGCGTAGTTGTTGATGGTCCGGGTCAGCGCACCGCGGAAGCCCGCGACATGAGTGCCTCCGTCGCGCTGCGGAATATTATTGGTGAAGGGAAGCACCGTCTCGTGGTAGCTGTCATTCCACCACATGGCAATCTCGACGCCGATGTCGTCCTTCTCCCCCACGATGTAGACCGGAGCGTCCATCACCGGGGTCTTGTGCCGGTCAAGGTATTTGACGAATTCCTTGACGCCGCCCTCGTAGAACAGCTCCGCCGAGAGCTTCTCTGCCGGGCGCTCATCCTCCAGAATGATTCGCACACCGGAGTTCAGAAAGGCCAGCTCGCGCAGGCGCTTTTCCAGCGTCTCAAAAGAGTATTCCAGGTTCGAGAATGTATCGGTCGACGCCATGAACCGGACTTCGGTGCCGGTCTGGTCACCACAATCGCCGACCACTTCCAGATGCTTAACGGTATCGCCGCGTTCAAACCGCGCCACGTGCTCCTTGCCGTTGCGCCAGATGCGCAGCTCCAACCAGTCAGACAGCGCGTTCACCACCGACACGCCCACGCCGTGCAGGCCGCCCGAGACCTTATAGGAGTTGCTGTCAAATTTACCACCAGCGTGTAGCTGGGTCATGATGACCTCGGCTGCCGAAACGCCTTCCTCGGCATGAATATCCACCGGAATGCCGCGGCCGTTGTCGCTGACGGAGACGCTGGAATCCGCATGAATTTTCACGGTTACATGGTCAGCGTGGCCTGCCAGCGCCTCGTCGATGCCGTTGTCCACGACCTCGTACACCATATGGTGCAGGCCCGAGCCGTCATCCGTGTCCCCGATATACATGCCAGGGCGCTTGCGAACCGCCTCCAACCCTTTGAGAACCTTGATGGAATCCGCGCCATATTCTGCGGGGGCCTGCTCGTTTCCGGACATTCACATCTTCCTGTTTTAGCTTCGGGATTTTATACGAAACCCGGGGAGGAATGTCACGAGCAAGCCCCCTTTTTTCATGGGCCCGTCAGGCGATTACGCACCCAGCGCCCCGAGTTCCGCCGCTGTGCGTAGCCAGGCTTTGCGCTCCTCGCTGCTTGACCCCTGCAAAGCGCCGAAATGGCAGGTCTCAACCGGGTCAATTCCGACAAAATTCAGGATCTGGCGTTCCACCTGAACATGCGCGGCATTGTCGTAGTATTGCGCCATCAAATCGGGCGGCGTGTCTGACGCAATCAGGACCCGTCCTGACTTTCCCGTCAACAGCGGCTTGGGCAGGCCATCGGTGACAATGCGGGGATCAAAGGTGCGGCCGGGCAGCAGGATCCGGTCGAACAGCCCCTTCAATTTACCCGGCATGCCGCCCCACCACAGGGGAAAGGCAATGACCACATGGCCCGCCCATTCGAAATCCGAAAGCACCGCCTCAATTTGGGGCTCCAGCTTCTTTGCACCGGAGAACCCGGCCTGCCCGAAATCCGCATCGAACTCCAGCTGCGACAGATTGTGCATGCGCACGTCATGACCGGCGCCGCCAGCGGCAGACGCATAGCTGCCGCACAGCGCCCCGGTAAAGGTATTGGCAGCCGGGTGGCCGTTCAGAATCAGGATTTTCCGGGCAGACATTTCACTCTCCATTGGATAAGTTGACCATGGTCACTTTATTGAATCAAAAATGACCACGGTCAATTACAAAAATGACCGTGGTCAAAAATACTCGTGAGGCTGAAAATGACACGTGCACCGCAGAAACGGCGGCTGGAAACCCGGGCGAAACTGCTGGAGGTGGCAGAGGCCATCGTGCAGGAGCAGGGCTACAGCGGATTGCGGGTCGAGGATGTGGTCGCCCGCGCCGGTGTGGCAAAGGGCACCCTGTTTTCGCATTTCAAGGACAAGGACGGGCTGCTGGCCGTGCTGATCGGGGATGAGGTCATGCGCCTGCTGGACGAGATGGAGGCAGGGCCCCTCCCCCAGGATGCGGATGAACTGACCGCCCGACTGGCGCCGCACCTGGACTACGTCGGCCAGGACCGTGTGATCTTCGATCTGTTGCTGCGCTACTCCGGCACCACAGCGGCGGAACCGGATGAGGTGGTCACCGCCGGTTTCATCCGGCAGGTCACGCTGCTGACGCGCTGGCTGCAGGTTCTGCAGACGGCAGGCCAAATTCGCCAGGATCAGCAGCCGGAACTGCTGGCAGAAGGCATTCAGGCCTTCCTGAACCACGTCCTGGGCGTGTGGTTTTGCATGGAACACGATGATGAAACGCCGCCTGCCAGAGCACTGGCGCCATACCTGCAAGCCTGGCTGCAGCCCGCCACTTAGGTGAAGGGAATCACCAGCCCGACACAGATCAGCAGCCCGCCGGACACCAGATTGATCCGCCGCCGGATCCGGGTGGAGGTTACCGCCCGGCGCACGCGGTGCACCATCCCCGCCAGCGCCAGGTTGCCCAAAAGCGGAACCAGGAAGGACAGGGTCACAATTGCAGCGATGTCGCTCCCGGAGATGCCCGACAGGTCAAAGAACCCGGGCAGCACGCCCATGTAGAACAAGATCGCCTTGGGGTTGCCGAGGATCACCGCGATACCGGCCATGAAACCGGCCCAAATGCCGGGACGGGTCAGGGCGCGGTTTTCCTCCACCGCGTCGCCGGCATGGCGGATCAGCAGATACCCCATGCCCAGGAACATCGCGCAGGCCACCCAGCGCAGCACGGTCATGATGCCCTCGATCTCCGAAACCACCCAGGACATGCCCGCAACTGCAATCAGCGGCCAGAAGATGTCGCCGCAGGCGACGCCAACCGCCAGCGGCCAGGCCGCTGGGAACCCGCCGGAAACCGAGCGCGCCATCAGGGCCAGCCACACCGGGCCGGGGGTCAGGAACAGGATCAGCAAGGCCCCGGCATAAAGCGCCAGGTCCCAGGGCGTAACGGTCATTTCTGGGAAACCTCCGATACGCCCTCGTTTTCCGACACTTCCAGCACCTGCGCCCGGCCGCCCAGCTCCGTAAACAGCTCTGGGCCGGTGCCTGTCATCCAGGCCTGGGTGCCAAGCGCGCAGATCTCATCATACAGCGCAGCGCGGCGGCCCGCATCCAGATGCGCCGCAACCTCATCCAGCAACAGAATCGGCGGCGCGCCCTCGCGCTCGGCCAGCGCCCGCGCATTGGCCAGAATCAGCGACACCAGCAACGCCTTCTGCTCTCCGGTGGAGCAGTCCTTGGCCGGGATGCCCTTGGCGCGGTAAGTGCCAATCAGATCGGTGCGGTGCGGCCCTACCAAGGTACGGCCTGCGGCCAGATCGCGGAACCGGCTTTCCTCCAGCGCCTCTTTGAAATCAGCCTCCGAGAACGGCATGCTGCCCTCCGACTGCAACAGTTCCAGCTCCGCAGCCGGAAAGGCGGTCTCCGCCTCGGCCTGTGCCTGCTGCAGCAGCTCCACCGCCTGCACCCGGGCCGCATGAATCCGGTGCCCGGCGGCAGCCATGCGATCCTCCAGCACCCGGTACCAGGCTGCATCGCGGATCTGTTCCTTCAGCAGCCGGTTGCGCTCGCGCATTGCCTTCTCATACGCCAGCGAGGCCTCAGCATGACCCGGCTCGAAACTCAGCGCGATCCGGTCCAGAAACCGCCGCCGCCCCTCTGCAGCCTCAATCCACAGCCGGTCCATTGCCGGAATCAGCCACACCACGCGCGCCACTTGCCCCAGCGCCAGTTGGCTGGCGGACTTGTTGTCGATCTTCACCTGCCGGGCATTGCCTCCCTCGGACCAGGTTTCCACCTCGTAAGCCTGCGACGGCGCCTGCAGCTCGCCTCTCAGCTTCCAACCCAAAGCCTCTGGCTGGCGCGCCATATCGGCGGCACTGGCCCGGCGCAGGCCGCGGCCCGGGGAAAACAGAGACACTGCTTCCAGGATGTTGGTCTTGCCCGCGCCGTTGTTGCCGTGAATGGCCACCGGACGCCCGTCCAAACGCAAATCCGCCCGCAAATGCGAGCGGAAATGGGAAAGGGTCAATGCGGTCAGAGCCAGCATGAAGCGCGCGCCCTTTTTCTTCTTTGCAAAATTACTCGCGCTGCAGGCATCGCCGTCAGGCGATCAAACCCGCATCGGCATCACGACGTAAACGGCGCTTTCGTCGTTGCCTTCGCGCATCAGGGTCGGATCGCCGGAGGAGTTGAACATGAACACGGCGTTTTCGCGGTCCACCTGGTTGGCGATTTCCAGCAGGTACTTTGCGTTAAAGCCGATTTCCAGGCGCTCGTCGTTGTAGGCGACGGCCAGCTCTTCCTCCGCCGCACCGCTGTCGGGCGCGTTCACCGACAGGATCAGCCGATCCTCTTCCAACTGCAGCTTCACCGCGCGGGAGCGTTCAGAAGAAACAGTGGCAACCCGGTCAACGGCCTGTGCGAACTCGGCCGCGTCCACTTCCAGGCGGCGGGTGTTTCCGGCCGGGATCACGCGGGTGTAGTCGGGAAAGGTCCCGTCGATCACCTTGGAGGTCAGGGTGATGTTCGGGGTGGCAAAGCGCACCTTGGTTTCAGAAACCGAGACCGCGATATCCATGTCGTCATCATCCAGCAGCTTGCGCAGCTCGCCCACGGTTTTGCGCGGCACGATCACGCCGGGCATGTCCTCGGCGCCCAGCGGCAGTTCCGCGTCGATGCGGGCCAAGCGGTGGCCGTCGGTGGCCACGGCGCGCAGAACCTTGCCGCCATCCCCCGACGAAACATGCAGGTAGACACCGTTCAGGTAATACCGGGTCTCCTCGGTGGAGATCGCGAATTTCGACTTGTCGAACAGGCGGCGCAGCACCGCGGCCTTGGCGGCAAAGTTCGAATGGTATTCCGACGAGGCCATCACCGGGAAATCCTCGCGCGGCAGTGTCGCCAGAGAGAAATTGGAGCGCCCGGCCTCGACCGCCAGACGGCCGGTTGCGGCATCGGCGGTCAGGGTGACCAGCGCACCATCAGGCAGCTTGCGGACAATCTCGTGCAGGGTGGTGGCAGCGACGGTGGTCGCGCCGGCGCGTTCCACCTGCGCGGGGGCCTTGTCGACCACCTCGATATCCAAGTCGGTGGCGCGGAACTGGACGCTGTCGCCTTCGGCTTCGATCAGCACATTCGCCAGGATCGGAATGGTGTTGCGGCGCTCGACCACAGACTGCGCCTGGGCCACGGCCTTGAGAAGCGTGCCGCGTTCGATGCTGATCTTCATGTCCCAAATCCTCTTCGTCAGGCGCCCGTGTCAAATGCCGGGACAAGCAACCTACCTGTTTACCCCTGCCGCACAAGGCTTTTTATGGATTTCTCCAAGGGATTTCAGGCGGGGTCAAGAGGGGCTGAACGGCTAGGCCGTGAAACCGGGGGAAACGTTGCAGCAGAACCCGCCACTGTCCCCGCGGGGACAGCAACGAAAAACGCCCCGGCACAAGGCCGGGACGCGATACGGGCAGGTGAATGCACTGGAGAGGTGCTTAGGCCTTCACCCGCTCCGATTTCGGATCGTACATCGGCTTGAGCGAGGCTTCCGCCTGCACCTTCACGCCGCAGACGTCAATCTCATAGGTCGAACCCAGCACATCCGCCGCGCTTTCGCCCTCGCAAGGCACATAGCCCATGCCGATGGCGGCACCCAAGGTGTGGCCGTAGTTGCCGGAGCTGAGATAGCCCACATACTTGCCGTCGCGGATGATCGGTTCGTTGTGGAACAGCAGCGGCTCGGGATCGGTCAGCTTGAACTGAACCATGCGGTTCTTGGGGCCGCTCTCCTTGCGCTCCAGCACCGCGGCCTTGCCGATGAAGTCGTCCTTGCCGGTGGCAACCGCAAAGCCGAGCCCTGCGTCGATCACATTGTCCTCGCAGGTGATGTCGTGGCCGAAGTGGCGGAAGCCCTTCTCGATCCGGCAGCTGTCCATCATGTGCATGCCGCACAGCTTCAGCCCCATGTCCTGGCCCGCCTCCCAGAGGGTTTCGAAGGCATGGCCGGACATCTCTGCCGGGATATAGATTTCCCAGCCAAGCTCACCCACATAAGTCACCCGGTGCACACGGGCGAGCCCCATGCCAAGTTCGATCTCTTGCGCGGTGCCGAAGGGGTTCACCTCGTTGGAGAAATCATTGGGCGACACTTTCTGCAGAAGTTCACGGGAGTTCGGACCCATCACGGCCAGCACGCCCTCGCCTGCGGTCACATCGGTGAGCACGACGTTGAAACCGCCCTTGTTGCGCATCATCCAGGTCTGGTCGGCGAGGCGGGTCACCGCGGGAGTCACCACCAGATAGACAGTCTCGCTCAGGCGGGTGACGGTCACATCCGCCTCAATCCCGCCGCGGCTGTTCAGGAACTGGGTGTAGACGATCTTGCCCGCCGGAACCGAGACATTGGCACCGCAGATGTAGTTCAGGAACTTTTCGGCATCCGGGCCTTCAACGCGGATCTTGCCGAAGGAGGACATGTCGTACATGCCGACGTTTTCACGGACAGCGTGATGTTCAGCGGCGGAGTTTTCAAACCAGTTCTGGCGCTTCCAGCTGTACTGATACTCGCGCTCTTGGCCGTCGTTGGCAAACCAGTTGGCGCGCTCCCAGCCGCCGATTTCGCCGAATACGGCGCCCTGTTCCTTAAGGTGATAATGGAACGGGGTGCGGCGCACGCCGCGGGCAGTGGCTTTCTGGCGGTAGGGAAAATGGTCTGCATACAGCAGGCCCAGGGTCTCTTTTGAACGCTCGAACAGATAGTGCTTGTTACCCTGGAACGGGTGCATGCGGGAGATGTCCACATCGCCGAGGTCAAACGGCTTCTGGCCGTCTTCCATCCACTGCGCCAGCGCCATGCCGGCGCCGCCTGCGGACTGGATGCCGATCGAGTTGAAGCCTGCGGCAACCCAGAAGTTGTCCATCTCCGGCGCCAGGCCGAGGTGGTAGGCGTCGTCCGGGGTAAAGGATTCCGGGCCGTTGAAGAACGTGTGGATACCGGCCTCCGCCAGCATCGGCATCCGGTTGCAGGCGGCCTCCAGGATCGGCTCGAAGTGGTCGAAGTCCTCGGGCAGCTGGTCGAACTCGAAGCTGTCGGGGATGCCGTTCATCGCCCAGGGTTTGGCGTTGGGTTCAAAGGCACCCAAAAGAATCTTGCCTGCGTCTTCCTTGTAGTAGGCGCATTCATCCGGCACCCGCAGCACCGGCATCTGGGACAGGCCTGCGATGCCTTCGGTCACGATGTAGAAATGCTCGCAGGCGTGCAGCGGCACGTTGACGCCTGCCATGCGGCCGACCTCGTGGCCCCACATGCCGGCACAGTTCACCACCATGTCGGCTTCGATGTGGCCTTGGAACTGGCCATCATCGCTGGCCCAGTCAACACCGGTGACGCGGCGGCCGTTTTTGGAGATGCCGGTGACCTTGATCCGTTCCTTGACCAGCGCGCCGCGCTGGCGGGCGCCCTTGGCCAAGGCCAGCGCGATGTTGGCCGGGTCCGCCTGCCCGTCGGTCGGCAGCCAGACACCGCCGGTCACGCCGTCCAGATTGATGTGCTCGTAGCGCTCCTTGACTTCCTTGGGCGACAGTTCCTCCACCGGCACGCCAAAGGCGCGGGCCATTGCGGCGTTGCGATAGAGTTCTTCAAGCCGTTCGTTGGTCAGCGCCGCGGACACCGAGCCGACCTGGCGCATGCCGGTGGCGACGCCGGTTTCTTCCTCAAGCCCCAGGTACAGCTCCGCCGAATAGCGGGCGAGCTTGGTCATGTTGGAGGAGGCGCGCAGCTGTCCGATCAGGCCCGCGGCGTGCCAGGTGGTGCCGGAAGTCAGCTGCTTGCGCTCCAGCAGCACCACATCCTTCCAGCCGAGCTTGGTCAGGTGATAGGCCACCGAACAGCCGATCACGCCGCCGCCGATAATCACCACGCGGGCCTTGTTGGGAAGATCGCTCATGTCATCGCTCCTGAATGAGGGTTTGCGCCTGATTATCACGAACAGGCGGCGCAAAATGCATCAAAAACGTCAGACTCCCGGAGCTATTCTCCGGCCTTTAGGATTTTTTGTGAACCATCCTCGCCCAGTCGGCGGCGCTTGCGCAGAGCAAAGGGAGTAATGCCGAAGAAGCTCTTGTAAAGACTGGAGAACCCATTGGGAAATCCACAGGCAAGACCGATCTCGCGGACGCTCATGGTGGTATTGAGCAACAAGTTGTTGGCCTTGGAAAGCCGCATTTCCCGGTAAAACCCATTGGGAGTGGTCCCCAGGAAAGTCTTGAACTTGCGCTCCAGCGAGCGGGTGGAGATGCCTAGCTCCCCGACGATGTCGCTGATCGGCACCGGTTCCTCGATGTTGTCCTGCATGATGCGGATACAATGGTCCAGATCACTGTCTCCGGTGATGGTTGGCTTGGCGCCGGCAAAAGGCTGCAGCGAGGAGAAGTCGCGCACCTGTTCGTGCAGCATGATGTTGCCCACGGTCATCTGCGCCGCAGCAGAGGTCAGCCTGCCGACCAGCGCCAGGATGATATCGACGGTGGACCCCATGCCAGCGCAGGTCACCACCAGCCCGTCCTCGCTGGCCAGCGCGTGGCTGGAATCGTTCAGCCCCATGCGTTCACGCAGCAGGGCAGAGTTTTCCCAGTGGGTCGTCAGCCGCCCGGCGGCGCCACCCTGGTCACGGATATAGCGCGCCGCGGCCTCCGCCAGCAGGTAGACCTTGATATCGCGGCAGGTGTAGCTGGAAATCACCCGTCCCAGGCTGAGGCCCGGATGATCAGGGTCGGAGTTGCCAAGGAAGAAGGCAAAATCCGCGTCCGGCTTGGCCGCGAAGGGTTCAGTATCCACGCTTAGGCCCGCCCGGCAGCCCACCCGGCCGCCCTGCAGTGAGCGGACGGTCCATTTGAACGGCGGCTGGGCCAGCACGCGGTTGGCGATCCGCAGAACCTCCAGGATCGCCGACATCTCGATCAGTACGAAGCCTTCGGTGACGATGATGTCGATGTGCCAGACCCGGGCCGGTTCTGCCGCTTTGAGTTTTTCCGGAGCTGCCATGCTGATCCCCTCCCCTGGTCAGACGATCCGATGCCCGGCCGCGCGCAAACAGCGGGCCAGTTCGGCAATATGGTCCGGGCCGACTTCACAGCAGCCGCCGACGATCGTGGCGCCTTGGGCAACCCAGCCCATGGCAAATTCCGCGTAGGCCTTGGGCCCCAGATCCTGACGCTGCTCCAGCGCGTCCACGGTGGGGGCATCTTTCAGAAACCCCTCGGAAATCCGGGTGAACCCGTTGGCATATGCGCCGCAGGGCTTGCCGAAGGTTTTGACAATTTCCAGGCCTGCGCCGACGACCTCGGGGCGCGAACAGTTGAGCAAGACCGCCTCCGGCTGGAAATCCTCGACCACCGCCGCGAGATCCGCCAGCGGCTCGCCGGAACGCAGCAGCGTTCCGTCTTCATCAGAAACAGAAGCCGCCAGCCACACTGGTTTCGCCGTCCCGGCGCAGCCAAGCAGCGCCCCCCTAGCGTGTTCGATAGATGACACGGTTTCGATCAGGTACAGATCCGCCTGCGGGTCCAGCAGCTGAACAATCTCTGCGTAGACCGGTGCGGCCTCCTGGTGCGGCGGGCAGATATCCGGGCGGTAAGAGGCAATCAGCGGCCCCAGCGCAGCGGCGACACGGCCTGAGCCGTGGGCGTCCCGTGCAGCGGTTGCCTGAGCGGCCGCCGTGGACAGCAGCTCTTCGAAATGCTCCTCGATGCCTGCGCGGACCAAGCGGTCGCGCAGCACCGCATAGGTATTCATGGTGGCCATTGTGGCCCCGGCAGCAAAGTAGTCCGCGTGAATGCCGCCGACCACATCCGGCTTTCCGATCATCACGGAGGTTGACCACAACGGCGTCGCCCGGTCGCCGGACCGCTTGACAACTTCCTGCCCGATTGAGCCGTCAAGAAGAATGATATCTGTCATGGGGCCTCCTGCGGGGGAATCAGGACCAGTTTGCCCGGAAACGCCTTGCTCATGAAATCGGCTTGCGCCCGAGCGATGTCCTGCAGGGGATAGGTTGCCGAGACCAAGGGACGGATTGCGCCGGAATTGATCAGCTCCACCAGTTCAGCAAAGACCGTACGGGGGGAGAAGGTGCAGCCGTGGACAGTGATGTCGCGCAGGTAAATCTCGCGCAGGTCCGCTGTGACGATCGGGCCGGCAATGGCGCCGGAGACCGCGTAATGCCCGCCGGGCCGCAGCGCCTGTATCAGCGCGGGCCAGGCCGGGCCGCCGACCACGTCTATGACGGCGTCGAAACTGCCTGGTTCAGGTGTTTCCACGCGGCCAATGATGCTGCAAGCCCCCATCGCGGTCACCGCCTCCGCTTTGGCGGGCGATGTCTGACCAGTCACTTGCGCGCCAAGATGGGCCGCCAGCTGGACCGCAGCCAGCCCGACCCCGCCGGAAGCGCCGGTCACCAGCACCCGCTGGCCACCGGAGACACCAGCACGGTGCAGCAGGTTCCAGGCGGTTCCATAGGCACAGGGCATCGCCGCGATCTCGGTATCGGACAAGGGAGAGGCGCTGACATCGAACAGCTCTGCCGCCTCCATCAGGCAGTATTGCGCGAAAGCACCGTCAAGCTCTGACCCTAGGGCGACAAAGGCCACCGGATTGTCCGGCTGCGGCCGGGGAATATTGATCTGGCTGGTGACCCGCTGCCCCACGTGGAAGTCACCAACATCTGGGCCGGTCTGAACCACCACGCCGCACAGGTCGCCGCCTTGGATGCGGGGAAAACTCAGGGCGCCACCCCAGCCGCCGGCCTCGACCTCTGCGTCATCGCCGACCGCATTAGTGGCCCCCGTCACATCTGACGAATACCAGCCGATCCGGGTGTTGATGTCGGTGTTGTTGACGCCGGCTGCCAGAACCTTGACCAGCACCTGCCCCGGCCCTGGGACCGGAACAGGAATATCTTCACGCCATTCGAGCGCATTCGGCCCGCCATGCCGGGTCAAACAAACGCCTTTCATCATCTGGGCCATCGCTGAAGCCTCCTGAATTAAGCGTGACGGGCCGACCCTAGCACATCAGGCGCGCAGGCGCTCGTTGGCCGGATCCCACAACGGTTCGTCCTTCTGAACCACCGCGCGGCACTTCTCGCCGTAGATCTCTACCTCCAGTTCGGTACCCGGAACGGCCAGCTCAGGACGCACCATGCCCAGCGCGATGGAGGCATTCACACGGTAGCCCCAGTCGCCGGAAGTGGTTTCACCCACGATCTCGCCATCTTTCCAGATGCAGGACATGTAAGGCGCGTCTGCCTCGCCAGCTTCGACAATCAGGGTCACAAAGGACTTTTTCACGCCCTGCTGCTTTTCGTTCTGGATTGCAGCCTTACCCGGGAAATCCTGCGGCTTGTCCAGTTTGACAAACCGCTCCAACCCGCCTTCGAGCAGCGAGTAGTCGGTCGACAGATCACCCTTCCAGGTGCGGTAGCCCTTCTCGATGCGCAGGGAATTCAGCGCATACATGCCGAACGGCTTGGCGCCGCCTGCGAGCAAGGCATCATAGATTGCCGGCTGATGCTCATTGGCGCAGTGCACCTCCCAGCCCAGTTCGCCGGCAAAGGACACCCGCGCCAGGAAGGCGGGTTTGCCCGCGACGGTGGCTTCCTGATGGGTCAGCCAGCCAAGCGACAGGTCGGCGTCGGAGATACCTGCAAACAGCTCACGCGATTTCGGGCCGGTGACGATCATAGTTGCGAATTCGGTGGTGTGGTCGGTCAAGGTCAGGCCGTCAGGCAGCGCCTTCTTCAGGATTTCGAAATCGTGCCACTGGGCCGAGCCTGCGGTGATCATGGTAAAGTGGTCTTCGCCATGACGGACACAGGACATCTCGGTCAGGATACGGCCGCGGTCGTCCGAGAAGTAGACCAGGTTCATCCGGCCCACCTTGGGCAGACCGCCAGTCACCAGGCCGCGCAGGAATTCCGCAGCGCCTTCACCGCTCAGGTTGAAGCGGGAGAAGCCCGGCAGGTCAAGCACACCGGCGCCGTCACGGACCGCTTCGCATTCTTCCTTGATGCGCTGCTGCCACGGGCCGGAGCGGCCCCAGGTGTGGGTGGCCTCTTCCGAGGTATCGTCACCCGGCTGCGCGAACCAGTTGGCGCGTTCCCAGCCGTTGTAGGCGCCCATCACGCCGCCCAGTTCTTTGATCTTGGCATGGACCTGGCTGACCTTCTTGTCGCGCGCGGCCGGCCACTCGTGGTGCGGGAAGTGCATGGCATATTCGTTGCCATAAACTTCCATGCCTTTCTGGTTGCAGTAGTCCTGATCGGTGTAGTCGGTATAGCGGCGCGGATCGACGGCCCACATGTCCCACTCAGTGTGGCCATCGATGATCCATTCTGCCAGCACCTTTCCGGCGCCGCCGCCCTGGGCAATGCCGAAGGTGAAGCTATGCGCTTCGAAGGCGTTTTTCACACCGGGCATCGGGCCGATCATCGGCAGACCATCGGGCGCATAGGGGATCGGGCCGTTGATCACGCTGGAGACACCGGAAGTCGCCATCAGCGGCACCCGCTCCATCGCGTCGGTGACGATATCCTCGATACGGTCTAGGTCTTCCTGCCACAGCTGGAACGAGAAGTCCTCAGGCATCGGATCGTCTTCGGTCAGCCAGTGGCCTTTGCAGTTCGGCTCATAGGGGCCGAGGTTGTAGCCGTGCTTTTCCTGACGCAGGTAGTAAGACACATCCACATCACGGATCAGGGGCAGCTTGCCGCCGTGTTCCTTGGACCAGGCTTCGACCTCGGGGATCTGTTCGGTCAGCAGGTACTGGTGCTCCATCACCATGGCAGGCACGGTCCGGCCGCCGTAGGGCTTGAACATCTCGCCCACGCGCTGCGCGTAGTATCCGGCGGCGTTCACCACATAGTCGCAGTCGATGTCGCCTTTTTCAGTGTGCACGGTCCATGTTCCGTCTTCGTGCTGGGTCACACCGGTCGCCGGGGTGAAGCGCAGGATCTTCGCGCCCATATCGCGCGCACCTTTGGCCAGGGCCTGGGTAAGCTGTGCCGGGTCGATGTCGCCATCGGTCGGGTCATAGAGAACACCTGCCAGGTCATGCGTCTCCAGGAACGGATAGTGTTCCTTGGTTTCTTCCGGGGTCCACATCTCCATCGGGATACCCTGGTAACGGCCCATGGACATGGCGCGTTCGAATTCCTGCATCCGCTCTTTGGTGTGTGCCAGACGGATCGAGCCCGAAACATGGTAGTTCATCGGGTAGTCGACCTCTTCGGCCAAGCCTGAATACAGCTCAGTCGAGTAGCGCTGCATGTTCATGATCGCCCAGGAGGTCGAGAAGGTCGGCACGTTGCCAGCCGCGTGCCAGGTCGAGCCGGCAGTCAGCTCGTTCTTCTCCAGCAGCACACAATCGGTCCAGCCTTTCTTGGCCAGATGATAAAGCGACGAGCAGCCGACGACGCCGCCGCCGATGATGACCACACGGGCCTTGGTTGGAAAATCAGACATGTTCGCTCCCTAGTCTCAGTCTTCTTGCGGCACGCCGTCCGCAATCCGGTAGTAGTCGCCCTTGGAGGCGGTAAAGATGTGCTTTTCGACGCTGAGACCGGTGTTCCCGTCGACAGCGCCCAAAGCGAAACTGGTGGTGTCTTCCCCCGTCCCCTTCCAGAACAGGAAGGAGCCGCAGCGCGGGCAGATCCCGCGCTTGGCCTGCGGCGTTGCCTCGAACCAGCTCACCGGTCCGGTGATCGTGAGGTCTGCGTCGCGCACCTGCGCAGAGGCCCAGATGCCGCCGGATTGCTTGCGGCACTGGCTGCAATGGCACATTGAGGCATTTTGCGGTTTGGCCGCAGTTTCAAAACGGATGTCGCCGCAGAGGCAGGATCCCTTGATCATAACCTTCCTCCTAATAGACCGGCGGCGCGATAACCCAGACAGCCACCGCGGGCTCTTCATAAGGGTTTGACCACTGATACGGCTCATGCTTGATCCGGAAACTGTCGCCAGGGCCAACAGTAAAGCTGCGGCCTCCGATCAGCAGATCCAGCTTGCCCGAGATCATGTAGCCGACCTCCTGTGTCGGCCGGTTCGCCGGGGTCTGCATCCGCGAGTTGGGCTGGAAGGTGGAGTGCACCATCTCGAAATCGTCGGTCAGGTCGGGGGAGAGCAATTCCTCGATCAGCCCTTCCTCACCGGAGCCCATCGGGCGGCGGGAGCCTGCACGCACGATATAGCCATGTTCATCTGCCGGGGCGCCGGAGTGGGCAAACAGCATCGACATCGGTACGCCCAGCGCTTCGGCAATCTGCCGCAGGTCGGAGATCGAGGGCTCGGACATGTCCCGTTCAACTTGGCTCAGCCAGCCGACCGAGCGGTTCAGCATCGCGGCAATATCCGACAGGGTCAGACCGCGCGCCTTGCGCAAGGCCCGGATATCCGCCCCCAGTGTCGCCGTTGCCACCGTCTGATCGTTCACCGGCTCTCTCCCCGCTCCGTGAAAAAATCCTCTCGTTTTTCACGATGGACCGAGTTCGTGAAATTTCCAAGCTTTTTTTCACGAGACGGAAGAATGCCATGAAAAAACCCAGCGCCTTCAGGCGCTGGGTGGCTTTTTCTGGTCTATAGCCCCTTGGAGTAAGGCCGCGAGGCCGGGGGCAAAGCCCCGGATATGCGAATCAGCCGCTGCTGAACACCTGCCGCAGGATTGCCTCCAGCTGGCCAGCGTCTTCCTGGGTGAAGGCATCGGACTGGTCGCTGTCGATGTCAAACACCCCGATCAGTTCTCCAGCACCGTTCCAAACCGGCAGCACCAGCTCCGAGCGTGTAGAGGACGCGCAGGCGATGTGGCCGGGAAAGGCATCGACATCCGGTACCAGTTGCACCACACCAGTGCGCGCCGCTGCGCCGCAAACGCCGCGGGAGAATGGGATCTGCAGGCAGCCATGGCCGCCCTGATAAGGCCCGATCTTCAGCAGCTCCGGTGCCACGACGCGGTAAAAGCCGGTCCAGTTGAAGCGGCCGTCCGCGTGGTGCACCTCGCAGGCCACGGTGGCCATCAGCGCCACTTCATCCGTTTCGCCTTCGGTCAGCGCCGCGATGGTCTTGGCCAGGGTTGCGTATTCAACCTGCATGTGCAGCTCTCCTGAAACGTATTGAGGGGGCTGTCTGCCCCCTCTTGACCTCACGGTCAATTCACCCCCGCGAGTATTTCGCAAAAGTGAAGATCAGACCCGCTCAATCGCAATTGCGGTACCTTCGCCACCGCCGATGCAAATCGCTGCCACGCCGCGCTTGAGGCCGCGTTTTTCAAGAGCGTTCAGCAGGGTGACCATGATCCGCGCGCCGGAGGCGCCGATCGGGTGGCCCAGCGCGCAGGCGCCGCCGTGCACGTTCACCTTATCGCGTGGGAGGCCCATTTCATGCATGAAGGCCATCGGCACCACGGCAAAGGCCTCATTCACCTCCCACAGATCAACGTCTTCGACGGTCCAGCCGATTGACTTGAGCAGTTTCTGAGCAGCCGGCACCGGAGCGGTGGTGAACCAGCCCGGCGCTTGGGCGTGGCTGGCGTGACCTAGAATGCGGGCGCGGACTTTCAGGCCTTGCGCTTCGGCAGCTTCAGCGGAGGCCAGTACCAAGGCCGCAGCTCCATCAGAAATGGAGGACGCATTGGCTGCGGTCACTGTACCGTCCTTGCGGAACGCCGGTTTCAGCGTCGGGATCTTTTCCGGGCGTGCGGATTTTGGCTGCTCATCCGCATCCGTGATGACATCGCCCTTGCGGGTTTTCACGGTCACGGCTGCGATTTCACCGTCAAACGCACCGCTTTCCTGCGCTTCCAGCGCATTGGACAGCGATTTCAGCGCATATTCGTCCTGCGCCTCACGCGTAAACTGGTATTTTTCGGCGCAATCTTCGGCAAAGGTGCCCATCAGGCGGCCCTTGTCATATGCGTCTTCCAGACCGTCCAGGAACATATGGTCGATCACCTGGCCGTGGCCGATGCGGGCGCCGCCGCGCATCTTGGGCAGCACGTAGGGCGCATTTGTCATGCTCTCCATGCCTCCTGCAATCATCGTGTCCGCCTGGCCCAGCGCAATCTGGTCAAATGCGATCATCGCCGCCTTCATACCCGAACCGCACATCTTGTTGAGCGTGGTGGCTGGCACTTCTTCGCCCAAGCCAGCAGAGAAGCCTGCCTGGCGCGCCGGTGCCTGACCCTGCCCTGCCGGCAGCACGCAGCCCATCAGCACCTCGTCCACGGTGGCAGTGCCGGCCCCTTCCAAAGCAGCCCGGATTGCCGCGCCGCCCAGCTCTGCAGCCGTCACCCCGTCATACATGCCCTGGAACCCGCCCATAGGCGTCCGGGCTGCTCCGGCGATAACAACATCTTTCATGCAATTTTCCTCCAATCGTCAAAATTATACCTACAGAAAAGTAAGCTTTGCGGTCTAGAGTACAGCCTAATGACGTTACATCCCGGGGGACTAAAATGAGCCTGACCACCACCATGACGGACGGTGCACAGATCGTCAAAGTCAATGCAGAGCGCATTGATGCCGCCATGGCCATCCAGTTCAAGGAAGACATGCGCACCGAAACCGAAGCCGGGGCCGAGCGCGTCATTCTGGACCTGTCCGAGGTGCAATTCATCGACTCCAGCGGACTTGGCGCGATTGTTGCGGCCATGAAGCAGCTGGGCGGTGGCCGCAAGCTGGATCTGGCCGGGCTGACCCCCATGGTGGAGAAAGTCTTCAGGCTGACGCGCATGGACACGATCTTTGATCTGTATAGTTCGCTGAGTGAAGCAACCGCCCCGGCCAGCGCAAATTCCTGAAGACGACTGCGCTGGCGGCGCAAAGCGAGAAATTGATGGTAAAAACCTTTGCTTGCTCGTTCACAGCCACGAATACAGATGCCCGCTCCAGCATCTCATCGGTCGTGGCCCGACTGCGGACCTTGGGTATCCCCTCGGCCCGCGCTGACGAGGTGCAAATTGCCTTAACTGAAGCCGTGAACAACGTGGTAGAGCATGCCTATGCAGACGCAACACCTGGGGATGTTCGTATCAAAGCGGAACTTACCCACGATCGGCTTTGGATCAGCATCCAGGACGCTGGTTCTCCTTTCCCGAACGGGCAACTGCCTGAAGGCAAGCCCGCCGATGTCAATGTTCCGGTCAAGAGCCTGCCCGAGGGCGGATTTGGCTGGTTCCTGATCCGGGAATTGGCCAGCCAAGTCCAGTATGAGCGGTCCGAAGGAAGCAATAATCTGACGCTCTGCTTCGAGATTCAGGTTACCAGTCCCTCTGCCGAGGCTTGAACCTGATCTTGCGTTGACGGCCTCCAACACCACTTAAACGCAACTTTAACGTTTCGCCACAATAGCGCCGCATTTCCGGCCCGCCACGGCCCAACAGGTATGCGAAACGTTACTTGTAGCTGAAACGAGCTTCCCCTGGTGCCGTGTGTTCTTGCCCCCACCAGAGCACGGCACCGGGGACATCTCTTTCAGCGCTCCCTATCTTCCCTCACCACCGTATCTCCAGTTCCTACACCCTCGCTGAGGAATTGGCTTGTTTTCCGGCGCGTGTTGCCTAGGCTCTCGGCGTCAATACGGGAAGCAAGGCCATGCGAGATTTTCATTTACCCGGACGCTCGGCAGTTTTTGCTTCCGCCGGCATGTGCGCCACCTCTCACCCGCTGGCTGCCGGTGTGGCGCTGGACATGCTAAAGCGCGGCGGCAACGCCATGGACGCTGCAGTGGCCGGGGCGGTTCTGCTGGGGATCTGCGAGCCGCAAATGACCGGGATCGGTGGCGACTGCTTTGTGCTGTTTTCGCACCCGGAGCAAGGAATTCAGGCACTTAACGGATCCGGCTTCGCCCCAGCAGGAGCCAATGCAGCCGCTTTAAGAGCACAAGGTCTTGGCGCAGTTCCGCTGGGCAGCGCGGATGCCGTTACCATCCCTTGCGCCATTGATGCATTCTGCCGCCTGGCGGAGTCCGAAGGCTGCCTTGGGCTTGATGTCCTGCTGCAACCTGCCATCCGGTACGCAGAAGAAGGCGTGCCCGTAGCGGCACGCACAGCATTTGACTGGCAGAACAGTGCCGGAACCTTAACCGGTGCGGCGCGTGACCACTTTCTGAAAGACGGAAAACCGCTAAACTCGGGTGATCTGTTCCGTGCACCCGGCCAAGCCGAGGTGCTTCGCAGGATTGCAAAGCACGGGCGTGACGCGTTTTACTTAGGTGAAGTAGCTGACGACATGGTGTCAGCACTATCGGCTGTTGGAGGTACGCACTCGCTGCAGGACTTTGCCAGTGCCTGCAGTTTCTTTACCCAACCGGTTGAAGGCTCCTACAAGGATATGGGGTTAGCCGAGCATCCTCCCAACGGCCAGGGCGCTACGGCGATCCTTCTGCTGAATATTCTTAAGCAATTTGACCTTGCAGGAATGGACCCTTTAGGTGCGGAACGCGCGCACATCGAGGCTGAGGCCGCCAAGCTGGCATATGACGCGCGCAACCGGTTTTTAGCAGATCCTGACCACACCTCCCGGCTGGAGCACATGCTGGCGCCGGAAACTGCCTCACGTCTTGCCGCTCTGATCGACCCCAAGCAGGCCATACCTGCCGCCGCGCCACTGACGGAAGCGGTTCACAAGGACACAGTTTACATCACGGTGGTGGACAAAGACCGGATGGCGGTTTCGCTGATCTATTCCATCTTCCACGGCTTTGGCTCTGGAATCGCGTCAGAAAAATTTGGCATTCTCTTGCAGAACCGCGGCGCGGGTTTCACTCTCGAAAAAGGCCACCCCAACGAGCTGGGGCCCGGCAAGCGACCAATGCATACCATCATTCCGGCAATGCTGACGCAAGATGAAGAAGTGACTATGCCTTTTGGCGTGATGGGCGGTGGATATCAGCCTGCAGGTCACGCCCGTCTGGTGTCGAACCTTCTGGATTTCGGCATGGACCTGCAATCCGCCATTGATGCCCCGCGCTGCTTTGCCGATGCTGGCTTGCTGAAGGTGGAGCGAGGCTACTCAGATGCGGTCCGCCAGCAGCTGACGGATTTGGGCCACAAAGTCGAGGTTCCAGACACTCCGCTGGGAGGTGCACAGGCAATCCGCATCCATGCTTCCGGCGTACTGGAAGGCGCCAGCGACCCGCGCAAGGACGGCTGCGCACTGGGATACTGAAAACCCGGCGTCAGACAGGCCCCTCTGAAAAATTCAGTTCAGTTGATAGTGCAGCGCATAGGCGCCGCCATCGAAGTTTCCGAACATTTCAGGCACATCAGGGTGACCAACAGGCTCTCCTGAATAGTCCGCAACCAAGTTCTGTTCGGAAACGTAGGCCACATAATAGCTTTGGTCGTTCTCCGCCAGCAAATGGTAGAAAGGCTGGTCCTTAACGGGACGGCTGTCTTCCGGGATCGCCTCATACCATTCCTCGGTATTCGAAAATTCCGGGTCAACATCAAAGACGACGCCGCGAAAGGGATGCTTCCGGTGGCGGACGACCTGCCCAAGATTGTATTTTGCGCGTGTTCTCATCATGGTCTTTATGCCCCCGTCTTTTCTAAATAGCGCGCGCTTCGGGGAAATGTCCAACTGTTGAGGCAAATTTTCGGGGAAACAGACTGTGGACTCCATTTTGACAGTACCCGGAGACGCCGTCGTGAAACGTGCAGGCAACTGACTTGGCGGATCAACCTCACAGCTGGAACTTGCCCCCGCGTAGCAGACGGCGGAACAGGCAGTTTCACCCCGAAATCACCGATTTTTTTTACCACGGCAGCTGAAATCGTTTCAGGAAATGTGATTTCCTCGCCTGCTGCAATCGGCTAAACTCGCCGCAAAACATACCCAAAACAAAATGGGCAGAGGCAATGAGCAGACTTATCAGCGCCCTCGTTCTCCTCATGGCGGTTGCGTCTTGCGGAGGCGGGCACAAAGCGCCGCCGCGCAATCTGGACAATGCTTGCAGCATCATCCAGCAGCGGCCTGAATACCTGAAGGCATTTCGCGCAACCCAGCGCCGCTGGGGCGTTCCAGTGCATGTGCAGATGGCCACGATTTATCACGAAAGCCGGTTTCGTGGTGATGCCCGCACGCCGCATCAGTACCTTCTGGGCGTGATCCCGATAGGCCGGCAATCAAGCGCCTATGGCTACAGCCAGGCGTTGGACGGCACTTGGGACGATTACCGCCACGACACTGGCCGCCGCCGTGCCAAGCGCGACCGGATCAGCGATGCCACCGACTTCATGGGCTGGTATATGCGCAAGAGCCTGGAGAAGAACGGCATCCCTCTTTATGATGCGCGCAACCAGTATCTGGCCTATCATGAGGGCCACTACGGCTACTCCCGAGGAAGCTACCGATCCAAAGCTTGGCTGATGCGCGTTGCAGGCCAGGTCGAGGCACGCGCACAAACCTATCAAGCACAGCTGGCAACCTGCCGCAAGTTCCGGTGACCCGGGCCAAAACTGGATATTGAACGCCTCTCCCCTAACATTCAGGGGGGAGGACACAGAGTATGGAACGCAGGCTCGCTGCCATTCTGGTCGCCGATATGGCCGGATACTCCCGCCTCATGGAAGAGGACGATGAGGGCGTTTTGACGCGGCAGAAAGGCCATCGCAAGGAGCTGATCGATCCCCAGATCGCGGCACACCGCGGCCATATAGTGAAAACCACCGGTGACGGCATGCTTGTTGAGTTTGCCTCTGCGCATGATGCCGTCCGTTGCGCCCTGGCGATCCAGAAGGAGATGGCGATCCGTGAGGCGGATATGCCTGAGAAAATCAGGATCCGCTACCGGATCGGGATCAACATCGGCGATGTGGTCTTCGACGGTGCGGATATCTTCGGCGACGGCATCAATGTGGCTGCCCGGTTGGAAGGTCTTGCGGAACCCGGCGGCATTAGCATCTCTGGTATCGTGCATGAAACTGTGACTGGGCAGCTTGGGGAACGTTTCCGCGACATGGGTTCACAACGGGTCAGGAACATCTCCCGTCCAGTCCGGCTTTGGCAGTGGGTTCCCGAAGCCCGTCCCGAACGTGAACCGCCGGAAGCGGCGCTGCAGCAAAGGGTCAAGTATTGCTCCTCTCCCGATGGAACCCATTTGGCCTATACCACGATCGGTAACGGGCCGCCTGTGCTGAAGGCACCGAACTGGATCAACCATATTGAATACGAGTGGCAAAGCCCTGTGTGGGGTCAGTTTCTGGCTGAATTTGCAGGCAACTGCAGCCTGACCCGCTTTGATCAGCGCGGCAACGGGCTGTCGGATTGGGAGGTGGACGAGATTTCCGAAGACCGGATGATCGACGACATGTTCACCGTTGCCAATGCCGCGGGCCTGGACCGGTTTGCCTTGTTTGGAATCAGCCAGGGCGCAGCCTTTTCCATGCGGTTCGCGGCGCAGTACCCGGAGCGGGTCAAATGCCTGATCCTGCTGGGCGGCTATGTGCGCGGACGGATGCGGCGCAAGGACCCGGAGGCGGACCGGTTCTATCAGATCGGCTACAACATGATCCGCGACGGCTGGGGATCACCCGATTCCATCTACCGGCATTTCTTCACGACCACTTACATTCCTGATGCCACTGCGGCGGAAGGTGAGTCCTTCGATGAGTTGCAGCGGCTTTCAACCAACACAAAAAATGCGCTTCGCATAGTGGAGATGAACGCGGAAATCGACGCTGCCCCCCACGCAGAAAAGGTCCGGGTCCCTACCCTTGTTTTGCATTGCGGCGGCGACCGGGCGGTGCCGGTTTCGGAAGGCCGGCTGGCGGCAAGGCTGATCCCCGGTGCCAGCTTTGTAGAACTGCCCGGCAACAATCACGGCATGGTCGGCGGGCACCCGGGATTTCAGGAATTCTTTGACGAGGCTATGCCCTTCATTCACCGCCACGCTTAACAGAGATAAGTCGCTGTTCAGCGGGACCGGCCAGTAGTCGTGAACAAGCTGGAGGACAGCTTTACGCCAGTTTCCATCGCCCCGAGAATGACGGTTGTTTTACCACCTGCGCCGTCGTGGATAACCCATTTGCGCAATTCCACGGGGCTGCCGGTGAACATCATCTCAATACTGCCATAGTCCGGATGCTCCGGGTCCTGCGCCCGCACGATGGTCGAGGTGCCGTCAAAGCTGTGCCCCACCACCATGTTGGCCCGGCCCAAGTCCACCCTGCGGTCCAGAATGATCGACAGCGGCGTCCGCTTCAGCGGGTAGGTTTCAGGCGGCTGGTTCGACTTGGGATCGTGGATCACCACCGCACCGCCGCCGGCCACCACAGTGCCGCCTCCGTTGCCATCATATTCAAACCGCATCCGCCCCGGCCGGTGCATATACAGTTTGCCTGTAGACAGGCTGCCATCGTCATTGATTTGCGTGAAAGGCGACGACGCCGTGGAAATCCCGTTCAGATAGCGGGAGATCTCGTTAAGGCTCAGTTTCTCTGCCGCCCAGGAAGCCGGGGCAATGAGGGTCAGCGCAAGCGCAAGTGCAATCCGTTTCATGGGCTCAACATAGGTACGCTGCTACAGAAGTGAAGATGCCGGACCTGCAAGGATCCGGCATCGGCAGTTTTTCGTCAGCTCACTGTTCGGGAACCAGAATTTCCCGTTTACCCACGTGGTTGGCTGCGGAAACGACGCCCTCGTCCTCCATCTGCTCAACAAGCCGCGCGGCCTTGTTGTAGCCGATTGCCAGCTTCCGCTGGATATAGGAGGTGGAACACTTGCGATCCTTGGTGACGATGGCAACAGCCGTGTCATAGAGGGCATCCTCGGTATCGGTATTGCCACCGGTGTTCAGGCCCAGAACCGCATCGATATTGTCGGCCTTGTCCTCATCCGGGCCATCCAGAACGCTTCCGACGTAATCCGGCGGACCGAATTGCTTGAGGTGGTTCACCACTTCCTCGACCTCTTCATCCGAGCAGAACGGGCCGTGGCAGCGGGTGATTTTGGCGCCGCCCGCCATATAGAGCATGTCGCCCATGCCCAATAGCTGTTCAGCACCCATCTCGCCCAGGATGGTGCGGCTGTCGACTTTTGAAGTGACCTGGAAGGAAATCCGGGTCGGGAAGTTTGCCTTGATAGTGCCGGTGATCACGTCGACCGAGGGGCGCTGGGTTGCCATAATCAAGTGGATGCCAGAGGCCCGCGCCATCTGCGCCAAACGCTGAATGCAGGCCTCGATCTCCTTGCCAGCAACCATCATCAGGTCGGCCATCTCATCGACGATTACAACGATATAAGGCAGTGCCTTGGGTTCGAACTCTTCGGTCTCAAACACCGGTTCGCCCGTATCGTCGTCAAAACCGGTCTGCACCGTACGGCTGAACATCTCGCCTTTGGCCAGCGCCTCTTTCACGCGGCCATTGTAGCCCGCGATATTTCGCACGCCCATCTTGGACATCTTGCGGTAGCGATCCTCCATCTCGCCCACCACCCACTTGAGGGCCACGACGGCCTTCTTCGGATCGGTCACAACGGGCGAGAGCAGATGCGGAATGCCGTCATAGACGGAAAGTTCCAGCATCTTGGGGTCGATCATGATCAGGCGGCATTCATCTGGTGTCAGCTTGTAAAGCAGCGACAGGATCATGGTGTTGATCGCCACCGACTTACCGGAGCCGGTCGTACCCGCGATCAGCAGGTGGGGCATTTTAGCGAGGTTCGCGACCATGGCGTCGCCGCCGATGTCCTTACCCAGCGCCAGCGGCAACGCATGGTTGCCGTCGCCGAAGTCGCGGGAGGACAGGATTTCGCGCAAAACCACCTTCTCGCGTTTCTCATTCGGCAGTTCGATGCCGATCACCGTGCGGCCAGGGACGGTCGAAACCCGAGCCGACAGCGCGGACATGGATCGCGCGATGTCATCCGCCAGGCCGATCACGCGGGAAGCCTTGAGGCCCGGCGCGGGCTCCAGCTCATACATGGTGACAACAGGGCCGGGGCGAACCGAGACGATTTCGCCCTTCACGCCATAGTCGTCCAGCACTGTCTCCAGCATCCGGGCGTTTTCTTCCAGTGCCTCGTCACTCAGATGGTGGCGTTCGATGCTGACCGGATTGGTCAGCAGGTTCAGGGGCGGCAGCTCAAAATCGCTGCTGCTGTCATCAAACGCGAGGTTGGGCTGGGCTTCCGCCTTGGCCCGCGTTGAGGGCTGCACCGGCTTGCGCGCCGGTTTCTCGACCACCGCCTTGCGCGGTTCAGCCACCGGCAGATCAACGGTCAGCCGCGGCCCCGGCGTCTTGGGCGCTTGGGGTGCGTCCTGGAGCGGAGCGGTTGCATCAGGAAGGGTCTCCGCAGGCACATGGTCCGGAGTCAGCATCTGAGGCGCGCTGTCAAAGCCGCTGCTGGCATCTTCCTGCTGAACACGTGCTTCCGGTGCCTGCGAGACATAATCTTCTTCTGCAGTCTGCCAGGACAGCGGCGACTCTTCCGGCACCGGCATTTGCGCAGCGGTCAGCGGCGGCTCCGCAGGCAGGCCGCCCTGTGCGGCCGCGGGATTGAAAATCAGCGGTGCCGGCCGTTGGCCGCGGCCCTTTGTCAGCGGCAGGTTCGGATCCAGTTCCGGCGGTGTGTCCGCCGCACGGCGTATCCTTACCGCGTTGGCGATCTTCTGTGAGATCCGGTCTTCGCCGTCTGCCCCGCCATCACTTTCTTCCGCGCCGGAGTACTGCTGGTCTGCAGCATAAACGTCTTCAGATGCCGGCGCAGCAGGTGCAGCCCTGCGAATGAGCCCCGGCACCCGCGACAGCAGCCCGCCTTTGGCGGGAGCTTCGGGCGTCTCCTCGATGCTTTCAACTGCATAGGTATCTTGCGGGTAATCCTCGAACATTTCGGGATCGTCGCCGGTGCCCGCGTAGGTGTTCGCGCCGTCGTCATGCACGCATTCGGCCCGTTCCTTGCGGTAGGTCATTGCAGCCTGCAGCCCGCTGGACGCCCCCCGGCCAAGCAAGGCCGCAACCGCGCCATAGCCTAGGATGAGGCCAACCATCACCTTGTTCAGGCCTTTCTTCACCTCAGGCCAGGTGAAACCCAGCACCACACACCCAAGCGCCAGCATGCCCGCGGCGCTCAGCAAGGACATGATTTTGACCATGAAGTGCAGGCCCACTGGCAACAGCGCCAGCAGCGCACCCAGGAAGGTGTAGCCAACCATGCCGCCAAGGCCGAAGTCATAGTTCTGCTGCCAGCTGGTGCTGGCATTCAGGGTCTCCATGTGCAGGGCCACCACAAGCAGCCATGGCACCGACAGCAAAAGCGGCCAGACTACGCGGTCCTCACCCCGGTGCAGCACAAAGCGCAGGCCCCAGGCCGACAAGAACAGCGGCATCGCCCAGCTGGCCTTGCCGAAAAGGGTGATCAGGATAAAGGAGACAGAAGCGCCCGGGCGGCCCAGCCAGTTCTGTACCGGCGCGTCGGTGGACACCGTCCAGTTCGGGTCCTCGGGCGTGTAAGAGCCCAGCATGGCCGCAACCATCAGCCCCACCAGGATCAGGGCAATCCCGATCAGTTCCTTGCCGCGCTTTTCAATGGCCGCCTGCATATTGCTGTCGAGCAGCGGATCGCGGCTGCGGGTTTGAAATGCCATGCCTACCTCAGTTCCGTTTCATTTGCCCCTGCCCCGCTGTTCACCGCGGGGTCACGGGCCTGTCCGTTCTTGGTTTTGGCTGCACGGCCCCCAGCCAAGGGCCGCTCAGCAGAATTCAGTAAAGACAGCCGCGCAGCGTGCTCAACGCTTTACGGGTGTCCTCAGCAGGGGCGACCAGCGCCACCCGGATGTAAGTCTCGCCCGGGTTCTGGCCCGGTGCACCTTGCGCCAGATAGGCGCCGGGCAGCACCCGCACCCCGGTTTCCTTCCACAGCTTCAGCGCGGCCTGCTCGCCGTTTTCCACCGGAAGCCAAAGGAAGAAGCCCGCCTCGGGCGCCATGTAGCCGTTGAGTCCGTCAAAGACCTCATCCGCAATTTTGTATTTTTCCTGATAGAGCGCACGGTTCTCCGCCACATGCGCCTCATCCGCCCAGACCCTGGCAGCGGCGGCCTGCAAGGGGCCCGGCAACGGCGCACCGGAATAGGCACGCAGCTGTTTGATCCGCTTGATGGCCTCCGGCCCGCCGGCAATCAGCCCGGAGCGCAGCCCAGGCAGGTTCGAACGTTTCGAAAGCGAGTTGAACAGCACCACCCGTTCAGGATCGGCGCTCATTTCCTGCGCAACGGTCAGCGCGCCCACGGGCGCCTCATCGCGGTAAATCTCGGAGTAGCATTCGTCCGCGAAGATGCGGAAATCGTACTTCTCAGCCAGCTGGATCAGCCGGGTCCAGTACGCGCGCGAGGCCACGGCGCCCTGCGGGTTCGCGGGCGAACAGATGTACGCAACCGCCGTACGGTTCAGAACATCCTCCGGCAGGTTTTCATAGTCCGGCAGATGGCCGGTCGCTGCTGTCGCGGGGACAAACACAGGCTCTGCCCCGACAGAAATCGTCGCCACCATGTAGACCTGGTAGAAGGGGTTCGGGACCAGCACCACGGGCTTTTGCCCGTTCTTCTGCTCCGGGCACAGCGCCATGGCGGCATTGTAGAGCCCCTCGCGGGTGCCGTTCAGCGCCATGATCTGGGCTTCAGGATCCGCAGTCACACCGTAGCGACGGTGGATCCAGTCCGAAATCGCACCGCACAGCTCCGGCGTGCCATCGTTGTTGGGGTATTGGTTAAACCCGGCGGCATTTTCTGCGATGACATCGGTGACCCAGGCCGGGAACGCATGTTTCGGCTCGCCAATGGTCATATGCACCACATCCCCGCCAGGGGTGTGATGGTCCAATAACGCCCGCAGGCGCGGAAACGCATAGGCTGGCAGGTTCGAAAACCGCTCAGGAAAATCCATATCTTATGCCTCGGTCACGGGATCATTGGCGCCCCGTTTGCGCCTCAGGTTACAGGGGGCGGGCGGACGCGTCCACCCGGTGATGCGGCCGATGGGCCGAATGTGGCTTTCAGGCCAAGGCAGCCTCGATCGCGGCGCCGGTGCGCAGCAGGGCTTCCTCGCAGTCCGGCTGCCCCAGCACCTGCAGCCCGCAGCTGGGGATGCCGGTGGGCAGCGACAGGCCGCACAGCCCCATCAGGTTGCCGATCCTGGTGTTGCGCAGCGCCATCAGGTTGGAACGGACATAATAGTCGTGGTCGTTCTGCAGCCGGTCCAGGTTGGGCGGCAGGATCGGCGAGACCGGGCTGAGCACAGCGTCAAATCCAGCCACAGCTTGATCCCAGGCCATCCGGCACTGATCCAGCTTGGCCCAGGCCGCAACATAGTCCGGGCCGCTGAACTGAGCGCCAGAGCGGAAGCGTTCGAGGATCTCCGCGTACATCAGCTGCGGAGACGCTTCGATCACATCCTTCCACAGGCCATAGGCCTCAGTCGTGTAGAGAATCGGGCTGAGGCCCATCGCCTCGTCCAGCGCAGGCACCTCCAGCGGCACGATCTCTGCCCCGGCGTTCCTCAGCCTCTGCAGCGTTTCGCAGTGGGCGGCGGCAACTGTTGGATCGAGATCGTCCTGCGCCACATTCTGGAGATCGGCGAAACGGCGGCCCTTAAGGGAGCCAGGATTGCGCAGGTCAGGACCCGCAGTCCCTTCCAGAACGCCCAGCAGCAACCCGGCATCTTCGACTGACCGGGCCAGCGGACCGATGGTGTCGAACTTCAGGCACAGGGGCACGACGCCCTCCAGCGTGATCCGGCCTGAGGTTGTCTTGAGCCCCACAAGATCGTTCCAGGCCGAGGGAATCCGGACAGAACCGCCCGTGTCAGAGCCGATTCCGCCCGCCGCCAGCCCGTAAGCCACAGACGCAGCCGCGCCGGAGGACGACCCTCCCGGAGCAGCCTCCTGGTCATTCACACAGGGTGGTGTTTCCTTGACCGGGTTGAAGCCAAGGCCAGAAAACGCGAGTTCGCTCATGTGGGTTTTGCCGAGACATACCATGCCCATGAGCGTCGCATTGGACAGCACAGCAGCATCCTGATCCGGCACTCGCCCCTTGAGCAGGTCCGAACCGGATTCGGTTGCGGTGTCGGCGCTGTCGAACAGGTCCTTCCAGCTGATCGGCACCCCATCCAAGAGCGAGCGGCGCAAACCCAAACGGGCACGCTGCTCAGCCGCTTCCGCCTCCGCCAGCGCGCGGTCATGGGTCACCTGCGTGTAGATCCGGTCTTTCAGGGGATGCGCGTCGATGGAGTCCAAATAACAACGCGTTAGTGCCACCGGACCAATCTCACCGGCTTCAATCCCGCGTCCCAGATCGGCGGCAGTCATTGTCAGCCAGTCTTGCATCAGCATCTCTCCCCTTGGCAGTTGCCGGTGACGGTAGCGGCAGCGGGACGCAGGCACAATCCCGCGCTTCCTGCATGGACAATCCCGCCAGCAGGCGCATATTGCGGGGCATGAAAAATACGTCCGATATCCTGATCGTAGGCGGCGGGCTGAATGGTCCGGCCCTGGCCCTAGCCCTGGCTCAGACCGGCCACAGCGTTACCGTGGTCGACTCGCTGACTCCAGACAAATTGGCCGACAAGTGTTTCGACGGCCGCGGCTATGCGCTGGCGCTGGCCTCGCAGCGGCTGCTGCAGCAGACCGGTGTCTGGCAGCATGTCGGGGACAACGCGCAGCCCATGCTGGAGATCAAGGTAACGGACGGCCACGCGGGCCACGGGCCATCGCCGTTCTTCATCCACTTCGATCACGCCGAACTGGAAGAAGGCCCGATGGGATACATGGTTGAAGACCGCTTCCTGCGCCGCGCCTTCCTGCAGGCCATGGAGGATGCGCCCGGGATTACTTTGGTATCGGGCCGCACAGTTGTCGGACAGGCGCCGGATCAGACCGGCGTGACAGTCACTCTGGATGACGGCGGAGAGCTGCGCGGCCAAGTGCTCGTCGGCTCCGACGGGCGCCGCAGCGGCACCGCGCAACGGGCGGGGATCAAGCGCACAGGTTGGGACTATGGCCAGACCGCGCTGGTCTGCGCCATCGACCACGAAAAACCGCACCACGGCATTGCCCACCAGTTCTTCATGCCGCCCGGGCCGCTGGCGATTCTGCCGCTGCCAGGCAACCGGTCGTCTATTGTGTGGAGCGAACGGACCGAGACCGCCAAGACGATCCACGGCCTGGATGACGCGGATTACATCCAGGCGCTGCGGCCCCGGTTCGGAGATTTCCTGGGGGAGATTTCCCTGGCCGGAAAACGCTTCACCTACCCGTTGAACCTGACCATCGCCAACAGTTTCATCGGCGACCGGATAGCGCTGATCGGCGACGCCGCGCACGGGATGCACCCGATTGCGGGTCAGGGGCTGAACGCGGGCCTGCGCGATGTTGGTGCGCTGGCTGAGGTGATCACCGAAGCCACCCGGCGCGGCGAGGACATCGGCTCCTCCCTGGTGATGGAGCGCTACCAGCAATGGCGCCGGTTCGACACCGCCTCGCTTGCAGCGGCGACTGACGTGTTCAACCGTCTGTTTTCCAATGACAACCCGCTGCTGCGGCTGGGCCGGGACATTGGCATGGGGCTTGCGGGCGCGGTCCCCGGCCTGCGCCGCGGTTTTGTGCGCGAGGCAGCGGGCTTGACCGGTGATCTGCCGAAGCTTCTGAAAGGGCAGGCGATTTAAGGGGAATTGGGGCCGCTGGCCGGATCAGTCCAGCTCGCGCGCCTCATCCACCAGCATCACCGGGATGCCGTTGCGGATCGGGAAGGCCAGATTGGCTGCACGCGAAACCAGTTCCTGCGCCTGAGCATCATACTCCAGCACGGCCTGGGTCAGCGGGCAGACAAGTGCTTCCAGCATCCGCCGGTCAAAGGCAGGCGCCTGTGTCTCGGTCATTGCAGGGTTTCCTCCTGAGAGCCGCCGCGCAGGGCAAACTCGATCAAAGTGACAAGTGTTTCCCGCCTTGTGGCAAGGCAAGGCGCCTCAAGCAAGGCCTGTTTGTCCTCAGGGTCGAATTCCAGCAGCATCGCCAGCGAGTTGATCAGCAATTCGTCATCCGCATCCTTCAGCGCTTCCCAGTCCGTGGACAGGCTGCGGGCTGAAAAGAAGCGCTCCAAAAGATCCAGAAAGGAGGGCCGGTCCAAGGTTTCATCCGCCTCGCAGCGGCCCAGATCCCTGTCAAACCCCGCCCAGCTGACGTCACAGCGCCGGTAAGGCGTAAACCCATTGGCCTCCCGGGTGATCCGGAACCGGGAAACTCCCGACAGCGTGACAAGATACCGCCCGTCCTCAGTTTCAGAGAACTGGGTAACACGCCCGGCGCAACCAATGTTATGGAGGTCTTCTCCGTTGCCGTGAGGCGGGGGGCAGGGCTGGACCATGCCGATCAGCCTCTGCCGCGTTTTCAGCGTGTCTTCAAACATTTGCAGATACCGAGGCTCAAAGATGTGCAGCGGCAGGCGCGACCGGGGCAGCAATAGCGCCCCGGGCAAGGGAAACACGGCAATCGTGTCCGGCAGATCGGCAGGCTGGATCATGGGACAGAGTGTAGTGCTACCCCGGTGTTAGGCAAATATCATTGAGCTGAGCTTGCGGCGTCCGTTCAGCACCACTGGGTCATTCGGTTTCAACGCGTCAAAAATGGTGAACAGCTGCGTCTTTGCGGCACCGTCATTCCACTCGCGGTCGCGGCGGAACAGTTCCAGAAGCTCTGTCACGGCAGCCTCAGCATCGCCTGCCGCATGCAGTGCCTGTGCCAGTTCGAAACGGGCTTGCAGATCGTCCGGGCTGGCATCCACTGCGGCGCGCAGTTCGGCCACTGGTCCGGCATTTTCTGCCTGCCGTGCCAGTTCGATCTGGGCATGGGCTGCTTCAATTTCTGCTGCAGTGGAAATTTCCGCGGGTGCGCCGTTCAGCACCGCCTCTGCCTGATCCAGATCACCCAGCGCGATGTGGGCGCGGGCCAGACCGCCATAGGCGGCAGCATTCTTGTCATCCTCACCCAGAATAGCTGCGAAGGTCTGGGCCGCATCCGCCACCGCGCCTTCGGCCAGCATCTGCTCCGCCGCTTCCAGCGCCTCTCCCAGACCGCCATCGGCAGTGCCGCCTGCGGCTTCGATCACCTTCTTCACAAAGGCATCAATTTCGGACGCCGGCAGCGCGCCCTGGAACATGTCGATGGGGCGGCCCTGCACGAAGGCCACAACTGTCGGGATCGACTGCAGTGGCAAGCCCTGCTGAGCCAGCGCCTGGGCCAAGCGCTGGTTCTCATCCACGTTGATCTTGGCCATAGTGGCCGCACCCTTAGCTTTGGTAACTGCAGCCTCCAGCATCGGGCCGAGGGTCTTACACGGGCCGCACCACGGCGCCCAGAAGTCCACGATTACGGGGGCCTTCATGGAAGCGTCTACGACATCCTGCATAAAGGTGGCTTCGGTCACGTCTTTGATCAGGTCATCCGCCGGTGCGGCATTGCCAAGAATTTCGCTCATCAGTTTGTTCTCCGCTAGGAACTTGCCCCCTATATGGAATCCTGCGCGCCGGAAACCAAGAGAGGAGTTTGCCGATGGTCAGCCGCAAGTTTGATATCTTCGCTGCATCAGAGCGGCTGATGAAGATGGATGACGCCGCTTGGGCGCGGCACGCAAACCCGTGGAGCGTCTACAGCCGGATGTCGGTACTGCCACTGATGACACTTGCCGTCTGGTCCAGAGTCTGGCTGGGCTGGGGTGCTCTGCTGCCGGTTCTGCTGGTGCTGGCGTGGATTTGGTGGAACCCGCGCGCCTTTGCCCGGCCTGCCGGCACGGACAATTGGGCCTCTCGCGGCACATTCGGCGAACGGGTATTTCTAAACCGGAAACACGTCCCTATTCCGCCCCATCACGAAAAGTGGGCAAAGGGTCTCGCCTTGGCTTCAGGCGCCGGCGTGATTCCTTGGGTTCACGGCCTGTGGGCTTTGAACCCGGGAACCGCTCTGGCCGGGCTGGTTTTGATGCTTGGCGGCAAGCTGTGGTTCGTGGACCGGATGGCCTGGCTGTATCAGGACATGCAGGATAAACATCCCGACTACGCACGATGGCTGCGCTGACCCAGACTGCTTACGCCCCCGCTGAAGGAGCGGCACAGAACGTCAGCGCAGTACCATGCCCAACTGTCACAGATCGAAGGTTGCAAAAACCGGAGCATGGTCGCTGGGCTTTTCCCAACCGCGGGCAGTTCGCAAAATTCGGCTGGAGTGGGCTGCGTTGCTGATATCAGGTGTCGCCCAGACGTGGTCGAGCCTGCGCCCTTTGTCGGCGGCATCCCAATCCTTGGCCCGGTAGCTCCACCAGCTGTAAAGACGTCCATCGGGGATATCTGCCCGCGTTACATCCGACCAGCCGCCCGCCTCCATAACTTCAGCAAAATGCTCGACCTCAATCGGGGTGTGGCTCACAACTTTCAAAAGCTTCTTGTGGTCCCAGACATCATCCTCGCGCGGGGCGATATTGAGATCGCCAACCAGGATGGACTTCTCAGGCTTCTCCGCGTGGAACCAGTCGCGCATGT
Source organism: Leisingera sp. ANG-M6 (assembly GCF_000813905.1). NCBI lineage: Bacteria > Pseudomonadati > Pseudomonadota > Alphaproteobacteria > Rhodobacterales > Roseobacteraceae > Leisingera > Leisingera sp. ANG-M6. The sequence continues at coordinate 170,860 of NZ_JWLG01000015.1, forward strand.
CCGTGAGGTAATCCAGTTTCTGGCCGAATTTTTCGTTCTGCTCCCTGTCCGGCACATCGCCGCCTGCGGGCACATAAAAATTGTGGATAACCGCCCCGTTCTCCAGCCGGCCCGCGACGTGGCGGGCATGGCCGAGGCCGGCAAAATCCTTGTCGCCTATATCCTCAATCGGCAGCCGCGACAGGATCGCAACGCCATTGTAGCCCTTCTGGCCGCGGGCAATCATGTGCGTGTAGCCCAGAGCCGCAAAGCCCTCCACCGGGATCTTCTCCACCGGACTCTTGCATTCCTGCAGGCACAGCACATCGGGCCCTTCCTCCTGCAGCAGCTTCTGCACGATCGGCTCGCGCAGGCGGACGGAGTTGATGTTCCAGGTGGCAAGGGTAAATGGCATCGCGCGCCTCGTCATGTGATCCGGGTTCGGTGGCGATACTGCCTGCGTGGGCCCGGAAGTGCCAGAAGTGTTTTCCTCAAACGGCGCCACACAGCCGGAACAAAAAAGGCCGGGCACGCGGCCCGGCCAAGTCCAACAGGGAGGTGCATATCATAACCCGGATATGCGCGGGTACAGTATAGTTCTAAAGATGAACCTCAGGTCCCTCTTTGATCTGTCTCAACGCCATCTGCATCAGGCAACCAGGCGGTACCCACCCGATTCTGTCACCAGCAGGCGCGCATTCGAGGGATCAGGCTCAATTTTCTGCCGCAGGCGGTAGATGTGTGTTTCCAGCGTATGGGTCGTCACGCCTGCGTTATACCCCCAGACTTCATGCAGCAGCACATCGCGCGGCACCACCCCGTCGCTGGAGCGGTACAGAAACTTGAGAATATTGGTTTCCTTCTCCGTCAGCCGGATCTTGCGCTCATCCTCTGTGATCAAGAGCTTCATCGAGGGCTTGAACGTATATGGGCCAAGCGCAAAGACAGCATCCTCTGACTGCTCGTGCTGCCGCAGCTGTGCCCGGATTCTGGCCAAAAGCACAGGAAACTTGAAGGGCTTGGAGACATAGTCGTTTGCGCCAGCATCCAGACCCAGGATCGTGTCCGCATCAGTGTCGTGGCCGGTCAGCATCAGGATCGGCGCTTTTACGCCTTGCTTGCGCATCAGGCGGCACAACTCGCGCCCGTCAGTATCGGGCAGGCCGACATCCAGGATAATCAGGTCGTACAGGGCTTCCTTCGCACGCTCCATCGCGCTTTGACCATTCTCGGCCTCGAACACATCGAAGTCTTCGGTCATCACCAGTTGCTCGCTCAAGGCCTCGCGCAGGTCCTCGTCGTCATCAACCAGCAGAATTTTCTTCAGTTGCGCCATCGGCTCGCCCTCCTGTTCTCCTGACCACACATGCGCATCCCTTGCGCCCGCGGCAAGATTTGCTGCAAAACTCTCACGCCGACGTGTCCATGGCATGGAAAATGTTTCACATCCGTTGCATTTAGGCGTAAAGACAGCGAGCTTCTGTTACAAAATAACACCAGGACCCCCGCATGAGCCTGATGCCCACCATGATCGAACTGCTGGCCCGCGCCCGGGTCGATCTGCGCATGGGTCTTCCGGTAGTATTGACGGACGGCCGCGAGGCTGCGCTGGCAATTGCAGTGGAAGCTTTGACTGAGACACGCCTGTCTGACATGCGGTCCCTGGGCCCGTTGTCTTTGGCGCTAACGGCCCGCCGGGCGGAAACGCTGAAGGCGCGGGTTTACGACGAGGACACCGCCCGTGTATGCGTCCCGGAGACCGAAGGGCTGAACTGGATCCTGGCCCTGGCAGACCCGGCAGATGATCTGAACACGCCAATGAAAGGCCCGCTGTCCAGCCAGCGCGGCGGCAGCGCGGACCTGCACCGGCTGGCGATTGCCCTAGCGAAATCCGCCCGCCTTTTGCCTGCTGCCGCGCTGGTGCCCATCAGTGATCCGTCGGCCTTTGCTGCATCCCACGGCCTGACCGCCGTTTCACGACTGGCAGCTGAACCGCTGCTGAGCGAAAGCTCTCCGCTGCATCCGGTAGCAGCAGCCCGCTTGCCGATGACGGCCGCCGAAGCTGGCAGGCTCCATATCTTCCGCCCTGAAGATGGCGCTGAGGAGCACTATGCGGTGGAAATTGGCCGCCCCGACCGCAGCAAACCGGTGCTCGCCCGGCTCCATTCCGCCTGTTTCACCGGCGACGTTCTGGGGTCCCTCAAATGCGACTGCGGTCCGCAGCTGCACGGCGCACTGGCACAGATGGGCACCGAAGGCGCAGGCGTACTTTTGTACCTCAACCAGGAGGGCCGCGGCATCGGCTTGGCCAATAAGATGCGGGCCTATTCGCTGCAGGATCAGGGCTTTGACACAGTGGAAGCCAACCACCGGCTGGGCTTTGAGGATGACGAGCGGGATTTCCGGCTGGGCGCGGCCATCCTGAAGAAGATGGGCTTTTCACAGGTGAAGCTGCTAACCAATAACCCGAACAAGATCGCCATGATGGAGAAAACGGGCATTCAGGTGGCCGAACGGGTACCGCTGAAAGTTGGTGAAAATGCCCATAACCAGCATTACCTTGCCACTAAAGCCCGCAAGTCAGGACACATGCTGTAATGACTCCTGCGGATCTTGTCCTGACCCGGGCCGGCGTCCGGTTTATGGGCCGTGTATTGCCCTGCGCAATCGGTAAGGGCGGGCTGTCAGGCAACAAGCGTGAAGGCGACGGCGCAACGCCGGTCGGCACGCACAGAATCGCTGGAATGCTTTACCGTCCGGATCGCTTGTCCCGGCCGGCGCAATGGGCAAAACCCATCGGTCCCAGGGATTTATGGTCGGATGATCCCCGCCATTGCAGCTACAATCTGCAAGTGCGGGCTCCCTACGGTTTCAGCCATGAAAAACTGCGCAGGGCAGATCCGCTGTACGATCTGGTTCTGATCACCGACTGGAACTGGCCGGATGCCATTCCAGGCAGAGGGTCGGCCATCTTCATCCATCAATGGCGCCGCCCCGGTTACCCCACCGAAGGGTGTGTCGCCTTTTCCAGACAGGACCTCCATTGGCTCGCCGCCCGGGTTCAAATTGGCACACGGGTCATAGTTCCAGAACTGGCCGGGACTTGAAGCAACCCAGGCCTTTCAATGTCTTGGCAAAAGTGTTTTGAGAACTTTTGCACCTCAGTAGGTGCGGTCACCGAAAATTGCCGATCCGACCCGAACGTGCGTTGCACCAAGGGCAATTGCTGACTCGAAATCTCCACTCATACCCATCGAGAGACCTTGCAAGCCGTTGCGCTCGGCGATCTTGGCCAGCAGCGCGAAATGCAGACTCGGCTCTTCATCCACCGGCGGGATGCACATCAAGCCTTTAACCGGCAAGTCCAGCGTGCGGCACTCGGAGATAAATGAATCTGCATCGGCCGGCATCACGCCAGCCTTCTGCTCTTCTTCGCCGGTATTCACCTGCACAAAAAGGTCCGGGCATTTCCCCAGCTCCTGCGCCAGCCGGGCGATTGTATTGGCCAGCTTGGGACGGTCCAGCGAATGAATGCTGTTGAACAGCTCCATCGCCTGGCGCGCCTTGTTGGTTTGCAAGGGGCCAATTAGGTGCAGATCAATTCCGTCGAACTGCTCGGCGAACCCCGGCCATTTTCCGGCCGCTTCCTGCACCTTGTTTTCACCAAAGCAACGATGGCCTTCCTCCAGCACCGCCTGCACCCGCTCGTTCGGCTGCACCTTTGACACCGCAATCAGCTGCACGCTGCCCGGTTCACGGCCAGCCTTGCTCTCGGCCTTGGCAATTCTGGATTTGATCTCTGCAAGCGGCATGGGTCCGGCCTCATCACTGTTTGGCCGCAAAAAACACTGTTTGGCTGGAAATGTTAAGGGGCAAAAGAAAAGGGCGGATCCCGAAGGAACCCGCCCCGAAAGTCACGCTAGGCGTGCTTCAGCTTAGAAGCTGAAGTGCAGACCTGCCTGCAGGGAGTTTTCGTTGGTCGCAGCTGCGGTCTGAACGTAGCCAGCAACGAAGGTCACGCCGCCGCCGAGGTCATACTCGTAGTTGATGCCGAAGGCGGTGCCGTCGGTGCGGTCCATGCCGGCAACAACGTCGGTTTCGATGTCAGTGGAGTTCACCCAAGCAACGATGGTCGAGGCTGCGCCGATTTCAGCTTCACCCGCCAGAGTCACAGAGTCAGCTGTTTCGGTGGTGCCGTAGGACAGAGTTGCGCCGAACTGGCCGAAGTCACCGCCGACAGCAAAGAAGCCCATGCCGTCACCGGAGCTCTCGGTGGCACCGGAAGCTTTGGTCACAATGGCGCCATTGTCTTCGGACTGGTACGCACCGGTCACGAAGTAGTCACCGAAGGAGTAGCTCAGCATGATTGCGGTGCGCTCCAGGCCCTGTGCGGAACCGGCAACGGTGCCGCCGTTGGACTGCGAGTAGGACACATGGCCGGTGAAGCCGCCAGCGGAGTAGATGGCTTCAATGCCGTTACGGCCGGCACCTGCGGAGGTGAAGGTATCCCAGTTGAAGTTGTTACCGATGGCCAGGGAGTTGAAGCCCATGCCGTCGATGCCGGTGCCAACGGAGGTGGTGTTCAGGTACAGACCCGGTGCGGAGTCGATCGCGCCCCAGATGTTGCCAACGTTCACACGCAGGCCGCCGTATGCGACGTGGAACTGCGGTGCGGACCATGCTGCGGTGCCCGGAGTGCCGTCACGGCTTTCAGCCTGGGCACGGATACGGCCGCCAACGGTCACGCCGCCGTCGGTTTCGGTCGACGCGTCGAACTGCAGACGGAAACGGCTGGTGATGTTGGTGTCGGAACGGCCGGCAACAACGTCGTTTGCTTCGTTCCAGTCCAGACCAAAGCGGCCATAGCCGGACACTTTGACTTCTGCCGCGGCCATGCCTGCGGTGGCGATCAGCGCGGTAGTCGCGAAGAGAACCTTTTTCATGTTTTTCCCTCGGTTTTCTAATCCTATGCCCAAACCGGGGAATCCGGCGTGGGTATGCCAAGGGGTTTCGCTCTTTCACCCCCGTTTTGGCAAGGCTTGGGAAAGTCAGGTGAAACGATGCGGTCCGGGATGGTGCAGCTTTGCCACAGTCCGCCCCGTTCGAGCGCCGGAAACGGCCCTGATCCGCACGCAAGCAAGCTGGTTAACCTGAAAATGCCTCACAGGAGCAGAGTCATAGAAGCCAAAGCCCTTGCTCAGCCGGCGCGGCTTGCGTTAGGTGTTCGCGCAGAAATTGGCTCCGGGAGCGGTTATGAAATACGGAAAGACCCTGCGGGTAACAGTGATCAGCGCGATCTGTCTCAGCCTCGCGGCTTGCGGCGGCCGGGGCGGAAAAGCACCAGCAAGCACGGCCCGGACAACGAGCCACAAGGAAGAGGTGCAGGGTGCTGCCACCAAGTCCTCCGTCTTTGACTTTCTGAATGCCAAGCCGGACCAGACTGTGCAGGTGAACCGCTACCTTTGGACGGCCAGCCTGGATGTGCTGAGCTTCCTTCCGGTGCAGTCGGTTGATCCATTCACTGGTGTCATCGTGACTGGCTATGGCACCCCGCCTGGCGGCGGCCGCTCCTATCGGGCGACGATCCATATCAAGGACCCGGCTTTGGACGCGCGTTCCCTGAATGTCGCGCTGCAGTCCAAGGGCGGTCCGGTCAGCGCCAGCACCACTCGCGCTGTCGAGGACGCTATTCTGTCCCGCGCGCGCCAGCTGCGGATTGCAGACAAGAAACTCTGACCCCGCGCCCTCTGGAAACGCCAGCCAAACCCCATTATCAGAAGCGCCGGGCCCGAAGCCCGGCGTTTTCATGCAAAGGACAGCTCTGATGCCGCGTTACATAGCTCCTGAAATCGAAGCACGATGGCAGAAGGCCTGGGACGAGGCCGGAATATTCCAGGCGAAGCGTACCGGCGGCAAGCCCAAGTATTATGTGCTGGAGATGTTCCCCTACCCGTCGGGCAAGCTGCACATGGGCCATGTGCGCAACTACACGATGGGCGACGTGATCGCGCGTTACAAGCTATCCACCGGCCATAACGTGCTGCACCCGATGGGGTTTGACGCCTTCGGCATGCCGGCAGAAAACGCCGCGATGGCCTCTGGCGGGCACCCCAAGGACTGGACCTATTCGAACATCGACACGATGGTCGAGCAGATGAAACCGCTGGGCCTTTCCCTGGACTGGTCCCGCATGTTCGCAACTTGCGATCCGGAGTATTACGGCCAGCAGCAGGCGCTGTTCCTCGACTTCCTGGAAAAGGGCCTTGTCTACCGCAAGAATGCGGTGGTGAACTGGGACCCCATCGACATGACCGTGCTTGCCAACGAGCAGGTCGAGAACGGCCGCGGTTGGCGGTCCGGCGCTCTGGTGGAGCGGCGCGAGCTCACCCAATGGTTCTTCAAGATTTCCGATTTCTCCGAAGAACTGCTGTCAGCGCTGGACAGCTTGGAGAACTGGCCCGCCAAGGTCCGTCTGATGCAGGAGAACTGGATCGGCAAGTCGCGCGGGTTGCAGTTCTCGTTTGAACGCACCGATGGCGCAGAACCGATTGAGGTTTACACCACCCGCCCCGACACGCTGAATGGTGCGTCTTTTGTTGGCATTTCTCCTGATCACCCGATTGCCAAGACGCTGGAGGCCGACTCGGACGAGGTTGCCGCGTTTGTCGCCGAGTGCCGCAAGGGCGGCACCACTGAGGAAGCTATCGAGACAGCCGAGAAACTGGGCTATGACACCGGCATCCGTGTGAAGCATCCGCTGAACCCGGAGTGGGAACTGCCCGTCTGGATCGCCAACTTCATCCTGATGGATTACGGCACCGGTGCGATCTTTGCCTGCCCGGCGCATGACCAGCGCGACCTGGATTTCTGCCGCAAGTATGATCTGCCGGTGGTGGACACCTTCTTTGCGCTGGACAACGGCACACCTGTCGAAAATGAGGCCTTTGTACCGGCGAAAACCGAAAAGGTGCGGTGGGTTGATCACTTTGCGGGTCTGACCGAGGCCACCGGCGAAGAGGCGATCAACGCCACTGTCGATTTCGCCGAAAAGGCCGGCTGGGGCCAGGGCGTCACCAAATACCGCCTGCGTGACTGGGGCCTGAGCCGCCAGCGCTATTGGGGCTGCCCGATTCCGGTAGTTCATTGCGAAGACTGCGGCGTGGTGCCGGAGAAGAAAGAAAACCTGCCGATCGCCCTGCCTTATGACGAAGACGGCAAGGCCATTGATTTCTCAGTGCCCGGCAACCCGCTGGACCGCCACCCGAGCTGGCGTAACTGTGAATGCCCGTCCTGCGGCAAGCCTGCGCAACGCGAAACAGACACAATGGACACTTTCGTCGATTCGTCCTGGTATTTCGCCCGCTTCACCGCTCCGCGCGCAGAAACCCCGACCGACATGGCCGAGGCCGAATACTGGATGAACGTCGACCAGTACATCGGCGGCATCGAGCACGCGATTCTGCACCTTCTCTACTCGCGCTTCTTTGCCCGCGCGATGCAGATCTGCGGCCACCTGCCGGAGAAATCCATCGAGCCGTTTGATGCGCTGTTTACGCAGGGCATGGTGACCCACGCAATTTACAAGACCACCGGTTCAAACCACCGCCCGGTCTACCACTACCCCGAGGAAGTGGAGCTGCGCGACGGCAAGGGCTTCCTAAAGGACGGCACAGAGGTAGAAATCATACCCTCCGCCAAGATGTCCAAGTCCAAGAACAACGTGGTGGACCCGCTGCACATCATCTCGTCCTTCGGTGCTGACACCGCGCGCTGGTTTGTACTGTCTGATTCCCCGCCCGAGCGTGACGTGGAATGGACCGCAGCAGGCGCTGAGGCGGCCTACAAGCACCTGAACCGGGTCTGGAACCTGTGCGACCGTATTGGGGAGATGGACCCGGAAGCGGCTGGTGAAGGCGACCAAGAATTGCTGCGCGAGATGCACAAGTGCATCCGGGACGTGACCCTGGGTGTTGATTCCTTCGGTTTCAACGCTGCAATTGCCAAGCTCTATGCCTTCACCAACACGCTCGCCAAATCCAAAGCCAGCGCCAAGATTCAAAAACAAGCGATCATGACGCTTGCGCAGCTGATGTCGCCAATGACCCCGCACCTGGCGGAGGACATTTGGAACCATCAGGGCGGCGAGGGCCTTTGCGCCACCGCGCCTTGGCCTGTTGCCGACGAATCGATGCTGGTCGAGAACACAGTCACCCTGCCGATCCAGATCAACGGCAAACGCCGCGGCGAAATCGAAGTCGCCAAGGATCTGGACAAAGCCGAGGTTGAAAAACTCGCACTGGCACACGAAGCTGTGCAGAAGGCGCTGAATGGCGCCGCGCCGAAAAAGGTAATCGTGGTGCCAGGCCGGATTGTGAATGTCGTTGCTTAACTGCAGAACCCTACTGCTGGCCCTGCCCCTGGTGGCAGCGGCCTGCGGCTTCACTCCGGTTTACGCCCCCGGCGGAACCGGGGCAGAACTGCATGACAATATCGAAGTGCAGGCACCGGAAGAAATCAAAGGCGCAAGCGGCTCTGATGCCTATTTTCTCGTGCAGAACCTGGAACAACGGCTTGGCCGCGGCAGTGGCGCCGCGTACAAGCTGGACCTGACACTCAGCACCCGGGAAGAGGGGCAAGCGATCACAGCGGACAATGAAATCACCCGGTATTCGGTGATCGGCACCGCAGCGTATTCTCTGACCCGTCTTTCGGATGGCAAGGTCACCTCCAGCGGCACAGTTCGGAACTTCACCGGTTACTCTGCTACCGGTTCCACCGTGGAAACACTGGCCGGGGAACGGGATGCGCATGAACGGCTTATGGCCGTACTGGCCGATCAGATCACCGCACAGATCCTGGCAACCGCGGATCTCTCCGCTGCGGCTGAATGAAGCTCTCACCACGCGAAGCGGACGGCTATTTCGCCAAGCCGGATCCGGGCAAGACCGGCATCCTGATCTATGGCGCCGACGCAATGCGCGTGTCCTTGAAGCGGCAGCAGGTGCTGGCGGCGTTGCTTGGCCCTGGCGCCGAGGAAGAAATGCGCCTGACCCGCCTGCCCGGCAGCGACCTGCGCAAAGATCCGGCGCAATTGCTGGACGCGGTCAAGGCGGTCGGGTTCTTTCCCGGTGTCCGTGCGGTGTTTGTCGAGGGCGCAAATGACACAGCCACCCCCGCAATCACTGCAGCGCTTGAAGAATGGCAGCTCGGCGACGCCCAGATCGTGGTTACGGCAGGCCAGCTGAAAGCGTCCTCCAAGCTGCGCAAGGCGTTTGAGGGCCACAGCAACGCCTATGCGGTTGGCATTTACGACGACCCGCCTTCGCGTGCCGAGATCGAACGCATTCTGGGCGAGGCTGGCATCCGCGACGTGCCCGGCGACAGCATGTCGGCGCTGACCGACATCGCCAATGACATCGGCCCCGGCGACTTTTCCCGCATGATCGAGAAGCTGGCGCTTTACAAGCACGGCGACAGCAGCCCGCTGTCACTGGACGACATCGGCGCCGTGGCCCCGCAATCAACCGAAGCTGCGCTGGATGACGTGCTCAATGTGGTGGCTGAGGGCCGCAGCCCCGAAATCGGACCGCTGATCCGCCGTCTGCAGGCGCAGGGCACCAACGCCGTAACCCTCTGCATTGGTGCCACCCGGCATTTCCGCACGCTTTACACCATTGCCTCGGCACCCGGCGGCCCGGCCCAGGGCATCGGCCAGCTGCGCCCGCCGCTTTATGGCAAACGCCGCGACCGGATGCTGCGGCAGGCGCAAAACTGGGGCGCAAACCGGTTGGAAACAGCGCTGACGATCATTACCGACACCGATCTGGCGCTGCGCTCTGCCGGGCAGACTGCCCCAGCGCTGGCATTGATGGAACGCGCCCTGATCCGGCTTGCCATGCTCAGCCGCGCCCGCTGAGCTGCCAACGCTCCGTCCTGCTTGATCCTCCCGCTGTTGCTGCCCATCTTGGACGGGAACCAACAGGAGAAGAATGATGTATACGGTCATTGGCACCCCTCTCACCCGCACTTTCCGGGTGCTGTGGGCGCTCGAGGAGCTTGGGCAGCCCTATCAGCTGAACCTGCATGGGCCCCGCAGCCCTGAAGTGCAGGCGCTGAATGTCTCGGGCAAGGTGCCAGTGCTTCAGGCTGAAGGTGAAGTTATCACCGATTCCACAGCCATTCTTACCTACTTGTCTGACAAACACGGCGCGCTGACGGCTCCTGCGGGAACGATTGCGCGCGCAAGACAGGACGCAATGACCCATCTCCTGCTGGACGAGATCGACGCCGTTCTTTGGGCCGCGGCCCGGCACAGCTTCATCCTGCCTGAGGAGCAGCGGGTGCCGGAAGTGAAAGGCAGCCTGAAGTGGGAATTCGCCCACAACCTGGCCCGTCTCGAAGACAAAATGGCCGGCCCCTTCCTGATGGGGGAAGAGTTCACCATCGCCGATATCATCTGCACCCATTGCCTGAACTGGGCGCGCAGCGCCAAGTTTCCGGTCGAGGGTGAAAAGCTGCAGGACTACGGCAAACGGATGCGGGAACGCCCTGCGTTTCAGCGGGTTGCGGCACTGGCCAAATAATCCGCAGCCCCCCGCCCCGCCCAGCGCCCAGTCGCCAGGCAGGCGGTCAGCAAATAACCGCCCGTCGGGGCTTCCCAATCAAGCATCTCCCCGGCGCAGAAAGTTCCGGGGATTTGTTTCAGCATCAGGTTGCCATCCACAGCATCGCGGCTAACGCCGCCCGCGGTCGAAATCGCCTCGTCCATCGGGCGCAAACCTGCGTGTTTCACCGGCAGCGCCTTGATCAGCCTTGCCAAGGTCTGCGCCTCCTGCGGCAGCGGGCGCCCGAATTCCTGCAGAAGCGCCACGGATGCCGGTGACAGCTTCAAGGCTTTGCGCAGGTGGTTGGAGAAACTCGCCTTACCGCGCGGGCGCGACAGGCGGCGGGCAACTTCCGCCTCTTCCAGATCCGGAAGCAGATCCATATGCAGCACCGCTCCCTCCCGCACTGCGGCACAGACGGAATAGATGCCGCCGCCCTCCAGCCCGCGCTGCGAAATTACCGCTTCACCGCGCGAAACCTGGCCACCCGCCCGCAGCGCAATCCCTTTGAGCGGCTGGCCGAATTGCGGTGCCATATGCCTGGACCATTCCACCAGCAGCCCGGCATTGGCAGGCTTGAATGGCGAAACTTCTACCGCTCGTTCCTGCAACAGCGGCCGCCACGCCCCGTCCGACCCCAGCCGCGCCCAGCTTGCGCCGCCGAGCGCCAGAATCGTGGCACCCGTCTCAATCCGCACCGAACCGCCCGGCGTTTCAAAGACTAAGGCCGCACCGTCCCAGCCGGCCCAGCGCCAGCGGGTGCGGATCTGCACGCCATACCAGTCCAAGCGCCCCAGCCAGGCCCGCAAAAGCGGCGATGCTTTCATCACCTTCGGGAACACCCGGCCGGTGGAGCCGGTGAACAGCGCGCTCCCCAGCTCCTGCGCCCAGGCCTGCACTGCCTGCGCATCAAAGGCCCGGATCATCGGCGCCAGCCAGTCCGCGGCCTCTCCATAAGATGCAATCAGCTGCTCGAAAGGCTCGTCCTTGGTCAAATTCAGACCGGATTTGCCCGCCATCAGGAACTTTCGGGCAGCTGACGGCTTGGCCTCAGCCACCAGCACCCGGTGCCCGGCGCTGCCCAGTTCTTCGGCAGCCATCAGCCCGGCTGGCCCGGCTCCGATCACCACAGCGTCCCACGCCTCTGTCATGCCATCCCCTTGCCAGCCCTTGCCGCCGACGTGTCTAGTGCCCGCACGAAACCAGCTGAGGCCTGTGCATGTCTGATCCGAACTGCCCGCTGTGCGGCCGCCCAATCCCAAAGGGCGCGCCGCAAAGCCTGCACCATCTGATCCCAAAACTGAAAGGAGGCAAGGGCGGACCAACCGTTCTGCTGCATGACATCTGCCACCGCGAGATTCACGCCACGCTGACCGAGGCGGAGCTGGCCCGCGACTTCAACACTCCGGAAGCGCTGCAGGCTCACCCCCGGCTGGCGAAATTCATCGCCTGGATCCGGAAACGCCCGCCCGAATTCCGCTCCCGCGTGCCCGGCAAACGGCGCAAGCGCTAACTGACTTCAACCCCCATGAAGGCCGGGCTGTCGCGAAACTGCGCCCCGGGAATGTGCTGGAACTCCAGCGTTGTATAGGAGCGCCGCCACAGCCATTCCCGGTTCGCCACGGACTGCAGATCCGGGTTTGGCGGCGTTTCTTCGGTAAAGGCAAGGAAATGCAAGTCAAATCCGAACTCCGCTACATCCTGAACTGACAAGAGTTTCATGTCGGCACGCAAGGCAAGCTCAGCCGCGATGTCTCCGGTCCGCAAAGTGATCTGCCCGACATGCGCACCGCCGCCCAGCGGAAGCGCCGGATCACCAGCACCGTCTGGCCGGTTGCCTTGGAAATCATGCTGCAGGAGTTCTACGGAGAATCCTTCGGGATCGTGCAGATGCGCCATATAGCCAATGTCGCGGAACTGATGCGGCGCTGACACCTCAATGCCCTTTTGCCGCAGGTGTTCACACGCAATGTCCAGATCGGGCAGGCAAATACCGATCTTCCAGTACCGTTCATCGCGCGTATGCGGAGCCCGTGTGCCGCCAGGCAGCAATACCAGATCCGCATCCTCACCCGCATACCCGGCCCGCCAGGTCTCACCTTCAACCCGCGCTTCCATGCCAAACACATCCGCATAAAATGCAGCCAACCGCTCAGGGTCTTCGACCTGCAGCTGAAGTCCGGACAGCCGCTTCACCGGCACATCCTAAGGATCCCGGCCGCAATTTCCGGTTTGGCCTCCAGCGAGTGTGCTAGCATGTCCTCCGCCGTATCCAGCAAGGCCTCAGGCTCCACAATCCGGTCTACGAGGCCGTAGTCGTATGCCTCCTGCGCGATGATCTTCTGCCCGGCCGCCAGGATCACCTTGGTCCGGGCAGGCCCGATCAGTGCTGCCATCCGGCCCGCGTCCGAAGGCTGTGGCAAATAGCCAAGCTTCATCACAGGGTAGAAGAATTTGGCCGACGGCACCGCAATGCGGATATCGCAAGCCAGCACCATGCCATTGGCGCCGCCCGCCAAGGTACCGTTCAGTGCAGCCACCTTGAGGCAGGGAACAGCAGCCATTGCCGCCGACAGCCGCTCCCATACCGGCGAGGTCGCCAGGCCCGCCCGCGCTTCGTCCAGGTCGGCCCCGGCGCTGAACACCTTGCCGGTTCCGGTCAGGATCAGCCCGCGGGCCTCCTGCGCGCGTTCGGCGATTTCCGCCAGTTCCGTCAGCATCGCTTCTGTCAGCGAATTCGCCTTGTCCGGCCGGTTGATGGTGACAGTCCACAGACCGTTTTCCGCGATCTCCAGCCCGATCATACCAGGCCCACCCGTTGGCGGATGCTGTCTTCTCGCAGAGAGACTTCCTGACCTATGCAGTCATCCGCATCCGGTCTGCACATCCACATTAGGGTCCGGGCCGGCCATTCAGCCGGAATATGATCCTCCCAGTCCAGCTCGCTCACCGGGTTGATGCCGCTGGCCTTGATCTCGCGCTGCATTTGGGTCGCGACTGTACCCGGCGACAGGCCCATGGCTCGGATGCCATTGCCGCGTTCTTCCAGGTCGAGCGCAGAGGTCAGCATCGCCGCGCCTGCCTTCGACGAACAATAGGCACTCCACCCCTCCAAAGGCCGGTGCGCGGCGCCCGAGCTGACGGTAATTATGGTCCCGCCGCCCGCCGGCTTCATCAGCGGCAGCGCGGCCCGCATCCCGTTGAACACACCTTTCAGATTAATGTCGATCAGCTTACCCCAATCTTCAGGCGAAGCGTCCTCCAGCCTTGCAATCGGTTCAATTACACCCGCGTTGTTGATCAGAACGTCCAGGCTGCCGAATTCCTGATTTGCCTTGCCCAATGCGGCCTCCACGGAAGCGTAATCAGAAACGTCGCATGCAAATGTCAGCACATTTTTGCCGATCTCATCCGCAAGGTCCTGCAGTGCGCCCGCACTCCTTGCCAGCAATGCCAGATTGGCGCCAGCAGCGGCAAAAACACGGGCCGCATCCGCCCCGATGCCGCGGCTGGCGCCTGTAATTGCAACTGTTTTTCCGTTGAATTCCATGCCCGCAACCTCCAAGTGACTGATAACCCAAGTGGTAAAGCGGTTAGGGGGAACGGTCCAGCCCAAGGCCCCCTTGACGGCACCGCCCGCCGGGCCGACGATGCGTTCAATTATCTCTCAGAGAAAGGTTCTCTAATGTCCGTAATTTTTGCGCGCGGCGGTGCCGCAGCGGCAATTTTGGTTGTTTCCGCTCAAGGCGCCCTCGCCGATCTGAGCGCCCAGGACGTCTGGGCCGACTGGAAGGCGTATCTGACCAGCACCGGATACACCGTATCCGGGACTGAGGCCGTTTCGGGCAGCACCCTGACCGTTTCCGATGTGTCGATGGCCATGCCGATCCCCGAAGAAGACGGCTCCGGCACCATCAGCTTCCCGGAAATCCAGTTCGTTGAGAACGGCGATGGCACCGTCAATGTCATGCTGCCTGCCGAGTTCCCGATGGGCTTTGAATTTTCCGGCGACGGCGAAACCTTTGCAGGCAAACTGATCTATGCGCACGACGGCTCGCCGATGAAAGTCGCAGGTGATGCAGAAAACATGAGCTATGACTACAGCTCCTCCACGGTGACCATGACGCTGGATGAACTGTCTGCGGACGGCGAGCCTGTGCCTGCAGAAGTGGCGAAAGTTCAGGTCGTAATGAACGACGTGACCACCAAAAGCACCATGAAGGTTGCAGAGGGGCGCAGCTACGACCAGACCATGACCGCCTCCAGCCTCAGCTATGACATGGGCTTCAACGATCCCGAGGGCGACGGCACAGGTGCGTTCAAAGGCGCCCTGCAAGGCCTGAGCTTCACCGGTACCGGCACCGTTCCAGACGGGCTGGAAAGCCCCGACATGGCCGCGCTGCTGGAAGCCGGCTTTGCCTTCGACGGCACCTTCACCTTCACCGGCGGCAATGGTTCCCTCTCTGGCGTGGACGGCAGCGAAAGCTTCGCCATGGAAAGCAATTCCCAAGGTGGTGCTTTCACCGTTTCGATGGACAAGCAGCACCTGACCTACGATGTGTCGCAGGTTGCAACCAACGTGAACATTTCCGGTTCCGAAATCCCGTTCCCGCTGGCGCTCAGCATGGCGGAGACCGGCTTCAAACTGATGATGCCGCTGGCCAAGTCCGAAGAAGAGCAAGACTTTGCCCTGGGTGTGACCCTGCGCGACTTTGCAGTTCCGGAAATGCTGTGGGGCATGGTCGACCCGACCGGCCAGCTGCCGCATGACCCGGCAACCGTCATTCTGGACCTGGCCGGCAAGGGCAAGGTGCTGTTTGACCTGTTCGATCCGGAAGCCATGGAAGCCGTGGAAAAAGGTGAGGAACAGCCGGGTGAGCTGAACGCGCTGACCGTGAAGCAACTGCAGGTCTCGGCGGCTGGCGCCGAGCTGACCGGCACCGGTGATTTCACCTTCAACAACGAAGACCTGACCAGCTTTGACGGCATGCCGGCACCGGCAGGTGAGGCCAACCTCAAACTGGTCGGCGCCAACACCCTGATTGACAAGCTGATTGGCATGGGCCTGATGTCCGACAGCGACGCTATGGGAGCGCGGATGATGATGGGCATGCTGGCAGTCCCTGGCGAAGGTGAGGACACCCTGACCTCCAAGATCGAAGTCACCGAAGACGGCCAGGTGCTCGCCAACGGCCAGCGCATCAAATAACCGTCAAATCCCGAACCGGATCTCGAAAGGGGCCGCCTGGCGCGGCCCCTTTTTTGCACCCCGCACTTGCGGCATGGCGCTGCACTGGATAGCTCTTTTAGAGAGCAGAACAGAAGGTGCCCATGACCCAGTCCCCCGAAGCGCTTTGCCACGCCCTGATCGACGCCGCCCGCAAGGCCGGCGCAGATGCCGCCGACGCCATGGCCGCTGAGGGCAGTTCTCTCAGCATCGAAGTCCGCGAGGGCAAGCTGGAACACGCGGAACGCTCCGAAGGCACCGATCTGGGCCTGCGGGTGTTTATAGGCAAGCGCCAGGCGCTGGTCTCCTCCTCCGACATGCGGCCCGAAACCATTGCAGCGATGGCCGAACGCGCCGTTGCAATGGCCAAGGAAGCACCGGAAGACCCTTATGCAGGCCTCGCTGACCCGTCTCAGCTTGCGAAGGATTGGAATTTGGCTGCGCTGGAGCTGGAAGACCCGAGCGGCGAGCCTGAGCCGGCAGCCCTGCAAGAGGACGCGCTTGCCGCCGAAGCCGCCTGTCAGGCGGTGGACGGCATCACTCAGGTGCAGTCCGCGGCCGCAGGATATGGCCGCCATGTGGTGCATCTGGCAGCCACCAATGGTTTCTCAGGAGGTTATCAGCGCACTGGCCGGTCCCTGTCCTGCACCGGAATCGCGGGCACCGGCACAGGAATGGAGCGGGACCACGACGGCGATTCCCGTACCTTCCAGTCTGATCTGCGCAGCGCTGAAGAGATTGGCCGCACTGCAGGTGAGCGCGCGGTCGCCCGGCTGGGCGCCCGCAAGCCCAAGACCGGCAGTTTCCCGGTCCTGTTCGACGAACGCATTTCCTCCTCTCTGATCGGCCACCTGATGTCGGCCGCCAATGGCGCCGCAATTGCCCGTGGCTCCTCCTGGCTGAAAGATTGCTTGGATCAGCAGGTTCTGCCAGAAACGCTCTCTGTCATCGAGGACCCGCACCGCCCGCGCATTTCCGGTTCCCGGCCGTTCGACGGCGAGGGGCTGGCGACCCGCAAACGCACCGTGGTGGACAACGGTGTGCTGACCGGCTGGACGCTGGACCTCGCCTCCGCCCGCAAGCTGGGGCTGGACAGCACCGGCAACGCCGCCCGCGGCATCGGCGGGGTGCCCTCCCCCTCGACCTGGAACATCGCGCTGACCCAGGGTGATGCCAGCCGTGAAGACCTGATCGCACAGATGGGTACCGGCCTGCTGGTCACTTCGATGATCGGCTCCACCATCAACCCGAACACCGGCGACTATTCCCGCGGCGCATCCGGTTTCTGGGTGGAAAACGGCGAGATTGCCTATCCGGTCAACGAATGCACTATCGCGGGCAGCCTGCACGATATGCTGCGCCGGATTATCCCGGCCAACGACGCGCGCACGCATTTGTCCACCGTGGTGCCGTCGCTTCTGGTCGAAGGAATGACCCTTGCCGGCAACTGACCTATCCCTGCTTGTAAAAGCGGCGGAACAGGCCGGAGACATTGCGTGCCGCTACACTGGTCCCGACGCCAAGCGCTGGGACAAACCTGGCGGTGCGGGTCCGGTGACCGAAGCCGACCTGGCCGTTAACACCATGCTCGAGGACATGTTGCAGCAAGCGCGGCCCGGCTACGGCTGGTTGTCGGAGGAGACCGAAGATAGCCCAGCCCGCCTGACTCGCGAGAAGGTTTTCATCATAGACCCGATCGACGGCACCCGCAGCTTTGCCGAAGGTTCCCGCACCTGGGCGCATTCCATCGCGGTTGCCGAAGCAGGCGAGGTCACGGCTGCGGTGATTTTTCTGCCGCAACGTGAGCTTATGTATACTGCCGCCAAGGGAAAGGGTGCAGCCTGCAACGGCAGCCTGATCGGGATCTCGGCTGCGGCAGAACTTGCAGATACTGAGGTTCTGGCCGCCAAGCCAAATCTGCAACCGCACCACTGGCAGGGCGGCACTCCGCCTGCATTCATCCGCAGTTACCGGCCCTCGCTGGCCTACCGGCTGGCCAAGGTGGCCGACGGCCGGTTCGGGGCCATGCTGACGCTGCGCCCCAGCTGGGAATGGGACATTGCCGCCGGCGATTTGCTGGTGCGCGAGGCAGGCGGCACCATCTCAGACAGGTCAGGCAAGCCCCTGCGCTTCAACAACCCGCATCCCCGCCTGAACGGCGTGGTTGCCGGAAATACGTCTCTGCACACGGCGCTTATCGCAGCCCTGGACCCGGCAGGCCCCGGCATCGCTGGACATTAAGCCTGCCCCGGCTTAAGCGGTCTCAGCTGTCCTGCAATGGCTGGACGTAAACTTTTCACAGACAAACCCGCATGTTGCAGCTACCTTTGGCCGGAAAAATCAAATCGAAACAGATGCAACGGCGAAGCACAAATTCCAGCCGCTCTGCGGTGCTGCAATCCCGTCCAAAGGGTGAAGTGCTCTGGGTGCACGCGACAACACCAGAGCGCTACCTCGCGCTCTGCGACATAGGCCGCCGTCTCAAAACCCTGCGCCCGGACCTCTCTGTGCTGGCCAGCTGGGAGCCTGATCTGAGACTGACCGGCACTGTCGGCTGCGACATTCCAGTTGGCCCGCTGGCGGAGGACACATTGGCAGAAGCCCGCGAATTCGTGGCGCACTGGCGGCCCGATGCCTGTATCTGGACAGGCCCGCCAGCCCGCCGGACCCTGCTGCGGCATCTGCGTGACCAGGGAACCGGTGTACTTCTGGCCGATCTTCTTGACGCTGAAATGCCTCACCGCACCAGCCGCTGGCTGCCGGATCAGCGCCGCAGGATGCTGGAAGGGCTGACATGTATCCTGACGCCATCCAAAACTGTGCGGGACCGGCTCATCAGGCTGGGCTTTCCGGCGGAACGGCTGGAAGTGGCTGGCAAGCTGCGTGTATCGGCCATTCCGCCCGGGTGCAACGACGACGAACTGGCCGCCATGCAGCAGACCCTGGGCAGCCGCCCGGTCTGGCTTGCGGCCCACGTCAAACTGAATGAACTGTCCCGCGTTCTGGACGCTCACCGCAATGCCCTGCGTCTGCTGCACCGCTTGCTGCTGGTCGTTGCGCTGGACGATATTGCGGATCTGGAGGCGGCCCGCGGCCTGCTGCAGAAAAGCGGATTGTCCTTTGCCGACTGGGAAAACGGCGGAGAGCCTGAAGACTTCAACCAGGTTCTGCTCACCAGTGGCGAGGACATCGGCCTCTGGTACCGGTTGTCACCGGTCGCCCTGCTCGCAAACAGTCTCGATCCGGCTGCCCAGGGTCAATCCCCCCTGGATGCCGCGGCTCTGGGCTCTGCGCTGCTGCATGGCCCCGGCATCCACGCGCACCGTGAACTTTATGACAGGCTGACCAAGGCCGGTGCCGCGGTTCAGGTGCAGACCCACAACGAGATGTCAGACACCGTTGTTGCCTTATCAGCTCCAGACAGAGCCGCCGAAATGGCCCTGGCCGGCTGGCAAAGCGTCACCGAAAGCGCCGCAACCACTGACACACTACTGGAAAAGATCCAGACCCTTCTTGACCAGCGCGAGGACACTAATGCGGGCACCTGATTTCTGGCACAAGCTGCCGGGGGAGTTTGACTTGCGGTCCGCCCTGCTGGCACCATTAGGCTGGGCCTATGCCCGTGCAACGGCCTCCCGTCTGTCCAAGGGTAATCCGGTTGCACCCGGTGTGCCGGTTATCTGCGTGGGCAATCTGAATGCCGGCGGCACTGGCAAAACGCCAACCGTGATCTGGCTGCTGGAAGCCCTGCGCAGCCTTGGCCATGATCCGCATGTGGTCACCCGCGGTTATGGCGGAACGCTGGAGGGGCCGGTGCATGTGATGCCCGGCAAGCACAAGGCAGCGCAAACGGGAGATGAGCCGCTGCTTCTGGCAGCCTTTGGCGAGGTCTGGGTCGCCAAGGACCGCGCCGCGGGCGCCCGCGCTGCAGCCAGCGCCGGGGCGACGGTCATTGTACTGGACGATGGCTTTCAGAACCCTGCGGTCGCCAAGGACCTGTCACTTGTTGTGGTCGACGCCCAGCACGGTTTCGGCAACGGCCGCTGCCTGCCGGCCGGCCCGCTGCGCGAACCGGTTGCCATAGGGCTGAAACGCGCCGGCGCGGTGCTGTCGCTGGGGCCGGAGCCCGCCCAAAAAGCATTCACGGACGTTTGGGGCAGCCATCTGCAGGGGCTGCCGCATTTCACCGGCGCGCTGGAACCGTTGCAGACCGGGATGCCCTGGAACGGCACCCGCGTGCTGGCCTTTGCCGGCATTGGCCATCCGCAGAAGTTCTTCAGCACCCTGCGCAGCCTTGGTGCCGAAATAGCCCGGTCTGAGGCATTGGACGATCATCAGCCGCTGACCCCGGCGCTGCTGAACCGGCTGGACAATGAATCAAAGCTTCTGAACGCCCAGTTGGTCACAACGGAAAAAGACGCCGTCCGTCTGCCGGACAGTTTCCGATCCAGGGTGATCACTCTGCCTGTCCGCCTGCAGATCGCCCGTGACGAAAGCCTGAAAGACATGCTGAAAGCAGCTGCTCCTGCGCCTTGACCGCCGAAAAGACAGCAATTGCTCAAACAAAAAGCCCAGGCACATGGCCCGGGCTTTTGCTTATCAGCTTACTGCCGCTCAGCTTTCCAGTTCGGCATCCAGCAGTTTCTTGAACTCGTCGTAGGACTGGTTCGAAACCTTCTCGCCGTTCAGGATGAAGGACGGCGTGGATTCAATCCCATGCTCAGTCGCATTTTCCTGATACCAGGTCACCAGAGTTTGCGCCTTCTCGCCGTCCTGCAAACAGGCCTCCAGCTGGTCGTTTTCGATGCCCGCCAGGCGGCCGATCTTGCGCAGTTCATCAATGATCTCCGGCGCACCGCCGGCCCGCGCCCATTCCGACTGGCCTTTGTAGATCAGGTCGGAAATGCCAAAGAATTTCTCCGGCCCGCTGCAACGCGCAATCATCGATGCCCAAAGCCCGTAGCGGTCGAAATAGACCTCGCGGTAAATGAACTTCACCTTGCCGGTATCGATGTAATCCGCTTTCAACTGCTTGAATGTGTTGTTGTGGAAATTCGCGCAGTGCGGGCAGGTGTAGGAGGCATATTCGATCAGCGTGACCGGCGCATCCTCCGCCCCCAGGGTCATTTCGGTGATGGTCGAGGTGTCTACTTCTGCTTCCTGTGCGACCGCCGCGCCGACCAGCGGGTTTGCAGGCAGATTGCTCTGGCTGCCCAAACCCGACAGGGCATAACCGCCCGCAACCACCGCAACCGCGGCCAAGACACCAGACATCAAACGGGTCATTTGAACCCCTTTCCTTGCGTTTTCTGTTTTGTCAGCACATTGCGCCCCAGGCGTTCCAGGGCGGCGCGCAAATCATCGTTTTCCACCCCTTCGGCAGCCTTGCTGGCCTCTGCCGCATCCTGCGGATCCGGCTGCAGCGGCGCTTGCACTTTGGGGGCATATTTGAATTCCACGCGGCCGTCGGAAAATCCCGTCGGTGCCGTTTGCGTGATCCGCACCTTGGAAATGGCGTTAAAGCCATAGACCGCATTCACCCGCTCGCGCAGGCGTTCCTTTTGCATTTCCAGCATTGGCGCATTGGCCCCGGTGGTCAGAACCGTCAGCGTCGCGCCAAAAGAGCCCCGCCCGTAGCCGATGTTCACTGGACGTGCCATCGCAGCGATATCCGGCCCGGCGATCTCCTCCCAATGGGTGAGCAGCCGGGACACCGCGAATCCGCGGCTTTCCCCCGCTTTGCGGATCTGCTCGCTAAGGAGCTTGGAGGTCCGGGAGAACCCGCGTGTGGTGCTGCGCCTGAATGCCATGATCTAGGTTTTGCTCGACTGCCCGCCCTATTGTAAAGAGCGGTTATGCAGGCGCCAGCCAAACCGCCGCCCAAGGAATAACGAATGCGTGACTTAAAGAGCGATTCCGCCACGATGAGCGAAGAACTGCTCGCGTGGTATGACGTGCATGCCCGCGAGATGCCCTGGCGGGTAGGTCCGGCAAGCCGCGCTGCAGGCATCCGCCCGGACCCTTACAGGATCTGGCTTAGCGAGGTGATGCTGCAGCAAACCACGGTTGCCGCCGTCCGGGAGTACTTCCTGCGATTCACCAGCCGCTGGCCATCGGTGCTGGACCTGGCCGCCGCGGAAGACGCAGACGTGATGAGCGAATGGGCCGGCCTCGGCTATTACGCCCGCGCCCGCAACCTGCTGAAATGCGCCCGCGCTGTGGCACAGGATCACGGCGGCAGCTTCCCGGACAGCTACGAGGGCCTGCTCAAACTGCCCGGCATCGGCCCCTACACCGCTGCCGCCATCGCCTCTATTGCCTTTGACCGGGCTGAGACCGTGCTGGATGGCAATGTTGAGCGGGTGATGGCCCGTGTTCACGACATCCACGACCCGCTCCCAGGTGCCAAACCGGTGCTGAAAGACCGCGCAGCAGAGCTCACTCCGGTGCAGCGGCCTGGCGATTACGCGCAGGCGGTGATGGACTTGGGCGCCACCATCTGCACCCCCCGCAACCCGGCCTGCGGCATTTGCCCCTGGCGCGGCCCGTGCGCGGCCCGCGTTGCCGGAACAGCGGCTGAACTGCCCAAGAAGACACCAAAGAAACCCAAACCCACCCGGCATGGCATTGTGTATTTGGCAGAATCCGCCGATGGAACCTGGCTGCTGGAACGGCGCCCGGACAAGGGGCTGCTGGGCGGCATGCTGGGCTGGCCCGGCTCTGACTGGAGCGATACCCCCACCCCGAACCCGCCCTTTGAAGCGGATTGGCAGGAACTGGCTGGAGAAGTGCGGCACACCTTCACCCATTTTCACCTGATCCTGCGCATCATGACCGCAGAACTGCCTGGCGGGTTCAATCAAAGTGCGGAACAGGAATTGATTTCACGCCACCATTTCCGCCCTTCCAGCCTGCCCACGGTGATGCGCAAAGCCTTCGATCTATACAAAGGCCGCTAGGTTACCCCGCGCCCCTATTGGGTTTTTAAATGTCTGGGCATAGGGTTTCCCCAAACGCGCGCTGACTGATTTGGGAGACCTGGCATGATTGCCCCCGAAACTCTTTCCCGCTGGCAAAGCGCCCTGCCGTTCTGGATGTCATTTCTGCTGCTGCCGCTGGTCTGGATCGCGGCGTTGCAGGGCGGCTGGGCGCTGCTGCTGCCGCCACTCGTGACCTGGCACCTGTTTGCGGTGCTGGATGGGGTTTTCGGGCTCAATCTGGAAAACGCCGACCCGGAAACACCGGACAGAGACCTCAAGTGGTACAAGGCGCTGACAGCGGCCTGGGTGCCACTGCAGTTCATCACGCTGTTCGGGCTGATCTGGTACGTGAGCGGCGCAGAGCACCTGAACGGCTTCGAGAAATTCGCAGCCTTCTTCGGCGTTGGCGTCGTCACCGGTGCGGTGGGCATCAACTACAGCCACGAGCTGATGCACCAGTCCAGCCGGATGGAACGCTGGCTGGGGGACATTCTTCTGGCGATGGTGCTGTACTCGCATTTCCGCTCCGAACATCTGCTGGTGCACCACCGCTACGTCGGCACCCCCCGCGATCCGGTCACGGCACGCTACAACGAGGGTTTCCACCGTTTCTATCCGCGGGTGCTGCGGCAATGCTGGCATTCTGCCTTCCGAGCCGAAAAAGAGAAACTCGCCAAGAAAAACCGCCCCTGGACCGACCGCTCCAACCCGTTCTTCCGCTACTGGGCGCTGCAGACCGCAATGCTGCTGCTGGCACTGATGCTCGGCGGTCTGACCGGTGTCCTCCTCTTCCTGGTTCAGGCAGGCACCGCGATCTGGCAGCTGGAAGTGGTCAACTACGTCGAGCACTACGGTCTGACCCGCAAACACCTGGGCGAGGGCAAATACGAGCCGGTCCAGCCGCGCCACTCCTGGAACGCGGCGCACAAGGCATCGAACTGGCTGCTGATCAACCTGCAGCGCCATTCGGACCACCATTACAAGCCGAACCGGCGATTTCCGCTGTTGCAGAACTACACCGAGGCTGACGCGCCCCAGCTCCCCTACGGCTACCCGGTGATGACCATTGCCGCGATGATCCCGCCCCTGTGGCGGCGGGTGATGAACCCGCGGGTGCGCCGCTGGCGGCAGACGTATTATCCCGAAATCACCGACTGGCACGCCTATAACAAGGCGCAGAACCCGATGCCGCGCTAAGGGTCAAGCCCAGGCCAGAACTGTCATCGGCTGATCCAGCCCGCGCACTTCCTGATCCGGATGGCGGGCTGCACCGTCCAGCAGGTCCAGCCCTGCCAGCTCAGCCTTGACTTGCGCGGCCATCGTTTCACTGACAACAATGCCGGCCTGCAGCTTGCGGGTCAGGTTCTCAAGCCGCGCGGCGATATTCACAGTCATGCCCAAGACCGCATATTCCAGCCGGTTGGCACCGATATCACCCAGCAACGCCTCGCCATAATGAATACCGATCCCGGCCCGGATCTCGGGCTTGCCCTGTTTTGCACGGTCCCGGTTCCATCTCGCAAGCGAAGCCCGCATCGCGTGGGCGCAGGCCAGCGCATTCGTGGCGTCCTGCTTGCCAGCCACCGGCGTGCCAAAGGTCGCCATCAGCCCGTCTCCCAGATACTTGTCCAGCGTGCCGTGATGGCGGAACACCTCCCGCTCCATCCGGCCATGGAATTCACGCAAAAGATCAATCACCGCGTGCGGATCCATGCCTGCTGACAGCCGGGTAAAGCCGATAATATCGATAAACAGAACCGCCACGTTCTCGCTGCGCACCTGCTTCAGCGGCTCATCGTTCTGGGACAGCTGTTCCACCACGTTGGGTGAAAAGTAACGCGACAGGTTCGCCCGCTCCCGTTCCAGGCTGGCATTGCTGCGCAAAAGCCCGTTGAACCGGCGCACCGAGAAACCCAGCGTCACTGCCACCAGCACAAAAACAAGCGCTTCCTGCACCCGCAATTTGACCACAAAGCTGTTAGGGTCAAAGAACAGTGCCAGTTCCGGCTCAAAACTAAGGGCGTCGCCAACAGCCTCTGTCAGGCCGGGAACCGGGCTGGAGAACCACCAGACCAGCCCCAGCGTACTCAGCCACATCATCGCGGTCCAGGTTCCGATCGCAATCACCGTGCGCCAGGAATAGGCCATGGTGCCCGCTGCAAGAATGATAAAGAAATACTGAAAGTTGTCGAACCTGTAGTGCATCGCCGCCGGAATTTCGCGGAAATCGAAGGGATTCGGCACGATAAACCCGAATGTCATGATTGCCAGGTCTAAAAAGATCAGGAACAGCTCCAGCCTCGATTTGCCGACCTTTCCGGCGCGGCTGATCAACCAGCCGTTCAGGCACAGAAGCGCAAGAAGCCCGTGGTAGTAAAGGACACTCCAAACGGGATTCAGAAAGACGATGAATACCGCGACTATCGGCAACGCAATCCAACGCGCCCGCACAGCCAGCTGCAGCCCGCGCCGCTTGTGCGCGTCCAAAGCAGCTTCCGCAAACCTGCCTTCCGCAGCAGAGAGCTCCTTGCTGCTTGCTTCTGCTGCTCTGGCAGCTCCGGTTCCAGTTGCAAACGCCGTATCGGTCATTGGTTCTCCCTCTTCCCGCTGGCTGCAGCAGCATTCCTGCTTCAGATAGTCACCTCGCCTCAAACAGGGAATAGCCCATCAGGCCGCAAACATGCAAAAAACCCCGCCTGATCCAGGCGGGGCAAGGTGTGCGCCTGCGCAATTTGCACAGGCACCTGCAATAGACTGTTGTGTTCTGAATAGCTCCGGGGGCGTCAGTTCTGCATTTCCGCCCGGATCTGCTGGCGCAGCACGTCGATCGGCACCGTCTTGCCATCGCGTTTGAAGCACCAGTAGGTCCAGCCGTTGCACGAAGGGGCATTTTCCAGATGCGCCCCCACCTGATGGATAGACCCCTTGATGTTGTCGCCGATCAGGGTGCCGTCTGCCCGCACCTTCGCCTTGTGGCGGCGGTTCATCGAAAAAAGTTCCTCTCCCGGGCGCAGCATGCCGCGCTCAACCAGCTGACCGAAGGGCACCCGCGGCGCCGCGCGCTTGCTGGCGGAAACCTCCAGCGCCTCGCGGTCGAACTTGCGCACTGCCTTGATCCGTTTCTCTGCCACCTTGCGGTAGGCTTCTTCACGCTCGATGCCGATGAATTCGCGGCCCAGCATCTTGGCGACCGCGCCAGTGGTGCCGGTGCCAAAGAACGGATCCAGCACCACGTCGCCCGGGTTGGTCGCGCCCACCAGGATCCGGTGCAGCAGCGACTCCGGCTTCTGCGTCGGATGCGCCTTGTCGCCGTTTTCGTCCTTCAGCCGCTCATGGCCGGTGCAGATCGGCAGCACCCAGTCGCTGCGCATCTGGATGCCCTCGTTCAGCGCCTTCAGCGCTTCGTAGTTGAACGTGTACTTGGCACCCTCGGACTTGGACGCCCAGATCATCGTCTCATGCGCGTTGGTGAAGCGTTTGCCGCGGAAGTTCGGCATCGGGTTCGACTTGCGCCAGATAACGTCGTTCAGCACCCAGTAGCCTTCGTCCTGCAGCACGGCGCCGACGCGGAAGATGTTGTGGTAGGAGCCGATCACCCAGATCGAGCCGTTCGGCTTCAGCACCCGGCGCGCCGCCTTCAGCCACTCGCGGGTAAACTGGTCATAGACTGCAAAGCTGGAAAACTGGTCCCAGTGATCGTCTACAGCGTCGACTTTGGAGTTGTCAGGGCGGTGCAGCTGGCCTTTCAGCTGCAGGTTATACGGCGGATCCGCAAAGATCAGATCGACCGAATTGGCCGGCAGACTGTTCATCGCTTCGACGCAGTCACCGCCAATAATCGTGTTTAAAGGGAGCGCTGCCGCGCCCTTTGTCATGGTTTTATTCATTGCTCTGCCTCATAACCGCGGCGCATTTTTGCGCTCATTAGGTTGTCCACAGGATGAGTCATCGCGGATTCGAGGTCAATTTGTTTATTACAACAACGCCTTACGGTTCACTCTTGATACAAGATATTGTGTACCGGTTTGAATGAGCGCCGATGATGTGGGGTTATCCCCAGCTGAACTAGCGCATCCCGATGCTGTTTCGAGGGGTAGCCTGCGTTTTTCTCCCAGCCATATCCCGGAAACTGTTGCGCCAAATCCACCATGATCCGGTCGCGAGCCAGTTTCGCCAGGATCGAGGCTGCGGCGATCGACACCGATTTGGCATCGCCCTTCACCACGGCCTCAGCCGGCAAGGCCAGTCCCTTGGGGATCAGGTTGCCATCGATCAGCAGGTAATCCGGTGCCGGATCCAGCGCTGCTACGGCGCGCTCCATTGCCAGATGCGATGCGCGTAAAATGTTCAGGGAATCAATCTCTTCAACCGTCGCATGAGCAATCGCCGTTTGGGCCGAAGACAGGATATCCCCCTCCAGTGCCTCCCGCTTCTTCAGGCTCAGTTTCTTGGAGTCATTAAGACCCTCAGGAATTGCGCTGATATCCAGAACCACCGCGGCAGCGGTCACCGGGCCGGCCAGCGGACCGCGGCCCACCTCATCCACACCGGCAATTCTAAGGAACCCTTTTTCATGGGCTGCGATTTCGAGACTGTAATCTGGCTGTGTCATGGTTCTGACAAAGCTAATCCCGGCGCCGGATGCAACCCGCACAAAAAGAGGAGGCCGAAGCCCCCCAAGTTTGCTGCTGCTCGAAACCGTTGTGCGGGTCACCGGTTCACCATCCGGTAGCCATGTCTTTTCAGGCAGCCGGGTTTAAAGCCGGTGCGGTTGCGCTGGCCGTTCCAGAACGTCACCTTACAGGCCCGCGGCAGTTTGTGCGTGTAGCCATAGTTGCGGTCCAGGCAGCGCTTTGCGGCCAGCGGATAGTTCTGGCTGTAGCGCGGGAAGTAGCGGACGCAATGCGCGGGCAGATCATAACGGCGCACAGATTGCGGCAGCGGTTTGACGTGGCCGCCGTGACGGTTGTGCCCGCGGTACTCACGGCCGCCGTGCGAATGGTTCTGCGGCGGATTGTACGTGCGGGTCACCGCATGGTCATCCCGATCCCGGGAATGCTTGATGGCTGCGCCCAGGATCCCGAGCAGCGCCAGGCCACCAAGGATTTTCGCGACATCGTCGTCAGCGCGGGCAGGCGCCGCAGAGAAACCGGTAATGGCAATGGCGGCGGCGACAATCATTGCAATGAATTTGCGGTGCGGCTGGGGGCGGTGAATCTGGGTCATGTCGGGACCTTTCTTTTGAATATGCAGAACACTTGATGCCGCCAGCCTGTCCCGGCCCCTTTCAGACAGGCAATATCGGCGGGTTGTTATCAGATATCAGCTGCCCCAACCCCCTGCGGTTATTGAATTTCACGCACCGCGAACGCAGGATGGCCCCATGAAACAGCACCTTCTGATCCCCGCCCTTGCGGCCGCCCTTCTGGCGCTTTCCTCGCCCGTGATGGCCGCAGACTGCTATGCCGACTACAAGGCCAAGCAGGACAACCCGCTGCGGCTGCACTATGGTGTGATCCAGCTCTCCGGCGCCTGCCAGAAACAGGCCGCCCGCGGTGAAATCCAGGCCCGCATCGCGCCCGCTGGATGGACGCTCCTGAATGTCCTCTCCGTCTTCGGCCCCGAAGGCCTGCAGCAAAGGAAGGCCAATGCCGGACCCTACTATCTCCGTTTCTGAGGCCCGTGCGGCCGGCAGCAAGGTCATCGGCTTTGGCATCGCTGCCATCGTGGCAATTCTGGCCGCGGCCGGCACGGTGCTGCTGCTGACGCTGCCCGATGCAAATGCCTTCAACGCCCGGGTCGAACAGCTGTTTATCGAAAACGACCTGACCACCCAGGCCGAGATCAAGCTGCTGGAAATCCTGGCACAGTCCGGCACCGCCTTTGCCGACACGCTGACCAGCTACCGGATGGTGATCTTTGTGCTGCTGGTCTTCGCCGCGGCGATGATGGTGGCGGCGCTGGCAGTTCTGGGCATGCTGGTGATGCTGAACCGCCGCATGGCCCAGATCGAACGCTCCGGCATCCAGGTGAACGAGCTGCTGATCAGCCGCGATGAAAACACCGTCTATCTAAACAACATGGGGTTCAAGCTGACACCCGCCGCGATGGAAACCCTCTCGGTCCTGGCCGAGGCCCGGCTGGACGACGATGTGCTGTCCGGCGCCGAGATTGAGGCTGTGATTTCCGGCCGCACCTCCGCCGATTGCGAGGAGGCCGCCGGCGCCACCCGGATCAAGCGCCTGCGTGATACCCTTGGGAACCAGATGGTCAGCGAACTGCTGGTGAAGAACATTGCCAAGCGCGGCTATGTGCTGGCCATCAGCAAGGACGTGATCCGCATGGTCTGACCCTTCCGCTCCGTTCTGCTCAATATCCTGTGTCCGGCTCTGGATTTTTCCGGCACAGTCCCCAGATAGTTCAGAACCGGCCTGCGCCGGCCGGTCCTGTTTCCGCTGCCTGAACGGCACATAGGACAAGGATCTCTGGGATGGACACACAGGTGCAGACCCGCAACCGGGGCTACGGCATTGTTGTCGAACCGCTGCAAGGCCTGGTCACCGCCCGGCGCAACGGCACCGTTGTGGCGCAAAGCTCCCATGCCAAGGTGATGTACGAAACCCGGCTCCCGCCAGCCGTCTACTTCCCCGCGGCAGACGTGACCGCGCCGCTGTCAGCCCATACTCCCCTGCAAACTTTCTGCCCCTTCAAGGGCACCGCCAGCTACCGCGACATCCTGCTGCCCGGCAGCACGGTGCAAAACGGCGTCTGGGCCTACGAAGACGCAATGCCGGAGGCCGCCGCCATTTCCGGCCACATCGGCTTCATGCCCGGCGCCGAAGTTGAGTTCGACTTTGGCAGAAACACTGTTGAGATGCCGGATTACGGCAATATCTCCGGCCCGGTGATCGACTGGCTGCTGCGCGATGCCTCGATGGTGGCAACCCCGGAAGAGCTGACCGCCGCCTTGGCAGAGAAGTTTGTCGAGCAGGGTATCTACCTGTCCCGCCTGTCGGTCATGGCCTGGTCGCTGCACCCGCTGATCGCGGGCAAGAACTACATCTGGCAGAAGAAAACCGGCGAGGTTACCACCTACGCCCCGTCTTATGAAATCCACGACCATCCCGCGTATCAGAACAGTCCGCTGCGCCATGTCTCCAATGGTCTGGGCGGGGTGCGGCACCGGCTGGACGCCTGCTGCACCGACGATGCCTTTCCCATTCTTGAGGATCTGCGCAAGGAAGGCGCCACCGACTATGTCGCGATGCCGCTGCGGTTCTCCGACGGGCGCATCAATGTGCTGACGCTGACCAGCGATCACCCGAATGGTTTCTCCACCGCCAACCTGGGCCTGATTTTCGAATGCTCCGGGGTGATCGCCCGCTACTACGAGATTTTCATGCAGCGCGAAAACGCCCAAGCGCTGCTGGAGACATACGTGGGCAAGCGCACCGGCGCCCGGGTGCTCGGCGGCGAGATCCGCCGCGGTGACGGTGATGAGATCGACGCCGCCATCATGTTCTGCGACCTCCGCGGCTCCACCCGGCTGGAAGAGCTGCTGGGGCGGAAAGACTATATCGCGCTTCTGAACCAGTTCTTCGAAACCGCCTCAACCATCGTGCATGATCACGGCGGCGAGGTGCTGAAATTCATCGGTGACGCTGTACTCGCCGTCTTCCCGGCCGGCAGCGATCCGGAACAGGCGCGCACCCAGGCCTTGGGCAGCGCCCGCGCCATCGTTGCCCGGCTGGAGGAAATCGCCCAGGAAGAAGACGGCCACCGCTGCGAGGCCGCCATCGGCATTGCCTATGGCCGTGTGACCTACGGCAACATCGGCTCGCGCGAGCGGCTGGACTTCACGGTGATCGGCCAGGCCGCCAATATCGCCGCCCGGCTGGGCGACTACGGCAAAACCGCGGATCACGCGATTGTCGTCAGCCGCGACATCTTGGGCGACACCTCGCAGGGCGTCTCGCTGGGCGCTGTCAGCCTGCACAATGTCTCCCAGCCGGTCACCTGCTTTGCAATTCAGCCTGCCCGGAAATCCCAAGCAGCCGCCGAGTAGCCCAGCCATTGCTAAGCACCGGGTAAAGGGCGGCGCAGCCGCCGCTTGCCGCGCGATCAGCCCGCGGCCAGGGACCGCTGCGCCGCATCCCCCATCGAAACCAGCAGGGGCGCCTCCTCCTGGCGCGCCTTGAAATCCGCCTTGGAAGTCATCCCCTGCCAGCCCGCCTGCACCAGCGATTGCGCCACCGTTCCGCCCAGCGTGGTGCCCGGACCGGTCACGATGAACAGATCCGGCGCAAATTCTTGGGCGGCATTCCGCACAGCAAGCGTGAAATCATAGGGCTCCACCACCTGATGCCCCAACGTGTAGTCCCGCAAGGCCTGCGTATCCGTGGCACCAGGCCACCAGATCTGCCCGCGCCCGTCGATCAGCGGCACTTCTGGCTGGCTGAACATCCCTTGCCCCAGACTCTTCCGTCCTTCCGACGCCACCGGCGCCTGCAAGCTGGTGTGAAACGCCGCATGGTTGGCCAGCCGCATCGGGAACCGCTCCTCGACCACCGGTACCGCGCGCTCAAACGCCGCCAGACCGGCCTCGTTTCCGGCCAGCACCAGCATCCCGCCCAGATCAATCGACAGCGCCAAGTCATGCCCCTCGCGCGCATTGATCTCTGCCGCCAGTGCCAGCAGCTCTGCCTTGCGCGCGGGGTCGTTCTGCCAGTCCGGCCCAGCAAAGGGATAGACCAGCTGGCCGCCGATCAGCTGCTCCTGCATCAGCGTGCCCATGGTGTTCACAACCTTGAACCCGTCATCAGCGCTCAGCGCCCCGCCCGCCGCCAGCGCAATATACCAGCCCATCGAATTGCCGGTGACAGCAACCACCTCGATGTCCTCCGCTAGAGACTGCGCATCCGCCAATGCCGAGGCGTAGATCAGCGGCGAGGCAATATCCCCGCGCGAATATTTCGACACGGAAAACCGCGTGGCCCTGTCCAGCGCGGTGACCTCTTCCTGCCCGGCGTCCCGGCGCTGCGCGTCAAAACCCGCAAACAGCGCCGCCTTGTCCGCATGATGGCGGTGCAGATACCCCAGCTCCGCCTTGTTGTAGGTTCCCCGGCCCGGGCAGATCAGAACAGCAGTGCGGGTCATTTCTTGCCTCCTGCCAGCTGCAATGCGGCCGCAACAATGCTGTCCTTCGATGGCAGCGTCGCGCCATAGGCAGGGCCGGTTGCGATGAAGCAGTCGCTCGCAGCAATCCGAGCGGTGGGGATATCGCTCTGCTCCGCAAACAGTGCCATCAGCGCCTCGGACTGGCTGCCGGTGACACGGCATTCATCGACGATCAGCACGTTCTTGCAGCCCTCGACCGCATCAAGCAGCGCCGCCTCCGGCAGGGGCGCCAGCCAGCGCAAATCGACGATCCGCGCATCCACGCCCTGCGCCGCCAGCTCCGCCTGCGCCTGGGCCGACAGGTAGCGCCCGTTGCCATAGGTCACGATGGCCAGATCGGTGCCGTCCCCATGCACGCCAACCTCGCCCAAGCCTATGCGGCGGTCCGGCGTAGGATAGCTGCGCATCCAGCCGCCATCTTTCACCTCATGCAGGTCCCGCATCGGATACAGCGCGATGGGCTCGACAAAGACCACCACCCGCTGCTCCTCGCGCGCCAGCCGCACCGCTTCGCGCATCATCATCGCAGCCTCCGCCCCGTCCGAAGGGCAGGCAATCACCAAGCCAGGAATATCGCGCAGCACCGCCAGCGAATTGTCGTTGTGGAAATGGCCGCCAAACCCCTTCTGGTACCCCAGCCCAGCAATCCGCAGCACCATCGGATTGGCAAACTGTCCGTTGGAGAAGAACGGCAGCGTTGCCGCCTCGCCGCGCAGCTGGTCCTCGGCGTTGTGCAGATAGGCGAGGAACTGGATTTCGGGTATGGGAAGGAACCCGTTGTGCCCCATACCAATCGCCAGTCCGAGGATCGACTGCTCATCCAGCAATGTGTCGATCACCCGGTCCGGCCCGAACCGCTGCTGCAGCTTCTGGCTGACGCCATAGACCCCGCCCTTGCGGCCCACATCCTCGCCCATCATGACGATTTCGCCGTGCTCCAGCATCAGGTCGGTCAGAGCCCAGTTGATCAGGCGCGACATTGGCTGTGGCTCCTCCATCGACCGCATGTCGCTGCCAAAGGCCGCGGCGCGTGCCTCGGCACTGGGGCCATTGGTGGGCGCACACTCCCGCTTGGGCGGGATCAGGCTGGCCACGACATCGTCAGCCGTCCGCAAATGCGGCAGGGTCACCGCCTCAGCCCGGATCCGCTCCACCCGCGCGCAGGTGTCCAGATAGATCTTCAGCGCGTCCTCGGGACGCAGCGCCCCCGCCTCCTCCAGCAGCCGCACCGAATGCAGCAGCGGATCATTGGCCTCATCCGCCTCCACCTCGGCCTTGGCCATATAGGTGGTTGGCACATCCGCCCCGGCATGACCGTACAGGCGCACGGTGCGCAGATGCAGAAACGCGGGTTTCTTGCGCGTGCGCACATACTCCGCCGCCTCCTGCGCCACCGCGTAGGCGTTGTAGATATCCAGCCCGTCCGCCTTGAAGTACTTGATGCCGGGCCGCCCTGCCATCGAGGCCTCGATCCACCCTTTCGGCGTCTTGGTCGAAATGCCGATACCGTTGTCCTCGCAGACAAACAGCAAGGGCAGCGGTGTCGATTGCACCGAGGTCCAGCCGGCCGTGTTGATCGCCCCCTGCGCTGTCGAATGGTTCGCCGACGCATCGCCGAATGAACACAGGACAATGGCATCCTCCGGCAGCAGCTGATGCTCCGGCTGGTGCCGTTTGGCGGCACCGATGGAATAGGCTGCGCCCACTGCCTTCGGCAGATGCGAGGCAATGGTCGAGGTCTGCGGCGGGATCATCAGCGCCTTGGACCCCAGCACCTTGTGCCGCCCACCCGAGGTCGGGTCTTCGCTAGAACAGGCAAAGGACAGCAACATATCCCAGGCAATCCGCTGCCCCGGCACCTGATCGGCGCGGGCAATCTGAAACGCCGCATCCCGGTAATGAAGAAACGCCATATCAGTGGGGCGCACGGCGCGGGCCACCGCTGCCATCCCCTCATGCCCGGAGGAGCCGATGGTATAGAACCCCTGCCCCGCTTTCTGCATGTCCCGGCTGGTCAGGTCCAGCGCCCGGCTCAGCACCTGCGCGCGAAAGGTGGAAACAGCCTCAGCCGCCGCCAGCGTCCCGCTTGGTGCAGCACCTGCGGGGAAGTCCCCGGCCTTGACCCGGTCCAGGAAGTTCTGATGCACGATCTGGGCGCGGTCCATGCGGCCTCCTTACGCTGATTGACCATGTCCTTATCCGCGAATCCGGGACGTGAAGCCAATGAGTTTGCGTACTGGCATCATTCCAAAACGGAATGCCAAATCCGCCAATCAGTCCGGATCGTCACAAAATGGCCGGAAGTGCCGCGCGCACGCCCAAGGCCGCAGACCAATACGCGCGCCACTGTTGGCTTTGCCCGTCTTTTCCGTTTGACGGCCCCGGCAAACCATCTTATACGCCCTCTCCACGACACCTGCCCAGGTGGCGGAATTGGTAGACGCGCTAGCTTCAGGTGCTAGTGTCCGTATGGACGTGGAGGTTCGAGTCCTCTCCTGGGCACCATTCCCCAAGAATGACAATCCGCAGCCTCCTTCGGGTCTCATTGCGTGGATAATCGGCCCGCGTAAACCAGCCTGTCTTCGCGCAGTTGAGTTTGCAGGCCAAAGCGCCTATTTCCTCTGCAACAGCTCCGGTGCGGTGAAAATCAAAAGGGAATTCCAGTGGCCAATTACCTATACAAGAGCGACCTGCCCGACGGGCTGGATCTCGGTCCCGTTGTCGCCATTGACTGCGAGACCATGGGTCTGAACCCCCACCGCGACCGTCTATGCGTGATCCAGATGTCCGGTGGCGACGGCAATGCCCATATCGTGCAGGTGGAAATCGGCCAGACCGATGCCCCCAATCTTTGCCGGATGCTGGAAGATCCCAATGTGCTGAAGCTTTTCCATTTCGGCCGCTTCGACATCGCAGCGATGTACCACGCCTTCGGCGCCCTGGCAGCGCCGGTCTATTGCACCAAGATCGCCAGCCGCCTGGTACGCACATACACCGACCGCCATGGGCTCAAGAACCTGACCCAGGAACTGATTGGCATAGACATCTCCAAACAGCAGCAGATGAGCGACTGGGGCGCCGAAGAGCTGACTGAGGCGCAGCTCGACTACGCCGCCTCTGACGTGTTGCACCTGCACAAGCTGCGCGATGCTCTGAATAAACGCCTGGCCCGCGAAGGCCGCACTGAAATGGCCCAGGCCTGTTTCGACTTCCTTCCCATGCGCGCCAAACTGGACCTGGCCGGATGGCCCGAAACTGACATTTTTGCCCACTCATGACCGATACAGAAAAATTCCTCGCCACCGCCCGTCAGGTGATCACCGATGAAGCCAAGGCACTGAACGCCCTGGCCGAAGGCCTGGATGAGCGTTTTGCCGAAGCCGTGCGGCTGATCCTTCAGGCCAAGGGCCGCATCATCGTCAGCGGCATCGGCAAGTCCGGCCACATCGGCCACAAGATCGCCGCGACCCTGGCCTCCACCGGCACCCCCGCTTATTTCGTACACCCGGCCGAGGCCAGCCATGGCGATTTGGGCATGCTGTCGGAAGGCGACGTGGTGCTGGCCATCTCCAACTCGGGCGAGGCACCGGAGCTGGCAAACCTGCTGGCCTTCACCCGCCGCTTTGCCATCCCGCTGATCGGGCTCTCCAGCAAAATGGACAGCACCCTGATGAAACAGGCGGATGTCCACCTGCAGATCCCCTCGATGGGCGAGGCCTGCGGCTTTGGCATGGTGCCCTCAATCTCCACCACGCTGACGCTGGCAATGGGCGACGCACTGGCGATTGCGCTGATGAAACACCGCGATTTCCGCCCTGAGAATTTCCGCGATTTCCATCCGGGCGGCAAACTCGGCGCCCAGCTCAGCAAGGTGCGCGACCTGATGCATGCAGAAGACGCGCTGCCGCTGGTTTCCGAGACAACCCCGATGGCCGACGCGCTGATCGAAATCAGCCAGAAAGGCTTCGGCGTGGCAGGCGTTGCTGCCGCCGATGGCTCCCTCGCCGGCATTATCACCGACGGCGACCTGCGCCGCCACATGGACGGGCTGCTGGACAAGACGGCGGCCGAGGTCATGACCACTGGACCGGCCACCATTGCCCCCGGCGCAATGGCGCAAGAGGCCGTCGCAGTGATGAACCAGCGCAAGATCACCTGCCTGTTTGTGGTCGATCCTGACAACGGGCAAAAGGCCGAGGGGCTTCTCCACATCCACGACTGCCTGCGTGCAGGATTGGGCTGACAAGGGGGCCTGAAAGGAAACTATGGACAGCCATTCCAGAGCCGTCGCCTACCTCAAGGTGCTGCTGCCGCTGGCCGCCCTGGTCCTGCTGTCGACCCTGTTCCTGATTTCCCGCGGCGTAAACACCGATGCGGTAATCCCCTTTGCGCAAAGGGATATCGAGGACCGGATGAAAGGCCAGCAGGTCACCTCGCCCTTTTTCTCAGGCACCACCGCGAAGGGTGATGAGATTATGGTCACAGCGGCACTGGCCCGCCCGGGCGGCGAAGGCGCACCCGCGGTTGCAAGCGACCTATCGGCGGAGTTCAGACTGGCGGAAGGCGGCAAGATCACCCTTGCCTCCGACTCCGGTGCCATCCACCCCGGCCAGGATATGGCGCGGTTTACCGGCCATGTGACCATCACCTCTGCGGACGGCCTGATCGTCGAGACGGAAGAGCTCAATACAGCCCTCAGCGGACTGGAAGCCAGCAGCCCCGGTCCGGTCCGCGCAACCGGTGTTATCGGCGAATTGACCGCAGGTAACATGCAGATCCGTGCAAAAACAGAGGGCGGCCCGGTCCATATGGTGTTCAAAAACGGGGTGAAGCTGCTATATGATCCCCAGCAACCGGAAAGATAACCTGTGTCCTATTTGCGCGCATTGATTTTCTGCCTGCCCCTTGCGGTGCTTCCCGGCCTCTTAATGGCACAAACGGCCTCCGTCGCCTTTGGCGCCGTCAAGGCCGACCCCAGCCAGCCGGTTGAGGTCACGGCCGACAATCTGGCAGTGAACCAGGCAGACGGCTCCGCCGAATTCACCGGCAACGTCCTGATCGTGCAGGGTATCATGCGGCTCTCTGCCGACAAGGTTCTGGTGATCTACAAAACGGCAGGCGAAAGCGGCGGCAAGGCCGGGATCGAACGGCTGGAGGCCACCGGCAATGTGATCCTGGTCAGCGGCCCGGACGCAGCCGAGGCGCAGCGCGCCGAATACACCATCGACCGCGGCACCATCGTGATGACCGGAAATGTGCTGCTCAATCAGGAAAACGGCACCCTGGCCTCCAACCGGCTAGAGGTGAACCTCACCTCGGGCACGGCCCGCATGGCCGGCCGGGTGAAAACCATCCTCAATCCAAACGGCGGCAGCAACTGATGGCGAAACCGGACCTGAAAGTGACCGAGGGCTCCTCCGGGCTGCGCATCGAACGGCTGCGCAAATCCTACCGCAAGAAGGTGGTGATCCGGGATGTCTCCATGTCCCTGAACCGCGGCGAGGTGGTGGCGCTGCTTGGTCCCAACGGCTCCGGCAAGACCACCAGTTTCTACACCATTGCCGGGCTGGTGTTTCCGGAGGCCGGCACCGTCAGCATCGACGGCCAGAACGTGACCGGCCTGCCGATGTACCGCCGCGCGCGCCTGGGCATCGGCTACCTGCCGCAGGAAATGTCGATCTTCCGCGGCCTTTCGGTGGAGGACAACATCTCTGCCGTTCTCGACATCTCGCAAAAGCACGAGCACAAGCGCCGCGAACGGCTTGAAGAACTGCTGTCAGACTTCTCGATCGAACACCTTCGCCGCGCCCCCGCGCTGGCACTGTCGGGCGGTGAAAGACGCCGGGTGGAAATCGCCCGCTGCCTGGCCGCCGACCCCAAGTACTTGCTGCTCGACGAACCCTTTGCCGGCGTCGACCCGATCTCGGTCGGGGACATCCGCCACCTGGTCGCAGACCTCAAGAAACGCGGCATCGGGGTGCTGATCACGGACCACAACGTGCGCGAGACGCTGGAGATTGTGGACCGCGCCTACATCCTGCATGACGGCCAGGTGCTGATGTCCGGCAGCCCCGAAGAAGTGGTTGAAAACGAGAACGTCCGCCGCGTTTACCTGGGCGACAACTTCCGTATTTCCTGATCCTTTTCACGCCTCCGCGGCAGCAAATAACCGCCGCAAACCCAGGCTTCTTTTTTCGCGTTATCCATTGACTCTCCCGCTGTCTTGCCGTGGAATTGACCCATGGCATACGCGCAGTCCGATGCAGTCCGAACACCAGCCTTGGCGACAAGGCCCGGACCGATGCAACCGGACCGCTGGCCTGCCCCCCGGTTCCGGACCTGACGTGACACCGCCAAGGATTGCCTTGGCGGCAGGCCCGGCCGCAATAAATTGTGAAGGAGATCACATGCGTTACAAAATCAGCGGCAAACAGATCGACATCGGCGACGCTCTGCAGGTTCATGTGCAGAACGAGCTCGGTTCGGCCGTTCAAAAATACGCCGAACGGCCCACCGACGCGACTGTGGTCTTTTCCCGTTCGGCGCATGAATATGTGTGTGAAGCCACCGTCCATCTGTCGACCGGGCTGAGTGCTCAGGCGAAAGCCCACGAAACCGAAATCTATGCGGCCTTCGACGCCTGCTGCGAGAAGATGGAAAAGCAGCTGCGCCGCTACAAGCGCCGTCTCAAGGATCACCACAAGGACCGCAGCGAGCCGGTTGAACATCTGGGCGCCAACTCGTATATCCTCGCCTCTGAGGAAGCGGATTCCGAACCGGACTCGCTGCAGCCGATCATCGTCGCCGAAATGGAGACCCGCATCCCCTCCCTGTCTGTCGGGGAAGCAGTGATGCAGATGGAGCTGGCAGGCGCACCGGTGCTGGTCTTCCGCAATGAGGGCAAAGACGGATTGAACGTGGTCTACCGCCGTGAAGACGGCAACATCGGCTGGATCGATCCGTAAACACACTTAAGGCATCGGCGCCCCCGCAGGGGCGCCGGAACGGAGCAGACACATGCAGATTTCCAGCATCCTCAAGCCAGAGGCCGTCCGGGTAATCGGAGCGGTCTCAAGCAAGAAGCGCTTGTTTCAGGAAATCGCAGAGGTCGCTCAATCCGCCTACGGGCTGGATGCCCAGCCCACACTCGAAGCGCTGCTGGACCGTGAAAGCCTCGGTCCCACCGGTGTCGGCCACGGCGTGGCTCTTCCGCATGCCCGGCTCGACACCATCAGCGAGGTGTGCGGCACATTCCTGATCCTGGAGAAACCACTGGATTTCGGCGCGGTTGACCGCCAGCCGGTGGACATCGCATTTGCCCTGTTTGCGCCCGAAGACGCCGGTGTCGAACACCTGAAGGCACTGGCGCTGGTGTCGCGCACCCTGCGGGAGCAAAGCTTCTGCACCAAGCTGCGGGCCAATCACGACCCGGCCACGCTCTACACCATCCTGACAGAAGGCCAGTCCGTCCAGGCGGCCTGAGGCAGGGGCATCGACGATGCTACGGCTCCGGCGCGCAACAGCGGCCGCAGGGCATGTGTTCTTGAAAACCGGCAGGCAGAGCACCAATCCCGCGCCGCACCCCGTGCGGCGCCCGGCCCAAGGCCGTTCCGGCTGGTCAGCCTGCTGAACATCCGGCGGGCGCGGGAGTACTGAGTTTGCAGCGGGAACGGAAGGGTCAGCCCTGCCGCCAGGGCCCGAACCCAAAGGCCAAGTAGTCACGCTGGTAAACCGAGGCGATCAGCGCCTCCAGTTCCGCATCATAAATATCCGCCAGTGCAAACGGCGTTTCCGGCTCTGCTTCAAGCACTGCACCCGGCTCCATCCGGCCCAGTTTGCGGGCCAGCGCCACCAGATCCTCGCCCATTTCCTCTTCGCGGATCAGCAAATCCGGCGGACCCAGTTCGGCAAATCCGGCCAAAGCCTGGCTCTGGGTTGCCCATTCCGCATCCAGCCGGACTGAGGTCTGCCCGGCCAGGCTGGACCTCACAAACTCCAGAAATCCGGTAAATGCTTCCTGGTGCTGCGACCGGGAATAGCCCGCGTCCGGCCCTTGCTCCGGCAACGGCAAGCCAAACTGCCGCCGCAGCGTATTGCGGATCTGCCGGTAGCTGCCCTCGCCTGCGTTCAGGATCCGGCGGCAGAACACCGCATGGGCCCGCGCCGCCGGGTGGCGCAGCACCGTAAAGCTGCGAAATCCCTTGTTGCCGCGCTTCCACTGGCGCAGCTGTTTCTGGTTCATGCCCTGGATCAGCCCCTCTGGTGCCACGTGGTCCAGCCCGGCCATCCAGCGTACCACCTCCGCCTCCGGCCCGCCTTTCAGCGGCAGGTACAAGAGCGGTGTCACCACCCCTGCCGCATATCCTGGCACTGCCGGGCCGCGGCGCGGCTCGAAGTTCGGGGTCCGGGTCAGATTGAACCGGTCCATGCCGGCCAGCGCCTCCTGCATCTCCTCAGGATTGGCAACCTTGGCCAGCACCGGCGCCGGGTTCTGCCGCTTGAGGCTGCCATCCAGAGCTTCCAACTGGTGCGGCACCCCCAGCCACCGGGCCAGCCCGTTCATCACCTCAACGCTCTGCAGGTCCTCATAGGCCACATAAAACGCTGTCTGGCCCAGCGCCTGCAGCCTGTTCAGCAGTGTGACCTGGAAATCCTGCAGCGCGCCCACATGAGCTGCAAACTCCGCCGCATCAAACCGCGCCTTGGCGTCCTTGCGCCGCTTCACATCTGTCAGCTTCCACTGGCCGGTCTCCTTGGCGATTTTCCACGACACATAACTGTCCAGCGGATTGCGGGTCAGGATGATCTTGGCACAGCGCGGATCCTCCAGCATCAGGCCCAGCACCCGCGGGTCATGATCGTGGAAGTAGCGGAAGCCCCCCAGCGCGCCCGGGTCTTCCTTGATCTTCCGGATCAGCCGCGCCGGGTCTGCTTCCCGCATGGACCGGGTCACGCCCAGGATGTCCGTGCTGTTGGGATAGCCGATAAAATGCGGATTGAAAGCCTCGCCATGACAGACCAGCCCGTCAAAGGCATTCAGGTTGGTCTCCAGGAAATTGGAGCCGGTCCGCATTTCTGCAAAGACAACAAAGTAATCAAAGGAAGAAGGCATCAGGAATTATCGCACCAGATAGGGTTTACGCTGCGGCTTGGGTGGGCTGGCAGGGCTTTGCCCAACCGGGAAATCCCCCATCAGATAGGGATGCATGCCCTGGTTTTTCAGATTCTGCAGGAACTGCCCGAAGCCTTCAAGATCTGTCATCCTCGGCGCCTCACCCAGATGCCGCGCGGCCAGCGGGCCGATCTCGTCAATGATGGTCTGCAAGGGCTCCATCGGCGCCTCGACAAACTCTGCCATCGTCCAGATCCGCACCCGCGCCTTGGTCCATTGCGAGCGCAGGATCTGCAGCTGCTCGGCTTCGCGCTGCTGCAGCCGGGCCGCTTCCTGGCGCAGCTCCGCAAAGCTGCGGCTGGACTTGAACAGCGGAACCGCCCAGGCGCCGCTGATGACCGATACCTGCGCATTGGTGTCCCGCGCCACCAGCCAGTTCACAGCCTGATTGTCGCGCGGGCCGAACTGGAAACACTGGCGCTCGCCGCGGGTGTTCCAGATCAGGCTGGTCAGAAAGCTCTCAGGATTGTAGTCGCGCAGCTTCGCGTTGCCGTTCAGGCAGCCGTTGATCAGGGTCTGGCCTTCAGAAAACGCCGCCCCCTCGGGCGCAAAGATATGCCCGTGCACCCGGGCGCCGGTTGTCCG
The DNA here is from genome assembly GCF_000813905.1 of Leisingera sp. ANG-M6. Taxonomy (NCBI): domain Bacteria; kingdom Pseudomonadati; phylum Pseudomonadota; class Alphaproteobacteria; order Rhodobacterales; family Roseobacteraceae; genus Leisingera; species Leisingera sp. ANG-M6. Next base: position 212,584 of record NZ_JWLG01000015.1, read on the forward strand.
GGCCAGCCAGATCTCGAAATCCTCGAACAGCTCGGCAAATCCCTGGAACACCGAATAGGGGCTGGAAGTGATCCCGTTCTCCGATCCGTGGCCGGGAAAACGGCTCTGCATATAGAGGCCCGGCCGCCCGCGGGTGCGCCGCTCCACCGCCTTGGCAAAGATCCGGTCGATCTTGCCCGGATTGGGCTCCGCGCCTTTCATCGCCCCGGCCGGATCAGTCAGAAACGCCTGATAGAGCCGTTCCGCATGGGGCCAGATCTTGCGCGCCACAAAGCAGTCGGAGCGGCGCAACAGCTGCAAGTGGTCGTCATAGAAAATATGCGGCTTGCCCTGGAAATCGAACTTGCTCAGCGTCAGCGAGCGGCTCTCGATATTGCTGGAATACTGCCGCGCCAGGGTCTGAAAGTAGCTTTCATCCGGGATCCACACCTTGCGGAAATAGGCATCATAGGCCGGACGTTCCGGATCCTGCAGAATTGCCGCCAGGGTCCGCCGGGTCAGGCACCACCATTGGCTGCCCATATGCGGCACCAGCCCCGCCGGGATCCGCCGCTTGAACCGCAGCTTGCGCTGCAAGTTCACGTAGCGGTCGAAAAGATAGCGGTGTTTCTTCCAGGAAAACGGGAACCGCAGCGTGAACCGCTCATGGCTCAAGCCGCCAACGATCCAGGGCACATCCGCGGTGGTGGCGCTTTCAATGAAATCGGTCTCCGGGCGCACCGCCAGATAATCCGCCAGCTCCTGCACCGGCCTCAGCGGCAGGCAGGAGCCGGAGGCCAGATAGACATGCCGCACATCCGGAAACTCCGCCAGCATCACCTCGGAGGCCGACTGCGAAGCCGCGACGATGCCCCAGGTGCCCCATTCACACCGGTGGCGGGCAGAGAACCGCACCAGCGGGCTGCCATCCAGCGACTGCCGGAACCGGTCAAACACGTCACGCCTGACATTGCGGTCCACATGCAGCACCACCGGGCAGCCCGCTGCGGTCCAGTGGCGCACCACCTGCGCCGCCCGGTCCAGCGCCGTGTGCACCAGCATGACAATCCCAACCGTGCTCATGCCCAGTTCCCCTTGGACATCAGCCCCAGGATCTCAAGCTGGCGCCAGTTGATGTATTTCTCGCTCCACTTGCACCACAGCTCCGGCTGCTCCGCCATCTTGGCGGCATAGGCCTTGTATTCCGCCGACCCGCCATAATGCTGGCCGCGCACCAGCTCCTCTTCAGCCTTGGCGGTGAAGGTATCCAAAAACTTGGTGTGCAGCAGCGCGCCGCTGGCTTTTTCGCCGCCATCACTTTCATAAACCTGGTTCAGCCCGCGCGGCAGCAGCGCGTGGGTGGAACTGGCATAGGCATAGCGCCGGTGCCATTTGACCAGCGGGATTTTGTTCAGCGCCGGTGCCTTCTTGGGCTGATCGGCGAAGAACACCCGCGCCCGCGGCCCGCCCTGGATCCACAGGTTGCCGTATTCCTTGTTGCGGCTGATGGTGTAATTGCCGCTGTCGAACCAGTGGGCAATCTCCAACGGGTTCTGTCCGGCCTGATACGGCACCTCGCCGATCCGGCCCTTGGGGTATACATCCAGCAGCATCGCCGAGAAGCTGCGGATCGCCGAATTGTCCAGCCAGTCGGTCAGCGCCCGGATCGGCCGCGTGTCGCAGAACGGGTAGATAAAGAACTCATCCGGGTCGACCACCAGTACCCAGTGATCATGCGCGTACTTGCGCTTGAGGTAGTTCATCCAGTCAATGCCGAAGCCCGCCCGCCTGTAACTGGCGGTGGTCTGCCACAGCGAGACATCTTCCATTCCCTGAAGATAATCTGTGGTGCCATCGGTGGAGCCATTGTCCACGAACAGGAAATGATTGACGCCCAGGCCGCGGTAATACTGCAGGAAGTAGGGCAGGCGGATCTGCTCGTTGCGCATGGTGCAGACCAGCAGAATATCCCCCGGACGGATCGCCCTCGTGTTGTCCTGCACAGGCGACAGCTCACCGGACTTGCGCACCGCGCGGACCAGCCGCCGTTTGCGCCGCAACCGCATCCGGTAAGAATCCCAAAGCCCCACGTCTACTCCAAACCGCTATCCAAGGAGCGCACCTGCCCGGTCCAGCCTTCTGCCAGCGGCAAGTTTCCGCGCAATATGTCACGCACGCAGTCTATTAACAACGGATTTAGAAACAGTTACGCGGGCGCACGGCGCAGTTGCAACAGTTCAGGCGATGCCGCCCAGGCGTCACCAGGCCAGCGGTGTCATCAGCCCCAGCGCCGCCAGCTGGTCCGGTCCGCGGTACCGGACCGACCCGGCGTGCCACATATCCGGCGCCTCCGTGATCCGGTCGTAATACACATCAAATTCCTGCGGGGTATGGAAATGCTGCTGGCGCTGCTTTTCCGTTGCCGATTTGGAAACAATCTCCGGCAGGAACTTCGTATGCAGCAGCACGCCGGACGGAGCCTCGCCGCCGGGTCCGTCATACAGCATGTTCAGCTGCCGCGGCAGCATGGAATGGGTTGAATTGATATAGGCATAGCGCCGGTTCCAGCGCACCAGCGGCAGCTTGTTCAGCGTCGGCGAGCGTTCCGGCTGATCCTGGAAGAACACTCTTTCCCGTGCCCCTCCCTGGACCCACAGGTTGCCCTTCGGCTGCTGCCGCACTGCCCGGTAGGGGCCTTCGTCGAACCATTGCAGCACCTCGCCGGGATCTTGCCCCGGCGCATAGGTCCGGTCGCCCAGCGGCCCCTTGGGGTAAAGGTCCAGCATCAGCGCCCCGAACCCCGCGCGCCCTTGCTGCTCCAGCAGCCGGGTCAAATCGTCCAGCCCGTGCGCGTCCATGCCGGGGTAGACCAGCAGCTCATCGGCATCCACGGTCAGGCACCAGCGCCCGTGGCCATGGCGGATCAGCAGCCAGCCCAGCCAATCCAGGCCAAAGCGCGTGTCCCGGTAACTGCCCTCAGCGCGCCACAGGGAGACATCCGGCTGCTCCGCCAGCAACTCCGCACTGCCGTCATCGCTGCCATTGTCCACCACAAGGAAATGCGCGGCGCCCAGCCGCCGGTAGTGCTCCAGGAAATAGGGCAGCCGGGTAATCTCATTGCGCAGAACCGTAAAAACCAGAACGCCGGCATTGGGGATCTGCCGGGTGCGGTCCGCCGTTTTCTGCATCTGCCGGCGGGCACGCAGCGCCCGCCACAGCATCCGCCGCCGCTTCCACCGCATCCGGTAAGCCCCGGTGAGGCCCAGCGGCGGCAGATCAGGAGCGGCGGGGCCAGTCATGCTTAGCCCTCGTAATGGCCCGTCTTATGCCATTTCCAGGCATCAGCAATCATCGTTTCCAAGGTAGAGCGGCGCGGCTCCCAGCCCAGATCGGTGACCGCGCGGGTCGATCCCGACACCAGCTTGGTGCAGTCGCCCGCCCGGCGCGCGCCGGTGTTGCAGGGCACTTTCTGCCCGGTCACGGCTTCCGCCTTGTCCATCACCTCGCGCACCGAAAAACCGCTGCCGGTGCCCAGGTTGAACACTTGGCTGCCCTTGCCGCCTTCCAGCCACTTCAGGCCCAGCACATGCGCATCCACCAGGTCGCAGACATGCACATAATCGCGGATGCAGGTACCGTCCGGGGTGTCATAGTCAGTGCCGAAGATGGTCAGCGCATCGCGCTTGCCCGCAATCGCATCCAGCACCAGCGGCACCAGATGGGTCTCGGGGCGGTGGAACTCGCCCACCTCAGCCTCAGGATCAGCGCCCGCCACGTTGAAATAGCGGAAGATCACCGACCGCAGCCCGTGTGCAGCGCCGAAATCCTTGAGGATATCTTCAACTGCCCGCTTGGAAGCGCCATAGGCGTTCAGCGGCAGCTGCGGAGTGTTTTCGTCCAGCACCACATTGTCATGCTCGCCATAAGTGGCGCAGGTCGAGGAGAACACGAAATCCAGGCATCCCGCTGCCACTGCAGCCTCGACCAGATTGAGCGACCCGCCGGTGTTGTTGGCCCAGTAGCGGCCCGGCTCGCTCATCGCCTCGCCGACCTGGCTCAGCGCCGCGAAATGCATCACCGCGGCCGGCTGGTACTTGGCAAACACATCATCCAGCCGCGCGCGGTCGTTCAGATCGCCTTTCTCGAAGGGTCCGAATTTCACCGCATCCTGCCAGCCGGTCACCAGGTTGTCATAGGTCACCGGCGTATAGCCCGCCGCCTTCAGCGCCTTGCAGGCGTGCGAGCCGATGTATCCGGCACCGCCGGTCACGAGGATATTGGTCACTGTCTCTGCCCCATGCTGGGCCGCCCAGGGCGGGCGGCCAGTTTGGTTACTGCGCGGCCTTGCCGACCTGCGCGATCTCGGTGATGTAGCTCATCAGGTCATCCCGCAGCTCATCGCGCGCCAGCGCAAAGGCGACGGTCGCCTGCAGGAAGCCCGCCTTGGAGCCGCAATCGAACCGCTGCCCGTTGAAGCGGTAGCCGTAAACCGGCACGTCCTGGGCGATATCCTCGGCAATCGCATCGGTCAGCTGAATCTCGCCGCCGGCGCCGGACTTCATCTTGTTGAGGTTCTTCAGAACCGACGGCGACAGGATATAGCGGCCGATCACCGCCAGATTCGACGGCGCGTCTTCCATCTTGGGCTTTTCGACCATGCCGTTGGCGGCGACCACCCGGCCCATGTCCTCTTTCACGTCGAGCACACCATAGGAAGAGGTCTTCTCCGGCGGAACCTCCATCGCAGCAACCATGTTGCCGCCGGTTTCTTCATAGGCCTCGACCATTTGCTGCAGGCAGGGTTTCTCTGCCGCAATCACGTCGTCCGGCAGGATCACCGCAAAGGGCTCGTTGGCGATCAGGCGGCGGGCGCACCACACCGCGTGGCCCAGGCCCAGCGCCTTGTGCTGGCGCAGATAGGCAATGGCACCGGATTCCATGTCGGTGCTCTTCAGGATCTCCAGAAGCTCATCCTTGCCCTTCTTGCGCAGCTCCTGTTCCAGAACCGGCGAGTGGTCAAAATAGTCTTCCAGCGCACCCTTGCCGCGCGACGTGACAAAGATGAATTCCTTGATCCCGGCAGCCCGTGCCTCGTCGATGGCGTATTGCACCAGCGGCCGGTCGACCAATGTCATGATTTCCTTGGGCACGGATTTGGTTGCCGGCAGGAAACGGGTTCCCAGACCCGCAACGGGAAAAATCGCTTTGGTTACTTTTTTACGCATGTGGTTCTCTCTGCACTCAAATTCCGGGCTGGCCGCCGCAGCCGCCAAACGGCGCTGATAAGCTGGCGCGCATTATGCCCGGCTGTCTCCAACAAAATGTAAAGCAACTGCCCGTTGCCCCCAGCTGCCGTCTTGCAGCAGCGCCCTTTTCATTCGGCTTCTCTTTAACATAATTCACTCACTCGTGCCGCATTTTCTTCATCATGGCTTCCAGCCGCGGCACATCCTCCGGGTTGTTCAGCTCCCAGAATTCACGGCCGCGCGCCTCAACTTCAACACAGAGCACCTTGCGTCCGTTCTCCAGGAATCGCAGCTGCTCCAGCCCTTCGAGCTGTTCCAGCGGCCCTGTATCCCAATCAGGATACGCTGCCAAGGCATCCGGCCGGTAGGCATAGACCCCGACATGGTGAAAGACCGGCGTGTTTTCGCCATCCCCGTAGACATGCCCGCAATAGGGCACCACCTCCTTGGAGAAATAGAGCGCACTGTGGTCCGCGGCAAATACTGCCGTGGTGCCACCGACCCGGCCGTCTTTCCGGTCCGCCAGCAGGCTGTTCAGCGTTTCGCCGTTGCAACGCAGCACCGGCGTTGCCAGCCCCATGCCGGGAGCAGCCTTAAGCCCGGCCACCAGGTCCTCGACAAACCAATGCGGAGTCAGCGGCGCATCGCCCTGCAGGTTCACCACCACCTCATAGCCGCCGCCCAGCGCCGCATGCGCCTCGGCACAGCGCTCGGTGCCGTTGGCGCACTCCGGCGAGGTCATCACCACCTCGGCCCCGAACGCTTCCGCCGCCTGTTTGATGCGATCGTCATCCGTGGCCACAACCACCCGGTCCACACCCTGCACCGAACAGGCCGCCCGCCAGGAACGCTCCACCAGCGAGCGCTTTTCGCCAGTGGCACCGGTCAGCGGCACCAGCGGCTTGCCGGGATAGCGGGTCGAGGCATAGCGGGCGGGGATGACAATCAGGACGGACATCAGGCTTCCTTCAGTTCCACAGCTGGTGCATAGGCGATGAAGAACGGGTTGGCATAGCCCTCTTTACCGTATTTCAGCGGGGAATGATCGTCAAAACGCACCACTTTGCCGCCAGCGCCTGCAAGCACCGCATGGCCCGCGGCGGTGTCCCATTCCATGGTGCGGCCGACACGCGGATAAATATCCGCTTCGCCAGTGGCAACCAGGCAGAACTTCAGCGAGGAGCCGGCGCTCTTGCTGTCCTTCACGTTGTACTTGCCGATGTAGTCATCGGTGGCCTGATCGCGGTGCGATTTCGACGCCACCACCATCAGCGCGGAGTTATCGCTGTCTGCGACCCGGATCACCCGGGTTGCGCCGATGGTTTCCGGATCAAAGCTGCCGGTCTCCTCCACCGCGCTGCCGTCAGCCAGAGTAAAGAACATCCGCTGCCGCGCCGGCGCATAGACCACGCCGCGGGTCGGCACGCCGTTTTCCACCAGCGCGATGTTCACGGTGAAATCGCCGCGGCGGTGGATAAACTCCTTGGTGCCGTCCAGTGGATCGACAATCAGGAAGGTGTCGCCGCGCTCCTTGTGCGAGGCCGCCTGCTCCTCGGTGACCAGCATCACGCCCGGAAATGCCGCCCGCAGCCCGGCCGAGATCAGCGCATCCGCCGCTTCATCCGCTTCGGTCACCGGGCTATCGTCGGATTTCACCTTCACGTCAAAATCGTCGGAGTTGTAAATCTCCATGATCTTTGCACCGGCCTCGATGGCCAGTTTGCGGATCACGGGCACCAGGTCTTCATAAGTCACGCAGGTCTCCCCAACACGGGTTTAATTGAAAATTTGCCTGTTGCCCCTTATGATGCGCAGACAGCAGAACGGCAAGCAGCCGCATCAGATAAGAGCAGAGAACGCAGGTTCATGTTTCAGCAGCGCACGCAGCAATCGTGGATGTCCGGGTTTCTTTCCCTGAGCGAAGTGGTATTCCACTCCGCCGTGCGCAGCGTCCGCTCCAAGCACAACAACGCCTTCATCGCACTTGGCCTGAACCTGCTGCAGACGATTCTGTTCGTGCTGGCCTTCTATGTCATGTTTGCGGTGCTGGGCCTGCGCGGCTCCGCCATCCGCGGCGATTTTCTGCTCTATGTGATGTCCGGCGTGTATCTGTTCATGGTGCACACCAAGACTGTCAGTGCCGTTGCCGGCGCTGAGGGCCCCAGCAGCCCTATGATGCAGCACGCGCCGATGAACACGATGGTGGCGCTGCTGTCCGCCGCCATCGGCGCGCTCTATATTCAGGTTCTGTCGCTGATCATCATCCTGTTTGCCTATCACGTCGCCTACACGCCTGTGCATATCGAGGAACCCATTCCCGCCTTCGGCATGGTGCTGCTGGCCTGGATCACCGGGTTCGGCGTGGGGCTGGTGTTTCTGGTTCTGAAGCCTTGGGCGCCAAGCTTTGTCAGCATCCTGATGATGATCTACCAGCGCGCCAACATGATTGCCTCGGGCAAGATGTTCCTGGCCAACACGCTGCCCAGCTTCATGCTGGCAATGTTCGACTGGAACCCGCTGTTCCACTGCATCGACCAGTCGCGCGGCTATGTCTTCATCAACTACAACCCGCATTTCAGCTCCTGGCAGTATGCCGCCTGGGTGGCGCTGGTTCTGATCGTGATCGGCCTGATGGGCGAGTTTTACACCCGCCGCCATGTCTCCCTCAGCTGGAACGCGCGCCGGTGAGGGGGCGGCACGCTGCTGCCCTTCTTTGGCTGGCCTTGCTGGCTCTGCCCGCCGCAGCGCAGGAGTATCCCGCGCTCCACAGTGTCACCGGTGTTGCAGCTGATGACGTGCTCAACATCCGCAGCACCCCCTCCGCCAGTGCTGAAGTCATCGGAACCCTGGCACCGGATCAAACCGGTGTGGAAGTGATTCTAGCGGATGAAAGCGGTAAATGGGGCCAGGTGAACAGCGGCGAGCAATCCGGCTGGGCCGCCCTGCGGTATCTGAGCCTGCAACCCCAAAACGACTGGCGCATGATGCACGGACAGGCGCTGGACTGCTTCGGCACCGAGCCCTTCTGGTCCCTGACCCTGGATGACACCGCCCGCATGACCACGCCAGAGGGCCCGGTCACTGGCTTCACACTGCTGGCAAGGCAGCGGGCAGCAGGCCACAGCGGCAAATCCGGCTTCCACGCTGTCCACCACCCCAGCAACGAAACGTCCGTACCAGGAACCGCCAGCCTGTCCGGCACCCTGACGTCACAACACTGCACCGACGGCATGTCGGACCGCAGCTATGGCATTTCGATCGACCTGCTGCACCTGCGCGGCACGGGCCAGCTCGACGTCCTGACCGGCTGCTGCTCGCTGGTGCCCTAGCCGCCGGCCCCAAGACTTTTCAGCAAAAGTCTTGGCAAAAGTTTTCGGCAAAACTTTTGCGCCCCGCCAGCGTCACGTCACCACCCTGAGCGTCAGGTTGATCCGCCCGCCCTTGGGCAAGAGCCGCGACGACTTGAACCGGATCCGGTCCACCCCGTGATAGGTCAGCCGCGCCTCGCCCCCCATCACCACCACGTCGCCGGAACTCAGCCAGAGCGATTCCGTCCTGCCGCCCCGCGTCTGGCTGCCGATCCGGAACAGCCCGTCATCGCCCAGCGAAATGGAAACCACGGGAAAGGAGAAATCCGCCTCATCCTTATCCTGGTGCAGCCCCATCTTCGCACCCTCACCGTAGTAATTCAGCAGGCAGCATTCCGGCTGCCGCTCCAGCCCGGTCAGCTCCGCCCAGATTTCCAGCACCTCCGCCGGGATCGCCGGCCAGTCCCGCCCCGCCGGGTGCTGCTCCGCATAGCGGTAGCCCTTGGCATCCGAATACCAGCCGAACCGTCCGGCCGAGGTCATCCGCACCGACATCTGCCCGCCGCCCGGCACCTTGGGCGAAAACAGCGGCGCCGCCTTCAGCACCCCCCGCAAGGCCTCGATCAGCGCCGCCTGCCGGACGCCATCGAGATACCCCTTGTGAACATCAAATCCGCGCACCCGCAGCAGGGTCATTGCCGTTCATCCATCCTTAACCATAGCCCTTGCAAAAAAGCGCATTGATTCACGCCTCCGGGCGTGCACTGGCGCTTGCAGGGCCGTTTTCACGTCCCTATATACGCCGGGACGCGGCAAGGTGCAGACCAAACCGCAAAACAATCGGGGCCAGGATGCCGCAACGGGTTCAGGCCTCGGGTAATCGCCTTGAGTAGTAAAAAGGGATCGCAAATGAGCAAAGTTATCGGCATCGACCTGGGTACCACCAACTCCTGCGTGGCCATCATGGATGGCTCCCAGCCCCGCGTGATCGAAAACGCCGAGGGCGCGCGCACCACCCCTTCGATCGTTGCCTTCACCGACGACGAGCGCCTGGTCGGCCAGCCGGCCAAACGCCAGGCCGTCACCAACCCCGACAACACCGTGTTCGGCGTCAAGCGCCTGATCGGCCGCCGGTTCGACGACCCGGCCGTCGCCAAAGACAAGAAGATGGTGCCGTTCTCCATCGTCAACGGCGGCAACGGCGACGCATGGGTCGAAGCCAAGGGTGAGAAATACTCCCCGTCGCAAATCTCCGCCTTCACCCTGGGCAAGATGAAGGAAACCGCGGAATCCTACCTGGGCGAGGAAGTCACCCAGGCGGTGATCACCGTGCCTGCCTATTTCAACGACGCCCAGCGTCAGGCCACCAAAGACGCCGGCAAGATCGCGGGCCTCGAAGTGCTGCGCATCATCAACGAGCCGACCGCAGCTGCGCTGGCCTATGGCCTGGACAAGGAAAACACCCAGACCATCGCCGTCTATGACCTCGGCGGCGGCACCTTCGACGTCACCATCCTGGAAATCGACGACGGCCTGTTCGAAGTGAAGTCGACCAACGGCGACACCTTCCTGGGCGGCGAAGACTTCGACATGCGCATCGTCAACTACCTGGCGGATGAGTTCAAAAAGGAAAACGGCGTCGATCTGTCCAAGGACAAGATGGCCCTGCAGCGCCTGAAAGAGGCCGCAGAGAAAGCCAAGATCGAACTGTCCTCCACCTCGCAGACCGAGATCAACCAGCCGTTCATCTCGATGGACCCGTCCTCGGGCCAGCCGCTGCACATGGTAATGAAGCTGACCCGCGCCAAGCTGGAAAGCCTGGTTTCCGACCTGATCAAACGCTCGATGGATCCGTGCAAGGCGGCCCTGAAGGACGCAGGCCTGTCGGCTTCCGACATTGACGAGGTGGTTCTGGTCGGCGGTATGACCCGGATGCCGAAAGTCATCGAAGAGGTCTCCAAGTTCTTCGGCAAGGAGCCGCACAAGGGCGTGAACCCGGATGAAGTGGTTGCCATGGGCGCTGCCATCCAGGCCGGCGTTCTGCAGGGCGACGTCAAGGACGTGGTGCTGCTCGACGTGACCCCGCTGTCGCTCGGCATCGAAACCCTGGGCGGTGTCTTCACCCGCCTGATCGACCGCAACACCACCATCCCGACCAAGAAGTCGCAGGTGTTCTCGACCGCGGAAGACAACCAGAACGCCGTGACCATCCGCGTGTTCCAGGGTGAGCGTGAAATGGCAGCCGACAACAAGATGCTCGGCCAGTTCAACCTCGAGGAAATCCCGCCGGCACCGCGCGGCATGCCGCAGATCGAAGTGACCTTCGACATCGACGCCAACGGCATCGTGTCGGTCGGCGCCAAGGACAAGGCGACCGGCAAGGAACAGCAGATCACCATCCAGGCCTCCGGCGGTCTGTCCGACGACGACATCGAAAAGATGGTCAAGGACGCCGAGGACAACGCCGAGGCGGACAAGGAACGCCGCGAGCTGATCGAAGCCAAGAACCAGGCCGAATCGCTGATCCACTCGACCGAGAAATCGGTGGAAGAGCATGGCGACAAGGTCGACCCGTCCACCGTCGAGGTGATCGAGCTGGCCGTGGCCGCGCTGAAGGACGAGCTGGAGAACGACAAGGCAACCGCCGACAAGATCAAGTCCGGCATCCAGAACGTCACCGAAGCTGCGATGAAACTGGGCGAGGCGATCTACAAGGCGCAGGCCGAAGAAGGCGGCGACGACGAGCCGGCAGCAGCTGACGAAGCCGCAGGCCCGGCTGACGACGACATCGTCGATGCCGAGTTCGAAGACCTGGACAACGACAAGCGCTAACGCCTGAGCACTCAGGCCAAGGCGGGCCGGTCCGACCCCGGACCGGCCCATTTTCGTTGAGGCAGATGGGGTAACCGATGTCAAAACGTGACTATTACGACGTTCTGGGCGTGGCCAAAGGCGCCACCGCAGACGAAATCAAAAAAGGCTTTCGCAAGAAGGCCAAGGAACTGCACCCCGACCGGAACTCCGACAATCCGGACGCCGAGGCGCAGTTCAAGGAAGCCAACGAGGCTTATGACGTCCTCAAGGACGCCGAGAAAAAGGCGGCCTATGACCGCTTTGGCCATGCTGCCTTTGAAAACGGCATGGGCGGCGGCCAGCGCGGCGGCGGCGGCCAGGGCTTTGGCGGCGGCGATTTCTCCTCCGCCTTCTCCGACGTGTTCGACGACCTGTTCGGCGATTTCATGGGCGGCCAGCGCGGCGGTGCTGGCGGACGCCAGCGCGCATCGCGCGGCGCCGACCTGCGCTACAACCTGCGCGTCTCGCTGGAGGAAGCTTTCAGCGGCCTGCATAAGACCATCAAGGTCCCGGCCTCCGTTTCCTGCACCTCCTGCGAGGGCACCGGGGCTGAGGGCGGCGTCGAGCCCACTACCTGCCCGACCTGTTCCGGCATGGGCAAGGTCCGCGCGCAGCAGGGCTTCTTCACCGTTGAACGCACCTGTCCGACCTGCTCGGGCCTGGGCCAGATCATCAAGAACCCGTGCAAATCCTGCCACGGCCACGGCCGGGTGGAAAAAGACCGCTCGCTGTCGGTGAACATCCCGGCAGGCGTGGAAACCGGTACCCGCATCCGACTGGCAGGCGAAGGCGAAGCCGGCCTGCGCGGCGGCCCTCCGGGCGATCTCTACATCTTTGTCGAGGTCGGCCCGCACAAGCTGTTTGAGCGTGACGGCAACAACCTCTATTGCCGGGTGCCGGTCAGCATGGCCAAGGCATCGCTTGGCGGCTCCATCGAGGTGCCGACCATCGACGGAGGCCGCGGCCGCGTGCAAATCCCCGAGGGCAGCCAGTCCGGCCGTCAGATGCGCCTGCGCGGCAAGGGCATGCCGGCGCTGCGCGGTGGTGCCACCGGCGACATGTTCATCGAACTGGCGGTGGAAACCCCGATGAACCTCACCGCCCGCCAGAAGGAGCTTCTGCGCGAGTTCGAGGACATATCCGAGGAAAACACCAACCCCGAATCCCGCAGCTTCTTCTCTTCGGTGAAAAGCTTCTGGGATGGGATGAAGGGGTGAGGCCCGTCTAGGAAACCGTCCGGGGGACGGTTTCAGGGCCGAACGGGCGGAGCCCCGGGCATTGCCACCTCTCCGACTTTCTGAAAGCGTCCCAGCCGGGGCGCTTTCTTTATAAAGAGGTTCAGTAGTGGCCAACAAAGAATGGAAGATCATCGACGGCAAAATCCCTGATGACGCCATGGCATTTTTGGAGGATGGCATCGCCAAGGCGAATGCCGCGTGGGACAAGCGCGTCAATGAAGGAACAATCATACCGCGCTGGTGCGAGATCCCTGGTTACGGCCATACTTCGATGTGCTGGCGCATGGGCGGCGGAGAAGACTACATGAGAAATTTTCGCGCGTGGTTTTCGCAGCTGGAAACCAACGACAGAATTCAGTTTGAAACTAAGTTCCCAGAACCTCAGGATTGGTCTGGGTTCTACAAATCCATCGAAACGGGATCATAGACGCCCGCTCACTATCCCCCACGCCGCGCTGCGGCGGTGCACAGGGGGTGCACAAGGGGTGCACGCCTGTCACCCCCTTACAGCCGCCCCTCCGCCGCTCTCGCAGGGCATCCATTAACACTTCCTCAACCATGATGGCGGCACCATGGCGCCATGGCACAGGACCCCGCATTCGAGGACGTCTCCCTGCCGCTGTTTCCCGGCAGCGAGGAGGCCCCTGCGGCCCCGCTCTCCCCCGGCCGCCTCCCCTCCTACATCAAGGACCACCGCGCCCGCCTGCGCGAGCGTTTCATGGCTGGCGGCGCCGCTGCGATGCCCGATTACGAGCTGCTGGAACTGGTCCTGTTCCGCTCCATCCCGCGCCGCGACGTGAAACCCTTGGCGCGGCAACTGCTTGATACTTTTGGCGATTTCAATCGCGTGGTGACGGCCTCACCGGAACGGCTGGCACAAGTGAAGGGCATCGGCGACGCTGTGATCACCGACCTCAAGGTGCTGGAGGCCGCCGCCCACCGCATGGCCCGCGCCCGGGTGATGCAACGGCAGATAATCTCCAGTTGGGACGCCCTCCTGGACTATTGCCACACCACCATGGCGCATCGCGAAACCGAACAGTTCCGCATCCTGTTCCTGGACCGCAAGAACGTCCTGATCGCCGACGAGGAACAGGCCCGCGGCACCGTCGACCACGTCCCGGTCTACCCGCGCGAGGTCGCCAAACGCGCCCTGGAACTCAACGCCAGCGCCTTGATTCTAGTGCATAATCACCCCTCCGGAGACCCCACGCCCTCGGACAGTGACATCGGCATGACGGATCAGATTCAGGCCGCCCTCAGCGCCTTGGGAATCGCCCTGCACGACCATCTGATCATCGGAAAATCCGCCGAACTCAGCTTCCGCGCTCAGGGATACCTGTAGCGCATTTCTCAGTCATCATCAGCGGTTTTGGGAGGAAGTGGTGAGCCGTGCAGGATTCGAACCTGCGACCCACTGATTAAAAGTCAGTTGCTCTACCAACTGAGCTAACGGCCCACTTCTTCGTCGCGGTCTAAGTGTTTTTCCCAGAAGGTTCAAGCACTTATTTCGCTTTGGTCCGGCGTGGCGGTGTGTGTCACGCTGTCCCGATAGGCGGCGTATCTAGGGCCAGTGCGGCGGGGGGTCAACCCCTTTTTTCAACTTTTCTCACCGAAGGCTGGATTCATCTCCGCGCCGGGTCTATATGCCCGCCATGAGCACCTCGGCAGACATAAAAATCCCCTTCATGAAGATGCACGGGCTGGGCAACGACTTCGTCGTTGTCGACGCGCGCGCGCAGGACATTGCCATCACCCCGGCGATGGCCAAGGGAATCGCGCACCGCCAGTTCGGCGTCGGCTTTGACCAGCTGACGGTGATCTCGAACGGGCCGGGCGACGCGCATCTGACCTTCTTCAATGCCGACGGCTCCACCTCTGCGGCCTGCGGTAACGCCACCCGCTGCATCGCCCGCCACCTGATCCTGGAGACCGGCAAGCCGGAGCTGCACCTGACCACGGACCGCGGCGACCTTTATGCCCGCGACGCCGGCAACGGGCTCACCTCCGTCAACATGGGGGCGCCGCAGCTGGACTGGCAGGACATTCCCCTGGCCGAGGAAGCGGACACGCTGGAACTGCCGATCGAGGGCGGCCCCACAGCCACCGGCATGGGCAACCCCCACTGCACCTTCTTTGTCGAGGACGCCGAGGTCATTCCGCTGGCGGAATTCGGTCCCCGCTACGAGCACCACCCGCTCTACCCGCAGCGCACCAATGTACAGGTCGCCCAGGTCACCGGCCCCGACCGCATCCGCATGCGCGTCTGGGAGCGCGGTGTAGGCGTGACACTGGCCTCCGGCTCCTCCTCCTGCGCAACCGCCGTTGCAGCCGCCCGGCGCGGCCTGACGGGCCGCAAGGTGCAGATCGATCTGGATGGCGGCACCCTGTGGATCGACTGGGCTGAGGACGGCGTTTGGATGACCGGCCCGACCATGCATGTGTTCGACGGCACCTTCACCCGCGAATTCCTGGAGTCGCTGGCATGAGCGTGCCCAAGTTCACCACCCTCGGCTGCCGCCTGAATGCCTATGAGACCGAGGCGATGAAGGAGCTGAGCCAGCAGGCAGGCCTGGAGAACGCCGTGGTGGTCAACACCTGCGCGGTAACAGCCGAGGCCGTGCGCAAGGCGCGCCAGGAGATCCGCAAGCTGCGCCGCGAAAATCCGGAGGCGCCGATCATCGTGACCGGCTGCGCGGCCCAGACAGAGCCGGAAACCTTTGCCGCAATGGAAGAGGTCACCCGCGTCATCGGCAATACCGAGAAGATGCAGCCCGAGACCTGGCAGCAGATCGCCAAGGGCCCGGATTTCATCGGCACCACGGAGAAGGTCCAGGTCGACGACATCATGTCGGTGACAGAGACCGCAGGCCACCTGATCGACGGTTTCGGCACCCGCAGCCGCGCCTATGTGCAGGTCCAGAACGGCTGCGACCACCGTTGCACCTTCTGCATCATCCCCTACGGCCGCGGCAACTCCCGCTCGGTCCCCGCGGGCGTGGTGATCGACCAGATCAAGCGGCTGGTGGACAGGGGCTACAACGAGGTGGTTCTGACCGGCGTGGACCTGACCTCCTGGGGCGCTGATCTGCCCGCACAGCCCCGCCTGGGCGACCTGGTGATGCGGATCCTCAGGCTGGTGCCGGACCTGCCGCGGCTGCGCATCTCCTCGATCGATTCGATCGAGGCGGACGAAAACCTGATGCAGGCGATTGCTACCGAACCGCGCCTGATGCCGCATCTGCACCTGTCGCTGCAGCATGGCGACAACCTGATCCTGAAACGCATGGCCCGCCGCCACCTGCGCGACGACGCCATCGCGTTTTGCGAGGAGGCCCGCCGCCTGCGTCCGGAGATGACATTCGGCGCCGACATCATCGCAGGCTTCCCGACCGAGTCCGACGCCCATTTCGAGAACTCGCTGAAACTGGTCACCGACTGCGATCTGACCTGGCTGCACGTCTTCCCCTATTCCAAGCGCGAGGGCACCCCGGCGGCGAAGATCCCGAACCAGGTGAACGGCAACGTGATCAAGGAGCGTGCGGCCCGCCTGCGCGCGGCCGGCGATGCGCAGGTGGAACGCCATCTGGCAGAGCAGGTCGGCAAGACCCACCGCATTCTGATGGAAAACCCGCATATGGGCCGCACCGAACAGTTCACGGAAGTGGCGTTCGCAGCCCCCCAGGAAGAAGGCCGGATCGTCACCGCCGCCATTACCGGTACGGCAGGCAGCCAGCTGGTGGCCTGACCCAGAGGGGAATTGCTTTCCCCGCTCCTACCCGCTAAATCTCACAACACAGGTCCCGGATACCTGCCGCTCGCGGCCGCTGGCCATGGTGAAATCCGGACAAGGTTTATCCTGACGCCTGGGTGCACGCCCGGACAGCAATGCGAGCCCTGTCTGCAACGGCACATGCACCCTTTCGCGAAAGGTACATCCATGCAGACCAACTCTGCCCTTCCTTCTGTTGCGCAGCTCAAGGCCGAGGCCCGGCTCTTGCGCAAGCATTCCAAGGCCCAGGGACAGCCCATCCCCCACAGCACCGCCCTGGAGCGGATCGCCCAGTACTACGGTTTCCGCGACTGGAACACGCTCCACGCCCGTGCCTCCAACGCGCCGGAGCTGCAGGTGGGGATGCGGGTCGAGGGGCGCTATCTGGGCCAGCCCTTCACCGGCTATGTCCACGGTCTGGCTGCCTGCGGCGGCAATGGCCACCGGCGGATCACCCTGCAATTCGACGCGCCTGTGGACGTGGTCCAGTTCGACAGCTTCTCCTCCTGGCGTCAGCGGGTGTCCGCGGTGATCAATGCCGACGACCGCTCGCCGCAGAAGACTTCCAACGGCCTTCCGCATCTGACGGTCAGCCCGCTGGCCTAGGCTTCCGGCTTCTTTCTGGTCCGAAATACCCCGGGGTGAATGCGCGTCCGCGCGCAGAGGGGCAGCGCCCCCCCCCGTCAGCAACGAAAAACCCCCGCAAGCATCACTTGCGGGGGTTTGATGTTTCAAAGCTTTAGTCAGCTGCCAGGGATCAGTGCTTGCCCTTGTGCGGCGCCCAAAGGCGCTTGTTGGTCAGATACAGCATCACCGACAGCAGGGTCAGGAACAGCACGCCGACAAAACCGGCCTGCTTGCGCGCCATCATCTTGGGCTCTGCGGTCCACATCAGGAAGGCCGCGACGTCCTGCGACATGGCTTCCACGTCGTTGGCGTGGCCGTCGGCAAATTCCACCTGCTCATCGGACAGCGGCGGCGCCATGGAGATCCAGCCGCCCGGGAAGGCAGTGTTCTCATAGAAGGTGGTGCCTGCTTCTTCCTTGGACTCACCGGTGTAGCCGGCCAGCAGCGAGGCGATGTACTCGGCACCGCCCATGCCCTTGAACAGCTGGTTGATGCCCAGGCCATAGGGGCCGTGGAAGCCCGCACGCGCCTTGGCCATCATGCTGAGGTCCGGGGCGCCGGCGTTGTTGTTCTCCGGGAAGTGATCGACCGGCTTGGCCGGGCGGTCCTCATCCAGTTCCGGATCGTAGACGCTGAAGTTGTCAGCTGCGTAGGCACGCACCTGATCCTCCGGCAGCTGCGGGCCGCCCTCGTCTGCCAGGGTGCGCAGCGGCACCAGCTTCAGCCCGTGGCAGGCCGCGCAGACTTCGGTGTAGATCTGCAGGCCGCGCTGCAGCTGGTTGCGGTCGTAAGTGCCGAACGGGCCTTCAAACGAGAAGGCGTAGTCGGTGATGTGCTGCTCGCCGCCGCCTGCTGCGTAAGACGCAGCAGGGATCATGGCCAGAGCGAAGGCGGCACCGGTTGCCAGTTTCTTGAACATTGTCAGGTGTTCCTTCTTCTTACTCGGCAGGAGTGGCGTCAGCAGAAGACTTCTTGCCGTAGTGGGCGTCGAAATCCTCTTCGATGGTTGCAGGCTGAGCCAGCGGCTTCTCGATCACGCCCAGCAGCGGCAGGATCACGAAGAAGTAGCCGAACCAGTAGGCCGATGCGATCAGCGAGAACGATGCATAAGGCTCTTCCGCCGGCATCGCACCCAGCCACATCAGGGCAAAGAAGTCGACGACCAGCAGCGCGAACCACCATTTGAACATCGGGCGGTAACGGCCCGAACGCACGTTGGAGGTGTCCAGCCAGGGCGCCAGCGCCATGGCCAGGATCGCGCCGAACATGGCGATCACGCCAAAGAACTTCGCATCCACAATGCCGCCGGTCACGAAGGACGCGAACTGCACCACCCAGACCTCGGAGGTGAAGGCACGCAGGATCGCGTAGAACGGCAGGAAGTACCATTCCGGAACGATGTGCGCCGGGGTCACCAGCGGGTTGGCTTCGATGTAGTTGTCCGGGTGGCCCAGGTAGTTCGGCATGAAGCCGACGATGGCCCAGAACACAACCAGCACAACGGCCAGGCCCAGGAAGTCCTTGATCACGAAGTACGGCCAGAACGGCAGGGTGTCTTTCTTGGCTTCTTCCTTGGACCCCTTGCGGACATCAACACCGGTCGGGTTGTTGTTGCCGGTGGTGTGGAAGGCCCAGATGTGCACGATCACCAGCGCTGCAATCACGAAGGGCAGCAGGTAGTGCAGCGAGAAGAAGCGGTTCAGGGTTGCGTTGTCCACTGCGGGCCCGCCCAGCAGCCAGGTCTGGATCGCTTCGCCGATGAACGGGATCGCGCCAAACAGGCCGGTGATAACGGTGGCCCCCCAGAAGGACATCTGGCCCCAGGGCAGAACGTAGCCCATGAAGGCGGTGCCCATCATCATCAGGTAGATCAGCATGCCGACAATCCAGGTGACTTCGCGGGGCGCCTTGTAGGAGCCGTAGTACAGGCCGCGGAAGATGTGGATGTAGACAGCAACAAAGAACAGCGACGCGCCGTTCATATGCAGGTAACGCAGCATATGGCCGCCGTTCACGTCGCGCATGATATGCTCGACAGAGGCGAACGCCAGATCAACATGCGGGGTGTAGTGCATCACCAGGACGATGCCGGTGACGATTTGCAGCGCCAGGCAGAAGGCCAGGACGATGCCCCAGATCCACCACCAGTTCAGGTTCTTGGGGGTGGGGATCATGATGGTGTCATAGATCAGGCCGACGATGGGCAGGCGGCTGTGCAGCCACTTTTCTGCGCCTGTCTTCGGCTCGTAATGGTCGTGCGGAATACCGGACATGAGCGCGTTTCCTTATCCCAGCTTGATGGTGTTGGCATCGGTGAACTCAGCCACCGGCACGTGCAGGTTCTCCGGCGCCGGGCCTTTGCGGATGCGGCCTGCGGTGTCGTAGTGCGAGCCGTGGCACGGGCAGAACCAGCCGTTGAATTCGCCGGCACCGTCGCCCAGCGGCACACAGCCGAGGTGGGTGCAAACACCCATCATCACCAGCCATTCGCCGGCGTCGTCCATGGTCCGGTTCGCGTCAGCCGCGTCGGTGCCCGGCTTGTTGGCGTTTTCCGACCGCGGGTCGATCAGTTCGGACAGCTCCACGGCACGGGCTGCCTCGATCTCTTCCTGGGTGCGGCGGCGGATGAACACCGGCTTACCAAGGAACATGACCGAGATCTGCGTGCCAACTTCCACGCCGCTGACATCGACCAGGATCGAGGACAGCGCTTTCACGTCGGCGGAGGGGTTCATCTGGTTGACCAGGGGCCATACGGCGGCACCCGCGGTCACTGCCCCGGCGCCGGCAGTGGCGTAGTAGAGGAAATCTCTCCGGGTTCCTTCGTGGTCTTCTGCGTGGGACACGAGGTTTTCTCCAATTCCAGCGCCCGTTTAGGGCAAACATGCGCATGCACCGCGATTGCTCGCAGTGACTCAGGCGCGTGTCTAGCGGGGAGAAGCCGCTTCGTCCAGCGGTCATAGGCGCGCAGAAAGCCGCAGACGGCAATTCTGTCACGCCTGTGTGACAGTGCCGCACCCATATCGGCGCGGCACCTGTCTGTTTCAAGGCCCAGAGCTCAGGCCGCGGGTGGTTTTGTCGCCTGCATCGCCGGGCGCGATTCGAAATCAGCGAACCAGTCCGCCAGCCCCTCATTACCCTGGCGCCAGTTGGTTTCCGGGTGGCGGAAATCCACATAAGCCAGGGCGCAGGCCACCGCGATCTGGCCGATATCCAGCGGCCCCTGCAGGTGGCTCATCCAGCGGGCATTCAGCGCCGCGCAGCCGCCCAGCACCTTGCTTTGCTGCGCCTCCAGCCAGCCGTCCCATTGTTTTTCTTCGGGACGCAGCCGTTTTTCATAAGACATCAGCACCGCCGCATCCATGATTCCGTCGGCCGTGGCCTCCAGCACCTTGCTGTCCCAGCCGCGGCCATACAATTTGCCGCCTGCGCGCTCATCCAGGTAGGCGCAGATCACCCGGCTGTCATACAAGGCCGGCCCGTCATTGCGCTCCAGCGCCGGGATCTTGGCCAGCGGGTTGCTGGCCTTCACATCCGGGCTGGGCTTCAGGGGTGTGGTGGTGACGTCCACAATATCAACATCCTCCAGCTGCCCGGTTTCATGCAGCAAAACCACAACCTTGCGGGCAAAGGGGGATGCCTGGGAAAAAGTGAGCTTCATGGAAAATCCTCCGGTGTTTGGCCGCAGCCTACTGCAAGCGGGCCTGAGGGGAAGGGGCAAATGCAGCACTGTGCTAGACTGGGCCTGTGTAACAAGTGACAGGAGCCCCACAATGATCATGCGGATATTCCAGGTTACCATACGGCCCGGCAAAGAAGCCGAGTTCAGCAAGTTCTTTCATGAAACCGCAATCCCGCTGATGAAGGGCACCGAGGGCATCGTCTCGGTCCTGCCCGGCGCGCCGCGCTCTGAGACCCCGCGGGAGTTCAGCTTTGTGATGGTCTGGAGGGATCTGGCCTCGCTCAAGGCATTTGTGGGCGAGGATTACACCAGTCCGCACATCGACCCGGCCGAGGCCGAACTGGTCGAGTCGCGCACCATCAAACACTATGATCTGGTAGAAGCCTGACGCATCAGCACCGCCAGCTCCTCCAGCTCCGCGCCCATGCCGCCGGCTATGGCCTCTGCGGCTCCCGCGCGCGCGGCGTCCGGTTTGTTCTGGCTCAGCTTCCAGGTGCCATCAGAGCCCGTGATCCGCATCCGGGCGGGCACGATCATCCGCATCATCCGCGCCAGCGCCGCTGCATCCATCTTGGCCGTCGTCCAGGGCGGCTTCGGCGCCAGCCGCGCCTCATAGAACGCCGACTGCCGGTCCAGCAGATCGCGCAATTCCTCATCCGAACGCAACTCCAGCTCGCCAGTCAGATGCACCGCGACATAGTTCCAGGTCGGCACCTGATCTGGCACCCCGTACCAGTCCGGCGAGACATAGCCATCCGGCCCGCTGACGGCGATCCTGGCCGGGCGCGCTTCCTTCAGCATCCGCACAATCGGATTGGAGCGCACCAGATGCAGATCCGCCCATTCACCGTCTTCGGAAA
This sequence comes from Leisingera sp. ANG-M6, assembly GCF_000813905.1. NCBI lineage: Bacteria > Pseudomonadati > Pseudomonadota > Alphaproteobacteria > Rhodobacterales > Roseobacteraceae > Leisingera > Leisingera sp. ANG-M6. Next base: position 234,149 of record NZ_JWLG01000015.1, read on the forward strand.
TCAGGAACGGCACATGGCTGATCAGCGGCGCCTCCTCCGTGGAGACCGCCAGCACGCCAAAGGCCCGCGCACGGGCAAACGCCAGGTTCTGAGCGGTATCCGCATCGTGGAAAACCGGATTGGGGTGCATGAAAATTCTCCTGTGCCTGCCCGTCCCCCGTACCATGGAATGGGGTCCTGCAATTTGAAAAGCTCCACTTCCCGGCCAAGGAACAATACCAATTTCACTTCCCGGACGGGCCCCCAGCGTTCCGATCTTGAAATCGGCTGCGCCGCTTGGCAATGTCCGCGTGTTCTCAGGGCGGGGCGGAATTCCCCACCGGCGGTAAGCGGGCACGTCCCGTAAGCCCGCGAGCGGCTTCCAAGCTTTTGGAAGTGTCAGCAGATCTGGTGCGACTCCAGAGCCGACGGTCATAGTCCGGATGGAAGAGAACGTGCAGACGAGCCACGGATACGTGCGCCCGTCTGTTCGTGATCGCCTTGGGTGACGTGTCATGCCGTGCTGGCAGCGAAAAGTGGACACCGGTTTTCGCGGCCGCCAGCGGGCCACCAAACTGTATAGGAGATTACGAAATGACACACACCCGCTATGCCTTCATCAAGGCGCAATGGCATGCCGATATTGTCGACCAGGCGCTGGAGGGCTTCCTGCAGCTGATCCCGGCGGAGCAGGTCGACGTGTTCGACGTTCCCGGCGCCTTTGAAATGCCCCTCTTGGCGCAGGAGCTGGCAAAAACTGGAAAATACGCCGCCGTGGCCTGCGCTGCGCTGGTCGTCGACGGCGGCATCTACCGGCATGATTTCGTGGCGCAGGCCGTGGTTGACGGTCTGATGCGCGCCGGCATGGACACCGGGGTGCCGGTTCTGTCGGTCTCGCTGACACCGCATCATTTCCAGGAAACGGAGCATCACATGGCCATCTACCGCGCGCACTTCGTGCAAAAAGGCAACGAAGCCGCCAGTGCAGCGCTGATGATCACCAAGACGCGGGAGGCGGCGTTGGCCGCATAAACACAGCACTTACAGTGCATTATCCCCTGCACCAGCCCGCCGCACCGGCGGCGGGCATCCGGCAAAAGGCCAAAAAATCTGTTTAACCATTTGTTTATAAACAAGGTTTCGCAGCGAAACCCCTTTTCACTTACACGCCTCCGAAACCGGCTCCCGGCGGCGCGTCAGGCAGATCCCAAATAAGCCTTCAAGGCCGGCGGCGGGTTGTTCAGCAGCTCCGCCGTTGCCTGCGGCTCATGCGCCCTGCCCTCCGCCACCAGCACCACCTGATCCGCGATCCGGCGGGCGTCATTCGGATCATGGCTGACCATCAGCACCGTGGCGCCGCTTTCGCGGGCCAGTTCCGCCACCAGGTCCAGCATCTCTGCTTTCAGCGCCGGGCCCAGCGCGGCAAAGGGCTCATCCAACAGCAGAATGTCCCGCCCCTGCACCAGCACCCGCGCCAGCGCCACCCGGCTTTGCTGCCCGCCGGACAGGGCCGCAGGCTTGCGTGTGCCCATGCCGCCCAGGCCAACCCGCTCCAGCGCGGCATCAACCCGGCTCCACTCCGCCGCGCTCAGCCGCAGGTTTGCATGCAGCCCCAGCGCCACATTCTGCGCCACGGTCAGATGCGGGAACAGGTTGCCGTCCTGAAACAGCATTGCCACCGGCCGCTTGCCCGGCGCCTGGCGGGTCAGGTCGGCGCCCCTCCACAAAATACGCCCGCGGGTCACCGGCAGGAAACCGGCCACGGCCTCCACCAGCGTTGACTTGCCGGCCCCGGACGGGCCAATCACCGCGACGCAGGCGCCGGGCGCGATCTCCAGATCCGCCTCCACCGCGTAATCGCCGTTCATGATCCGGCAGCTCTCAAGCCTCAGCATGCCAGCGCCCCCCGCGGTCCAAAATCCAGAATGCCCCCATCGACAGCATCAGCAAGAGCAGCGCCGCAGCAGCAGCCGCCTCCATCCGGTAGGCCCCCATCAGCCGGTAGATCTGCAAGGGCAGTGTTGCGAAATCCGGATCGGCGAACAGCGCCACCACGCCAAGATCCCCCATCGACAGCGCCGCTGCCAGCCCGGCCGCAAACCCTGTCTGTGCCCGCATCCGCGGCAGGTAGACCCTGCGCACGAACGCCCATCCCTGCATGTCCAGCGACAGCGACAACCGGCCATAACGCCCCAGAACCTCCCGCGCCCGCGGCACCAGGATGCGCATGGCAAAGGGCAGCGCCATCACCGCATTGACCAGAGCTGTCACCGGCAGCGCCAGCGCAAAGGGGTCCGCAATGGGGTAGATCAGGATGAACAGCCCGGTGCCGATTACCAGCGGCGAGGCCGCAAGGCCGAGGATACCCGAAAGTTCGGCGATGCCGCTGCGCCCGGCGGCAGCCGCAGCGGCCATCGGCAGGGCAAGCATCAACAGGATCACGGTGCTGAGCGCAGCAACCAGAATGGAGTTCCCCGCCGCCTGCCATACAGAGCCCTTCAGTGCTGTCAGCCCCGGCAGCCCCGCCAGCACAATCGCCGCCAGCGGCAGCAGCAGAAACGCCGCCGACAGGACAATCCAGAACCCGTCCAATCCACGCGCCAGTGCCCCCTGCCCGTCCCAGCGCTGCACAGCCCGGTCAAGCCCGGCCCCAAATCCTTCGCCCGCCGACACCCGCAACGCCACCAGCGCGGCGGCACCGGTCAGCAGCAGCTGCAGCCCCGACAGAAGCGCCGCGCGGCCCAGGTCGAAATCAAAGCGGAACGCCTGATAGATGGCGAGCTCAAGGGTCGTCGCCCTCGGGCCGCCGCCCAAGGTCAGCGCCACCGCAAAGCTGGACAGGCAAATGGCAAACACCACCGCCAGCGCGCCCGGCGCCACCCGCCGCAGCATCGGCCCTTCCAGCAGCCGCCACATCGCCAGCGGCCCGGCATCCAGCTGCGCCGCCAGACGGAAACGCTCGGCAGGAATTTCCTGCCAGCCCTGCAGGATCAGCCGGGTTGCCAAAGGCAGGTTGAAAAAGACATGCGCCAGCACCACCCCGTGCAGCCCGTAGATTTGAACAGGCTCTAACCCAAGGAAAATCAACCCTTGGCTCAGCCAGCCGGCCCGGCCAAAGACAGCCAACAGACCAAGGATCGCAACAATTACAGGAAGAATGAAGGGCGCGCCCAGCAGTGCAATCAGCAGCGTCCGCCCCGGGAACCGCCGCCGCGCCAGCCCGCGGGCGACGGGAATGGCAAGGCCGACGCTCAAGAGCGCCGACAGACTCGCCTGGGTCAGCGTGAACCGCAGCGCCGCCCAGTCGCTAACGCCGAACCCGGTGCCGGCCTCGGCCCGCAGGGCAACAGCCCCCAGCGTCCCCAGAATCAGCGCCGCCACCAGCAGGGCAGCGGCGCTTCCGGGAAAGGCGCTTACTGGCTGAGCGCGTCCAGCCATTCGCCCAGCGCCGCATCGCGCACTTCTGCCGCTTCCGTTTCGCTCAGCAGCAACGATTTTTCAGGCGCGATCAGGGTGCCGAATCCTTCCGGCAGGCCTGCCGCCGGGGTCACCGCCGGATACATCCAGTTGGTGGTCGGAATGATCGACTGGAACGCATCCGACACCATAAAGGCCAGGAACTGGTCGGCCAGCTCCGGCTGGTCGCTGTTCGCCAGTTTGCCGGCCACCTCCACCTGCATGTAATGCCCCTCATCAAAGGCCGCCGCCGCCTTGGAGCCGTCTTCCTCGGCAATCAGGTGATAAGCGGGCGAAGTGGTATAGGACAGCACCATGTCGGCCTCACCCTCCAGGAACATGCCATAGGCCTCGGACCAGCCCTTGGTCACGGTCACGACGTTGTCAGACAGGCCCTTCCAAATCTCCGGCGCCTCGTCGCCATAGGCGGCCTTCACCCACAAGAGCAGGCCCAGACCCGGTGTCGAGGAGCGCGGGTCCTGGATCACGATCTTGGTGTCGCTGGCGGCCAGCGCCTTGAAATCCGCGGGCGCCGCGGCATCGGCGTTGTGGACAAAGGCAAAGTAGCCCCAGTCATACGGCACAAAGGTCGCGTCGTTCCATTCCACCGGCAGCGCAAACTCGGCGCTCACGGAATGCTCTGCAAACAACCCGGTTTCCTTGGCCGCCGCGGTCAGGTTGGTATCCAGCCCCAGCACCACGTCCGCGTCCGAGCGTGCGCCCTCCAGCTTGACCCGCGCCAGCAGCGCCGCGCCATCGCCTGCGCCAACCAGTTTCAGGTCGCAGCCGCAAACCTCCTCAAACGCCTTTTCCACTGCCGGGCCTGGGCCCCAGTCGGAAACAAAGCTGTCATAGGTATAAACGGTGAGTTCGGGCGTTTCGGCAAAGGCTGCCGAGGCGCCAAGCAGTCCCGCTGCAAATGCAAGATGTTTCATGCCATCCTCCTTTGCGGCTTTGGGCAAGGGTGGAGGCTGTCCAGTACCTTCCCTCCGCCGGTGTGATCCGGTTCAGGTTCAACGGGTGTCATCTCAGCGCTTGCGCGCACCCCGAGGTGGCGCGGACATTAGGCCCCAGCCGCAGCAAAGACAAGCCAAAGCCCCGCCAGGACCTACGCTTCAGGCAAACTGGACCGCCGCCCGCGCCGATCCTGTGTTCTTCCAGCTGAAAATATCCCGGGGGAGCCGCCCCAGGCGGCGGGGACAGCGCCCCCTATGCCCTTTGCCGCAGAGGAATCCGCTTGAGGCACAGGCCCCTGCCCGCTAAGCACGTCCCGCAAAGGAGACCGCGCCTCATGTCGATGAACAGCTTTGGACACCTCTTCCGCGTCACCACCTGGGGCGAAAGCCACGGGCCCGCGCTTGGCGCCACCGTCGACGGCTGCCCGCCGAACGTGCCGCTGGCGCCGGAAATGCTGCAGCAGTGGCTGGACAAGCGCCGTCCCGGCCAGAACAAGAATACCACCCAGCGCAACGAACCGGACGCGGTGAAGATCCTCTCCGGCGTGTTCGACGGCATGTCCACCGGCACCCCGATCCAGCTGATGATCGAAAACACCGACCAGCGCTCCAAGGACTACGGCGAGATTTCCCAGACCTTCCGCCCGGGCCACGCCGACATCACCTATTTCCAGAAATACGGCAACCGCGACTACCGCGGCGGCGGCCGCTCCTCGGCGCGCGAGACCGCGGCGCGGGTGGCAGCCGGCGGTGTTGCACGTGAAGCAATCAAGGCGCTGGTGCCGGGGCTGGAGATCAAGGGCTACATGACCCAAATGGGCGAGCTGGAGATCGACCGCAGCCGCTTTGACTGGGACGCGATTGAACAGAATGATTTCTGGATCCCCGACGCTGGCGCAGTGCAGGAATGGGAAGACTACCTGCAGGCCCTGCGCAAGGCGCATGATTCCGTTGGCGCCGTGGTTGAGGTTGTTGCCCGGGGTGTCCCCGCAGGCATCGGCGCGCCGGTTTATGGCAAGCTGGACACCGATCTGGCCGCCGCGATGATGTCGATCAACGCCGTGAAGGGCGTCGAGATCGGCGAAGGCATGAACGCCGCGCGCCTCAAAGGTTCGGAAAACGCCGACGAGATTTTCATGGGCGAAAACGGCCCTGAGTATTCCTCCAACCACGCCGGCGGCATCCTCGGCGGCATCTCCACCGGGCAGGATGTGGTGGTGCGCTTTGCGGTCAAGCCAACGTCTTCAATCCTCACCCCGCGCCAGTCGATCCGCAAGGACGGTTCCGCCACCGAAGTGATCACCAAGGGCCGCCACGACCCCTGCGTCGGCATCCGCGCGGTGCCGGTGGCCGAGGCAATGATGGCCTGCGTGATCCTCGATCACCTGTTGCTGCATCGCGGCCAGATCGGCGAAAACCAGGGCCGGATTGGCTGAAGGTAAGGCTCTAATAAGCGCCAATTCGCATTCTCAAGGGTGAAGCGTGCAGATGCAGGCTTCGCCTTTTTTCGTTCCTCAGCCGTGGTCGCTGCCGCATTGCCCGTGATCGCCCAGCGCCGACAGCACCTTGCAATCTCCGCCCTGCCCGTGGCCGCACAGATGGGTGATGCGCTCCAACTCCCCCGCCAGCCGCTCCAGCCTGGTTATCCGCGCCCGCACCGCATTCAGCTGCGCCTCGGCGATGCGGTGCACCTCTGAGCAATCCTCTCCCAATTGTCCCTCGATCGACATCATCACCTTGATGTCCTCCAGCGAAAACCCAAGGTCGCGGGCATGTCTGATAAAACCCAGCGCGTCCATGCCGTCCTGCCCGTAGCGGCGCTGGTTGCCGGCATTGCGGCCCGGTTGCGGCAGCAGGCCGATTTCCTCGTAATAGCGGATGGTTGGCACCTTCACGCCGGTGGCCTTGGACAGCTGGCCGATGGAAAACATCGCAATGACCTCTTGATGCTCTAGTGACTAGAGGCCCTACATTGATATCGAATCAGGAATGAGGACAAGAGCAATGGCAGGCTGCTGCAATCACAACGCAAGGTTCGACGGGGTATCGGACGACTACAAACGCAGGCTTTGGCTGGTGATCGCCATCAACGCCGGCATGTTCGCGGTGGAAATGGGCGCGGGGCAGATGTCCGGCAGCCAGGCGCTGAAGGCGGACGCGCTGGATTTTCTGGGTGACGCGCTGACCTATGGCATCTCATTGGCGGTGATCGGCGCGTCCTTACGCACCCGGGCACTGGCCGCCCTGGGCAAGGGCATCAGCCTGTTGCTGATGGGTGCCTGGGTGTTCGGCTCCACCGTCTATCAGGTGTTCTACGTTGGCGTGCCGCAGGCGCAGATCATGGGGGTTATCGGCTTTATGGCGCTGGCGGCCAACCTGATCTCGGTCATGCTGCTGGCCCGCTACAAGGACGGGGACGCCAATGTGCGCTCGGTCTGGCTCTGCTCGCGCAATGACGCGATCGGCAATGTGGCGGTGATGATTGCGGCGCTTGGCGTCTGGGGCACCGCCACCGGCTGGCCGGACCTCATCGTGGCCGGCATCATGGGCGGGCTGTTCCTGAGCTCCGCCTTCCAGATCCTGGTGCAGGCGGTGCGGGAGTGGCGCGAGGAAGAGGCACACGCAGAAGCGCACCAACACTAAGTGCTTAGGGCCACGCCTGCCCAAGCAGGCGCAGCCCGGCCTTTCGGCCGGACGGAACAGAGCTTAACCAAACAGCCCTGCGTATGCCTCGCGCAGGGCTTTCTTCTGCACCTTGCCCATGGTGTTGCGCGGCAAGGCCTCCAGCAGGATGATCTCCTTGGGTTGCTTGAACTTGGCCAAATGCCCGGACAGAGCCGCCTTGATCGCCTCAGCGCTGGTGCCCTTGCCTTCCGGCACAACCACCGCCACCACTGCCTCGCCAAAGTCGGGATGCGGCACGCCAATGACGGCGCTTTCCAGCACGCCGGGCAGGTCATCAATCAGGCTCTCCACCTCCTTGGGATAGACATTGAATCCGCCGGTGATGATCAGATCCTTCTCGCGCCCGACAATGGTGACATAACCGTCAGCGTCGATCTTTGCCATGTCGCCGGTGATGAACCAGCCATCCGGCTGCAGCTCCTCCGCCGTTTTCTCCGGCATCTGCCAATAGCCCTGGAACACATTGGCCCCGCGCACCTCCAGCACGCCGATCTCTCCGGCCGGCACCTCAGCCCCGTCCCGCATCACCCGCGCCTCCACCCCCGGCAGCGGGAAACCGACGGTGCCGGCCCGGCGCTCTCCGTCATAGGGGTTGGAGGTGCTCATATTGGTTTCGGTCATCCCGTAGCGTTCCAGGATGCGGTGGCCGGTGCAGGCCTCCCACTGCTCGTGGGTATCGACCAGCAGGGGTGCGGAGCCGGAGATGAACAGACGCATGTTTGCAGCGCGCTCCGGCGTCAGCCGGTCATCCGACAGCAGGCGGGTGTAAAAGGTCGGCACCCCCATCAGCGCCGTGGCCTTGGGCATCGCCTCCAAAATGGCATCCCCATCGAACCCCGGCAGGAACACCACCTGGGCGCCGGCAAACAGCGCCACATTGGTTGCCACAAACAGCCCGTGTGTGTGGAAGATCGGCAGCGCATGGATCAGCACGTCGTCCTTGGTGAACCGCCAGCAATCCCGCAGCGTCAGCGAGTTGGAGGCCAAATTGTCATGGCTCAGCATCGCACCCTTGGAGCGCCCGGTGGTGCCGGAGGTATAAAGGATCGCCGCAAGATCATCCGCCTTTCGGGCCACAGGATCAAAGCCGCCCTGCCCGTCCGCCAGATCCCGCAAGCTGCCCTGCCCCGCCGCATCCAGTGTCAGCACCTCCGCCTCTCCGGAGACCGCGCTGATCTCCTCCAGCCGTGCAGGATCGCAAACCACCACCCGGGGCGTTGCGTCGCCAACGAAATAGGCGACTTCCGGCCCGGTATAAGCGGTGTTGAGCGGCAGAAAGATGCCGCCCGCCATTACCGTGCCCAGGTACAGCTCAATCGCCTGAAAGGTCTTCTGAACCTGCACCGCCACCCGGTCGCCGGGCTGCACGCCTTGCGAGACCAAAGCCGCCGCCATCCGCTCCGCGCCGGCAAACAGCGCGCCGAAGGTGACCGTGCCGCCCTCCGGGAGCCGGGCAAAAACATCCTCCTCGCGCCCCAGGGAGGACTCACGCAGCTGGCGGATCAGGTGGTTGGCGTCATACATCTGCGGCTCCTTCATCTGGCGGCGCCATTTGCGCGGCTTGGCCAGCCAAAATCAAGCCATTGATCTTTGCGGCGCTTGGGCGCAGGGTCGCGCCATGGCAAAATCCTTAACATCGCATCGGCCTGTGCTGGCGGTCCTCTTGAAAGTGACCGCCATTGCGCTGTTCACCGCATTGTCCGGGATCATCAAGGCCACCTCGGAAACCGTCCCCGCGGGCGAGGCCGTGTTCTTCCGCTCCTTCTTTGCCATTCCGGTGATCGTGGCCTGGCTGGCGGCGCGCGGCGAGCTGCGGCACGGGCTGATCACCAGGAAGCCGATGTTTCACGTGTGGCGCGGGCTGGTCGGCACCTCGGCGATGGGGATGACCTTCATGGGGCTGGCGCTGCTGCCGCTGCCGGAAGTCACGGCCATCGGCTATGCCACGCCGATCTTCACGCTGATCCTTGCAGCGCTGTTTTTGGGAGAGACCATCCGGCTGGTGCGGATCAGTGCCGTGGCCATCGGCCTGTTAGGCGTTCTGATCATGATCTGGCCGCGCCTGGGCGGCGATCTGGGCGATGGCGCCATGCTGGGGGTCTTGCTGGTGGTCGGGGCCACCGTGGCCCGCGGCTTTGTGCAGATCCACATCCGCCGCATGGTCCAGTCGGAGCATACCGCGGCCATCGTGTTCTATTTCTCGCTGACCGCCTCGGCCCTGGCGCTGCTGACGGCGCCCTTCGGCTGGGTGATGCCTGACGCGCAAACCGCCGCGCTGTTGGTCAGCGCCGGGCTGGTCGGCGGTGTGGCACAGATCCTGGTCACCTCCTCCTACCGCTTTGCGCCCGCCTCGATGCTGGCGCCCTATGATTACGCCTCGATGATCTTTGCCATCGTGATCGGCTATGTGTGGTTCGACGAATGGCCGACGCTGGTGATGCTGGCCGGTGCTGCGCTGGTCATTGCCGGCAACGTGCTGGTGATCTGGCGCGAGCACCGGCTGGGCCTGCGGCGCGGCAAGGCCAAGCCGCTGATCGACCCCAAGGGCGGATAACAGGCTCTAAAAAGGGCGTCTTTGCATTACTTAAGCCTGCTCCCAGAACCAGCCCGCTTAGATCGCGCGGGTCAAACCGCCGTCCACGCGAATGTTCTGCCCGGTGGTATAACCCGCATCATCCGAGGCCAGATAGGCTACCAGCGCAGAGATTTCGCGCGCAGTGCCATAACGCCCCATCGGGATCCGCGCCTTGCGGTCCTCAGTCTCCGGCAGGCTGTCGATAAAGCCCGGCAGCACATTGTTCATCCGCACGCCCTGGGCCGCGAACTTGTCGGCAAACAGCTTGGCAAAGCTCGCCAGCCCGGCCCGGAACACACCGGAGGTCGGGAACAGCGGGTCCGGCTCAAACACCGCAAAGGTGGAGATGTTGATGATCGACCCCTTGCCCTGCACCGCCATGATGGGCGCCACCAGCCGCGCCGGGCGGATCACATTCATCAGGTAGTATTCCATCCCCAGATGCCAGTCGTCGTCGCTGATCTCCAGGATATCGCCCTTGGGCCCGTGGCCGGCCGAGTTGACCAGCACGTCGATCCGCCCCCAGCGGTCCATCGCCTTGTCCACCAGCGCCTGCAGATCGCTTTGCACCAGGTTAGAGCCGGTATGGCCCACCCCGCCCAGCTCCTGCGCCAGCGCCTCGCCCTTGCCGGAGGACGACAGGATCGCAACCTCATACCCTTGTTCGTGAAGGTGGCGGGCGGCATCCGCGCCCATGCCGCTGCCCGCGGCGGTGAAGAGAGCAACCTTGGTCATGTCCATACTCCTTTGCTTGCCCTCAGGATGGCGGTTCAGGCCGCGCTTGACCAATCATGTCTCATCGCGCCAGACTGTAGGAAAACTACTGGCTGAAACCTGATGCGCCTGCCCAACCTCAACGCCCTGCGGATGTTCGATGCCGCCGCCCGCCACCTGAACTTCGGCCGCGCGGCGGAGGAGCTGCACCTGACCCAGGGCGCAGTGGCGCAGCAGGTGCGGCGGCTGGAGGCCGATCTGGGCCACAAACTGTTCCACCGCCACGCCCGCGGGCTGACCCTCACGGACACAGGCCGCAGCTATCATGCGCCAGTCCGGCAGGCGCTGATGCTGATCCGCGAAGCCACAGACCAGTTGGCACCCGCGGTGCAGCGGGTGACGCTGTCGGTGCCGCCTTCCTTTGCCTCGAAATGGCTGGTGCCCCGGCTGCCGGAGTTCGAGGCCCGCCACCCCGGCATCGACCTGCGGGTTGTGGCCGAGGAAAGCCTGACGGATTTCAAGCGCGACGGCATCGACATCGCCATCCGCCAGGGCGGCAAGCCACAGGAAAGCAGCCTGAACTCTGCGCTGCTGTCGCTGGTGGACCTGGTGGCAGTGGCACGCCAGGATTCGGCTCTAACAAAAGAGGATTCTCCCGAACTGGAGGATCTGGCGCAGCACACGCTGATCCAGGACGGGCACCACCACTGGGACCTTCTGCTGCGGCAGCACGGGCTCACGGCCACGGGCCGGGTGCTGCAATTCAACCAGACGGCTCTGGCGATGGACGCGGCAATGAACGGCCAGGGCATCGCCCTTGTGCCCCGCATTTTCCTGGGCAGCCAGCCGCTGGCAGAGCTGTGGCAGGCGCCGCGGCTGGGGGATCAGGGCTTTTACGTGCTTTGGCCCAGCACTCAGGGCCGGGCCAAGACGGTGGTGGACTGGCTGCTGCGCCAATAACATTCAGGCAGAGGCGGCCTCAACCTCTTCCGGCGCGCTGAGCGAGATCACAGCAACAACCGCCGCGCCATTCAGCCAGTAGAAGGCCGCATCCAGCCCGGCAAAGCCAAAGACAAAAGGCGCCGCCAGAAAGGTGAGGCCAACAATCAGGTCAACCGTCAAATGCAGCTTGTAAGGCAGCACCCGGATCAGGCCGAGGTGATGGTCCGTCAGCACCGTCAGCGCAAAGGCGGCGATGCCGGTTGCCACCGACAGCCACAGCGCCAGCGGATTGCTTTCACCGAGGCCCAGCAGGAACGGCAGCCCCATCAGGGCAATGGCCACCGGGTAGTCGAGATAGGCGTGGATGGTGCGCGTCACAAAACGGAGGGGCATGTGTCAGGTCCTTTTCTGTTTTTCAGGACCGCAAGGTTTGCGGCCATGAACCCAGAGTGGACTCAAAATCAGGAACGAATAACTCTAGCTAAGACAAGAAACCTTGCAGATCGTTCACATGTGCGACGTTTCGGAAAAATCGACATTGGCATGCTTCTGCCGGTACGCCGCCGGAGAGAGGCCAACCTGCTTGCGGAACACCCTGGAAAACGCAGCTTCGGAGGCGTAGCCCGCCAGTTCCGCCGCGTCGGCGACATTCAATCCCTGCTCCGCCAGCCCCTGGCAGGCAATTTGCATCCGCCAGGACGTAAGATACTGCATCGGCGTCACCTCCATCTTGGCAGTAAAGGTTTGGGCAAACCCGGTCCGCGACATTCCCGCCGTCCGGGCCAGGTCCTCCACCGACCAGTTTGCTGCCGGATTCTTGTGAAACGCCGTCAAGGCGCGGTGGAGCCGGGGGTCCGCAAAACCGGCCAAGGCGCTGTCATCCGACGTCAGGCTTTCCAGATGCACCCGGATCGCCTGCGCAAAGATCGCCTCGGACATTTTCAGCGCAATCAGGTCACCGCCCATGCGCGCCTGCCCGGCTTCCGCGGCAATGACCCGCAACGTTGCCTCCAGCCAAGCACCGCGGGCTTCGCCATAGTCCTGAATATGCATATAGGGCGGCAAACGGTCCAAAAGCATATGCCCGGCACCGGTATGCCCTTGCGCGCCATAAGAAATATGCCCGCAAATCAGCTGCGTATCCCGGTCGTCCTCATCGCCGCCGTAAACCAGCACGCCTTCGCCCTGATACCCGGACAGCTCCAGCACCCGCTCCAGCGTCAGGACTGCCTCTTTGCCAGTGGTGGAGCAAAACAGCATATGTTCCGCCCCATGCGGGATCACCACCAGATCCCCCTGCGCCAGCCGGATCGTGTCACCGGTCTGCGGCAGATGCACCAGGCATTCACCGCGATGGGCAAAATGGAACCGCGCCACATTCTGGAAGGACGGCACATGCACCCCCCACGGCGGCGTGAACGAGGTGCGGAAATAGAGCGTCCCCTTCAGGGAAAGCCGCGTGAGAATGTCGCTTAACAGATCCAGCATGGCAAAAGGATACCCCTTCGGTGCCACGCGTCCAGAGTGCTGGACGATCTGCAATATCTTTCGGCCTATCACGCATTCAACGCCACAACGTTTTCACGGATCAAGGTGGCACTGACAAAACAAGGAGTCGCAAGATGACATTCCGTTTGCTTTCCGCCGCTGTTCTCGCTGGCGCCGTGGTCCTGCCGGCCCATGCCGCAGAGCCGATGAATGACCTCGAAATCGCCCATACCGCCTATACTGCAGGCCAGCTGGACATACGCTATGCCCATATCGCACTGGCGGTATCTGAGAATGCCGACGTGCGCAGCTTTGCTGAAACCATGATCCGCGACCACTCCGCGGTCAACTCAGCTGCAGTTGATCTGATCACCGAATTGAACGTCACGCCTCAGGACAACGACCTCAGCCGTGCCCTGGTAAAGGGGGCCGCAGACAAGCGGGCAGAGCTGATGGGCCTCTCCGGCAACGCCTTCGACTGCGCCTATGCCCAAAATGAGCTGGGCTACCATCAGGTTGTCAACAAGACCGTCGAGGAAAGCTTTCTCCCGGCAGTCACGGTTGCGCCGCTCAAAGAGCTGCTGACGGATGCGCTGGCGACATTCAAGGTGCACGAAGGCCATGCGGAACAGATGGTCAGCAATCTGCAATGCAGCTGACACGGCGGCGGCTGATCGCAGCGGGCGGACTGACGGCGGCCGCAGCAGCCTTGCCCGCAGCGGCCGCACCACCAGTCCGGGTCCGGATCCGGAAGTTCGCCTTTGACCCGAAAACAGTCTCTATTAAGGCTGGAGAGCGTGTCGAGTGGGTGAATGAGGACATTGCCCCGCATACGGCGACTGAAGATAATCATCTGTGGGACACAGGCGAACTGGAAAGGAACGGGTCTGCCACGCTCACCTTTGATACACCGGGGACGTATGCCTATTTCTGCGCCTTCCATCCAAAGATGAAAGCGCAAGTGATCGTCACAGCGTGACAGGCTGCAACGAAAACGGGCGCCCCGCATCGGGACGCCCGTATCTTCTGTGCAGGTCGTGATCTGCCTCAGGCGCGGACCAGCGCCTCATAATCCTCGGCAATCTCGCGGGTCAGATCACCAACTTCAAAGGTATAGTCGCCGATCTGCCCCACCGGCGTAACCTCTGCGGCGGTGCCGGTCAGCCAGCACTGCTCAAAGCCTTCCATCTCTTCGGGCTTGATGCGGCGCTCATGCACGGTGATGCCCTTGTCCTTCAGCATCTGGATCACGGTCTGGCGGGTGATGCCGTTGAGGAAGCAATCGGCCAGCGGCGTGTGCACTTCGCCGTCCTTCACAAAGAACACATTGGCGCCGGTGGCTTCGGCCACATAGCCGCGCCAGTCCATGAACAGCGCGTCAGAGCAGCCCTTGGCCTCCGCCTTGTGCTTGGAAATGGTGCAGATCATGTAGAGGCCCGCCGCCTTGGCGTGAACCGGGATGGTTTCCGGGCTCGGGCGCTTCCATTCCGCGATGTCGAGCTTGGCGCCCTTCATCTTGGCGTCGCCGTAATAGGCGCCCCAGCCCCAGACCGCGACCGCCATCCGCACCGGGTTCTTGGCTGACGCCACGCCCATGTCTTCACCCGAACCGCGCCAGACCAGCGCGCGGACGTAGGCGTCCTGCAGGCCGGAGGCTTTCAGCGCCTCTTCCTTGGCCGCCTCAATCTGATCAACGGTATAGGGCATCGGCATGTCCAGCGCTTCTGCGCTCGCGATCAGGCGCTCGGAATGCTCGCGGCTTTTGAAGATCTTGCCGTTATAGGCGCGCTCGCCCTCGAACACGGAGGAGGCATAATGCATCGCATGGGTCAGGATATGCACCTTGGCATCCCGCCAGTCGACCAGCTCCCCATCCATCCAGATCACACCGTCGCGGTCGTCGTAACCAGCCATGCCGCACCCTCCTGATTTCTGCGGTGATCTTCATTTATTGCGCAAGTTAAGGCCGAACCGGACACAATCTTGCGCCAAAGCTGCGATTCGATACATCTTCACCCTTGGAATGTCAACAACACTGACATAAACTGACCGGTAATACAGACGAGGGGGCACCACATGCCTGAGGGCCGGACAGGGCAGGGATACAGCGGCGAAAGCCTGCTGTTTCTGACAGATGAGCAGCTGCGTCAGGGGATCGAGGCAATGTTTTTTGCCTACCGCGGCTTTACCGCCGATCCGGACCGGATCCTGGCCGAGATGTCCTATGGCCGGGCGCATCACCGGGCGATCCACTTCATCAACCGCTCGCCGGGCACCACGGTGAACAACCTTCTCAGCATCCTGGGCGTGACCAAACAGTCTCTGAACCGGGTTCTGCGCACGCTGATCGGCGACGGGCTGGTGATCTCCAAAGTGGGGGAGCTCGATAAACGCGAACGCCACCTCTACCTGACCGACCAGGGCGCGGCTCTGGAGGCAACGCTTTCCGACGCCCAGCGCGCCCGGATGCGCGCCGCCTATAAGGACGCAGGCCCCGAGGCGGTGCAGGGTTTCAAGACGGTGCTTGAGGCGATGATGGACGCAGACATGCGCCGCGCCTATGCCAAGCTGCGGGACTGATCAGGCATGACCACCCATGACGCTCATCTGCTGATCGTCGATGACGACGAACGCATCCGCGGCCTCTTGAAGAAATTCCTGATGCGCTCCGGCTTTCTGGTGACCGCTGCCCGCGACGCCGCCCATGCCCGCCGGGTGCTGGCGGGACTGGATTTCGACCTGATCGTGATGGACGTGATGATGCCGGGCGAGGACGGCGTGTCGCTGACCCGCTCCCTGCGCGAAACCATGGCGACCCCGATCCTGCTGCTGACCGCCAAGGGCGAGACCGAGGACCGGATCGCCGGGTTCGAGGCCGGGGCGGATGACTATCTGCCCAAACCTTTCGAGCCCAAGGAACTGTTGCTGCGCGTCAACGCGATCCTGCGGCGGATGCCGGACACGGTGGCGCAGGAAGCCGCGCCCAAGGTGCTGCACCTGGGCGCCATCCGCTATGACATCGAGCGCGGCGAGATGTGGCAGGGCGATGAGCTGATCCGCCTGACCGGCACCGAAAGCCAGCTGATGAAGATCTTCTCCGCCCAGCCGGGTGAGCCGGTCTCCCGCACCAAGCTGGTCGAGGATTTGGGCCGCGACCGCGGCCAGGCGCAGGAACGCGCGGTGGACGTGCAGATCACCCGCCTGCGCCGCAAGATCGAGCCGAACCCGAAACAGCCGCAATACCTGCAAACCGTCCGCGGCGCGGGTTACATGCTGGCACCGGATTAACCCCGCCCGCTTCTTCTGGCCCAAAATACGCCGGTGGGTGAGGCCCAGCGCCCCTCCCTTTTCGCCCAAATGCTGCCAAGGCGGTGCACAGGGGGTGCACGCCCGGTGCACGCATGTCACCCCCCGGTTTTCCCTTGCAGCCAGACACCGCCCCCACCTAGTGTCGCGCCAAGTCCCGCAGCCGGAGGAACGCGCTTATGACCACCGCCCTGATCACCCACGCGGATTGCCTCAATCACGTCACTCCCGAGGGCCACCCCGAACGTGTCGCCCGGCTGGAACACATCCTGCACGCGCTGGAGCCGCTGGAGCTGAAGCGGGTGACAGCACCGATGGCCGCCGAGGATGACATCCTGCGCATCCACCCCGCCGGCTACCTCTCGGACCTGCGCAAGGCCTCCCCGGCAGAGGGCTGGGCACAGATCGACGGAGACACCTTCCTTTCCCCCGGTTCCCTCGACGCCGCCTTCCGCGCTGCGGGGGCCGTGGTACGCGGTGTCGACATGGTGCTGGGCGGCGAGGTGCAGAACGCCTTTGCCGCGGTACGCCCGCCGGGCCATCACGCCGAAACAGACACTGCAATGGGGTTTTGCCTGTTCGGCAACGCCGCGCTGGCGGCCAAGCACGCGCTCGATCACCATGGCCTCAGCCGCGTTGCGGTGGTGGACTTCGACGTCCACCACGGCAACGGCACTCAGGACCTGTTGTGGGACGAGCCGCGCGCGCTGGTGATCACCAGCCAGCAAATGCCGCTGTGGCCCGGCTCCGGCCGCCCGGATGAGGACGGCGCCCACGGCCAGATCCTCAACATGCCGCTGCCGCCGGGATCAGGCCGGACAGAGATGCAGGCGGCCTATGAGGGCCAGGCCTTCCCGCGCCTGCGCGCCTTCAAGCCGGAGCTGATCATCATCTCCGCGGGCTTTGACGCCCATCAGGACGACCCGCTCGCCAGCCTCAACTGGGCCACCGCCGATTTCGCCTGGATCACCGCGAAACTGGGCAAACTTGCCAGTGAGCTGTGCCAGGGCCGTATCGTCTCGACTTTGGAAGGCGGATATGATCTGAACGCGCTGTCCGCGGCAACCCGCGCGCATGTGGAAGAATTGATGAAGGCACCGGCATGACTGAGACCCCCGTAGACCAGATGAGCTTTGAACAGGCGATGCGCGAGCTGGAAGGCGTGGTGGACCAGCTGGAGCGCGGCGACGTGGCGCTGGATGCCTCGATCGCGCTCTATGAACGCGGCGCGGCGCTGAAGAAACGCTGCGAGGACGAGCTGAAGCGCGCCGAAGAAAAGGTCGCCGCCATCACCCTGGATGCCAACGGCACCCCCAAGGGCACCCAGCCATTGGACGCCGGCTGAGCCATGAGTGCCGCCGCAGACACCCAAACACGCCCCTTCGCGGAGGCGCTGAAAAACGCGCAAGCTCAGATCACCGCGCATATGGAACTGCGGCTCGCAGGCAGTGACGAACTGCACGCCGCGATGTGTTATGCCATCACCGGTGGTAAGATGCTGCGCGGCTTCCTGGTGCTGGAAAGCGCCCGGCTGCATGGGGTCGCGGCAGAGGCCGCACTTGACGCCGCGCTGGCCATCGAATGCATCCATGCCTACTCCTTGGTGCATGACGACCTGCCCTGCATGGATGACGACGACCTGCGCCGCGGCCAGCCTACGGTCCATAAGAAATGGGACGAGGCGATGGCGGTTCTGGCAGGCGATAGCCTTCAAACCTTTGCATTTGAGCTGCTGGCAGACCCCAAGGTTGGCCCCCATGCACTGGAGCTGATCCGCAGTCTGGCGCAATCCTCCGGCAAGGACGGCATGGTCTCCGGCCAGATGCTGGATATTGCGGCAGAATCTGCGGCCGCACCGCTTACACTCGAACAAATCACCAAGCTGCAGGGCCGCAAGACCGGCTGCCTGATCGAATGGTCCGCCACCGCCGGCGCGGTGCTGGCAGGCGGCAACCTGGCCCCGCTGCGGCAATACGCACGCGCCCTCGGCCTTGCTTTCCAGATCGCCGACGACATCTTGGATGTGGAAGGTGATGCGGCCAAGGTCGGCAAGGCCGTGCGCAAGGATGCCGATGCCGGCAAGGCGACCTTTGTCTCATTGCTGGGACTGGCAGAGGCAAAAGCCCGCGCACAGTCGCTTTGCGAGGATGCCTGTGCCGCGCTGTCACCCTATGGTGAAGACGCCGCAACCTTGAAGGAAGCCGCGCGTTTCGTTATTGCGCGCGACAGCTAACCCCGCGCCACGCCGCTAAAAGGCGCAGCCCAAGGAGACACCATGCCCGACCGGCCCAAGACCCCGCTTCTGGACCAGATCACGCGCCCCGCGGATCTGAAGGGGCTGACGGATGCGCAGCTGGTGCAGGTGGCCCACGAACTGCGGCAGGAAACCATTTCCGCGGTTTCCGTCACCGGCGGCCATTTGGGCGCCGGCCTTGGCGTGGTGGAGCTGACCACCGCCCTGCACGCGGTCTTCGACACCCCGCGCGACAAGGTGATCTGGGACGTCTCCCACCAGTGCTACCCGCACAAGATCCTGACTGGGCGCCGCGACCGCATCCGCACCCTGCGGATGAAGGACGGGCTCAGCGGCTTCACCAAACGCTCCGAGTCGCCCTTTGACCCCTTCGGTGCCGCCCACAGCTCCACCTCGATCAGCGCAGCGCTTGGCTTTGCCGTGGCGCGCGACCTCGGCGGCGTGATCCCCGAGGGCAACGGTGATGCGATTGCAGTGATCGGCGACGGCTCGATGTCGGCCGGCATGGCGTTTGAGGCAATGAACAACGCAGGCCACCTGGGCAAGCGCCTGTTCGTGATCCTGAACGACAATGAAATGTCGATCGCCCCGCCGGTCGGCGCGCTGTCCTCCTACCTGTCCCGCCTTTATGCAGGCGAGCCGTTCCAGGAATTGAAAGCCGCCGCCAAGGGCGCGGTCTCACTGTTGCCCGAACCCTTCCGCGAGGGCGCCAAACGCGCCAAGGACATGCTGAAAGGCATGGCCGTCGGCGGCACTATGTTCGAGGCACTTGGCTTCTCTTACCTCGGCCCGATCGACGGCCACGACATGGACCAGCTGCTGCCGGTCCTGCGCACCGTCAAGGCCCGCGCCACCGGCCCGATCCTGATCCACGTCCTCACCAAAAAGGGTAAGGGCTACGGCCCCGCCGAACGCGCCCGCGACAAGGGCCACGCCACTGCCAAGTTCGACATGGTGACCGGCGAGCAGAAGAAAGCCCCCTCCAACGCGCCTTCCTATACCTCTGTCTTCGGCAACGAACTGGTGAAGCACGCCGCCAAGGACGACAAGATCTGCGCCGTCACCGCGGCGATGCCGGATGGCACCGGCCTCAATCTGATGGCGGAACGCTACCCCTCGCACACCTTCGACGTGGGCATTGCCGAGCAGCACGGCGTCACCTTTGCCGCGGCACTGGCGGCGGGCGGCATGAAGCCCTTCTGTGCGATGTACTCCACCTTCCTGCAACGCGGCTATGACCAGGTGGTGCATGACGTGGCGATCCAGCGCCTGCCGGTGCGCTTTGCCATCGACCGCGCCGGCCTGGTCGGCGCCGACGGCGCCACCCACGCCGGCAGCTTCGACATCGGCTTCATGTCCAACCTGCCCGGCATGGTGGTGATGGCCGCCGCGGATGAGGCGGAGCTGGTTCACATGGTCGCCACCGCCGCTGCGTATGACGACGGTCCCATCGCATTCCGCTACCCGCGCGGCGAGGGCGAAGGCGTCGAAATGCCGGAGATCCCGGAAGTGCTGGAAATCGGCAAGGGCCGGATGATCCAGGAGGGCAAGCGCGTGGCGCTGCTGTCCTTCGGCACCCGCCTGGGTGAGGTCCGCAAAGCTGCCGAAGCACTCTCTGCCAAGGGCATCACACCGACCATTGCCGACGCCCGCTTTGCCAAACCGCTGGACCGCGATCTGATCCTGCAACTGGCCGCCGGCCACGAGGCGCTGATCACCATCGAGGAAGGCGCGGTGGGCGGCTTCGGCTCCCACGTGGCGCAGCTCCTGGCAGAGGAAGGCGTCTTTGACAGCGGCCTCAAATACCGCTCGATGGTGCTGCCTGACACCTTCATCGACCAGGCCAGCCCAGCGGATATGTACGAAACCGCCGCAATGAACGCGCCGCAGATCGAAGCGAAGGTGCTGGATGTTCTGGGCGTGGCGACGATAGGCGAGAAGCGGGCGTAACCCGCTTCCGATTTAGACCCATTCCAGTAGCACGCAGACTAGTGCTATCTCACACTGTACCGGCACTGCGTCGCGCCATCTGAAACCAGTCACTGCGCAGAAGAACCGGTAGGTACGTGCTGACATACCGTTGTTCAAATTGCGCACATGCAATGCAATCTGATCGTCCCCCAAAAGATAAATAGGCAGCTTGTCCGGATTCATCACAGCGAAATTCATCAGCATGGCCCGCTTGGCAAACACCGAAAAACCAAAAACAACATCGATTTTGCGTGCAAATGATTGCTGCTCCCACAGCTGATCAATGACACCGGGAAATTGCTGGTTGATCCGCGCATAAAGCCGACCCAATGTCCGGAAATTTAACAGCACAAAGACCAGATGCAGAATGCCCACCCGCTACACCCCCGGCGGCTCGGCTGGCGGCACAAAGCTCTCCATATCTTCGGCCTCCAGCACCGCCCGCAACCCTTCGCGGTAGGTGGGATACAGCAGCTCCACCCCAAGCTCATCCTTGATCCGGCGGTTGCGGACCCGCTTGTTCTCCCCATAAAAACTGCGCGCCATCGGCGTCATGCCCGCCTCGTCAAAGGGCACCTCGGCCGGCATCGGCAGGCCCAGAAGTTCGGCGGCGTGGCCCAGCACATCCTGCGGCGGCGCCGGGTCGTCGTCGCAGACGTTATAGATGGCGCCCGGACGCGGCTGCGCGATGGAGGCCGCCAGAACCTGGGCGATGTCGTCCACATGGATACGGGAAAAAACCTGCCCCGGCTTGATGATCCGCCGCGCCTTGCCCGCCATCAGCTTGGCAAAGGGGCCGCGGCCGGGTCCGTAGATGCCGGCCAGCCGGAAGATGTGCAGCGGCAGGCCGGGGATCGCCTGCCATTGCATCTCCGCCAGGGCGCGCCAGTCGCCGCGCTGGCTGGAGGGCTTCACCGGCGTCTCTTCATCCACCCAGGCGCCATCGTGGTGGCCGTAGACGGCTGTGGTCGACAGGTAGCCGACCCACTCCAGATCAGGCGCGGCGGCAATCCGGTCCCCCATGGCTGCCAGCACCGGATCCCCATCCGCATTGGGGCCGATCGAGTTCAGCACATGCGTCACGCCGTCCAGCGGCACGTCCTGCCCGGGCCAGGTGATCATCTCAACACCATCAGCCGCCGCCACCTCACGCGAGGTGCCGATGACACGCCATCCCGCCGCCATCAGGCGCGGGGCGAGCGCCCGGGCGGTATAGCCAAATCCAAGACAAAGCAGCGTTTTTCTCATGCCTCCTAGATGCGTTGGCCGTGCCCGGTGCGCAAGGGTTGATTCGAATCCCCCGCACGGCTTTGATGGCCCGATGAAAAAGCAGACACCCGGATTGGCCGATGCCTATGCGCTGAGCACGCCTGAAGATTCACGGCAGCTCTACGCGGAATGGGCCACCTCCTACGATCAGGATTTTGCTGCCGGGCAGGACTACCTGCTGCCCGGACTGACGGCCAAGGCCTTTGCCGCCGCCGGGGGAACAGGCCCGGTTCTGGACGCGGGCGCAGGCACCGGTCTCTGCGGCCAGGCGCTGCGGGCGCTTGGGGTTGAGCCTGTGGACGCCACCGACATCAGCGCCGCCATGCTGGCCGAGGCGCTGCGCAAAGACGCCTACCGCGACGTGATCGAGGCCGACCTGATGGAGGGCATCCCGGTGCCGCGCGGCTCATACCGCGGGGTGGTCTCCTCCGGCACCTTCACCCACGGCCACCTGGGCCCCGAAGTGCTGCCTGCGCTGCTGCGGGTGGCCGCGCCGGATGCCTGGTTCGCCCTATCGGTGAATGCAAAGTTCTATGAAAAGGCGGGATTTGCCGCAGCCTTTGACAGGCTGCTGCAGGGGCAATGGATCAAAAGCCTGACTCTGCCGGAGCTGCGCATCTACGGCCCGCGCGCCTCCGGCGCGCACAAGGACGACACCGCGATTATTGCACTGTTCCAGAAGGTTTAACGCCACCCCGTCAGCACCGGGTCAAGGGAGGCGCAGCCTCCGCGCGGCACGCGCGGCTTGCCCTTGAGGCGGCGATGGCGGGTCATACACTCGATCCGGCTGCTTGAGGAGCAGACCTGCTCCTCAAGAGCTTCTCAGCGCAAAGAAAACGCCGCGCGAAGCGCGGCGCCAGGCCCAACTGCGGAGGGGCATCTTCAGATGTCCCGCAGCAGGCGGGAGAATTGCGTTACCGCCCCTTCCAGACCGGATCGCGTTTTTCGGCAAAGGCACGGGCGCCTTCCAGGTTGTCTTCGGAGCCGTAAAGCACATCCACCGTCTTGAGCTGGCGCTGGGTGATCCGGTTCATCGCATCCTGGAACTTGCTGTCTTCGGCGTCGCGCACAATCTCCTTGATCGCCGCGTAGACCAGCGGCGGGCCGGAGGCGAGCAGCCTTGCCAGTTCCCAGGCACGGTCCATCAGCTGATCTGCGGCCACGATCTCATTCACCAGCCCCCAGCGGTTGGCTTCTTCGGCATCGAACCAGCGCCCGGTCAGCAGCAGCTCCATGGCGATATGGTAGGGGATGCGCTTGGGCAGTTTGACGCTGGCCGCGTCTGCCACGGTGCCGGAGCGGATTTCCGGCAACGCAAATGTGGCGTGATCGGCTGCAATGATCATGTCCGCCGACAGCGCTAGCTCCAGCCCGCCGCCGCAGGCGATGCCGTTCACGGCGGCGATCACCGGCTTGTTCATATCACGCAGCTCCTGCAGCCCGCCGAAACCGCCGACGCCATAGTCGCCATCAACGGCATCACCGTCAGCCGCCGCCTTCAGGTCCCAGCCGGGGCAAAAGAACTTCCCCCCGCCGCCGGTCAGGATCGCCACCCGCAGCTCCGGGTCGTCGCGGAAGTCTCGGAATACCTCGCCCATCACCTTGCTGGTGGCCAGGTCAATGGCATTGGCCTTGGGCCGGTCCAGCGTGACTTCCAGAATGGCGCCGTCGCGGCGGGTTTTTACGGGGCTTTCACTCATGTTGTCTCCTCCTGGCATTTGGCATGCCGTTTTCCTTCCAGGCCGCAGCGCTAGTATTTCCGGCGCATCAGCGCGTCTGCCGCAACCGCATCCTTTGGCGTGCACAGAAGCGGGTTGATCTCGATCTCCTCCAGCCCCAGCGCGTTCTCCATCACATAGGCCTCAACTGCACGGATGGCGCGCAGGATTGCCTCGCGGTCGGCTGCCGGGGCGCCGCGGTAGCCATCCAGAAGCTTGGAAACCCGCAAGGATTTCAGCGCCGCCTCAATCTCCGCATCCGAGGCCGGCAGCAGGAAAGACGCGCTGTCCTCCATCAGCTCGGTCAGGGTGCCGCCCGCCGCCAGTGTCATGACAAACCCGTGCGCCGGGTCTTTCACCACGCCGATCAGCAGCTCCGCCACCGCGCCGGTAACCATCTCCTCCACCAGGAAACGCTCCGCAGGCATGTTGAAGGCGGCGTCGCTCACCTCCTGGCCTGAGTTCAGGTTCAGCGCCACTGCCCCCGCCTCGGTTTTATGCGCGACACCTTCGCCCTTCAGCACTACTGGGAAGCCGACGTCGACCGCCACCGCGCGGGCATTGGTGGCCGAAGCCGCCCGTTTGGAGCGCGGAGTGCGCAGCCCATAGCTGGAAAGCTGCCATTTGGCTTCGGCCTCCGGCACCAGATCGGGCTCCACAACCGGGGTTGGCAGCAACAACGGCGCAGGCGCTTCCGGCAGCGGCAGGCTGGCCGCCTCGCAGGCGGCAATCGCTTCGCTGAGACCGCAGAAGGGCACCACACCCGCGTCCATCAGCCGGGCCGCCACTTCCTCCGGCAGCAGTTCCGGCAGGGTTGCCACCAGACCGACGTTGGCGCCAGTCTGCTCACGCGAGCCGATGGCCGCCTGAATGGTGCATTCCCAGTCCGAGGCATCGCAGCGGTCATCGCGCGGGAAATCCACAACCAGCATGGTCATTGCCAGCTGCGGATCCATCATGGCTGAGAACGCCTTGGTCATCGCCTCGGTGTCGCGCCAGATATAGGTGTGATAGTCGAGCGGATTTGCCAGCGCCACCATCGGGCCGAGTGCCGCGCGCAGGTTCGTTTTCTGGCGGTCGTTCAAAGGCGGGAACTCCACCTTCCGCGCATGGCCGGTGTCCGCAGCCAGGCTTGCCTCCCCACCGGAGCAGCTGATGGTTGCGATGCGGTTCGAAGGCAGACGCCCCGCCACATGCAGCAATTTCAGCGTCTCCAGGAAGGAAGGCAGGTCATCCAGACGCGGAATGCCAAGGCGTGAGAGCAAAGCCCCCGCACCCGCGTCACCGCCCGCAAGCGAGGCGGTATGAGAAACAGTTGCGGCCTGGGCCTCAGCTGATTTGCCAACTTTCAGCGCGATGACCGGCTTGCCCAGCTCGCGCGCCCGCGCGGCCAGGGCCTCAAAGGCGCGCAGATCGCCAAAACCCTCGATATGAAGGCCCAGCGCGGTCACCCGGTCATCCTCCAGCAACGCCTCGCCAATCGCGGCAATGCCCGACTGCGCCTGATTGCCCGCAGTGACCACATAGGCCAGCGGCAGCCCGCGCTTCTGCATGGTCAGGTTGATGGCGATGTTGGAGCTTTGGGTGACCAGTGCCACACCCTTTTCTGCCCGCTGCCCGCCATGCTGGTCCGGCCACAGCAGTGCGCCGTCCAGGTAGTTGATGAAGCCATAGCAGTTGGGGCCAAGGAACGGCATGCCGCCTGCTGCTTCCAGCAGCTGCGCCTGCAGGTCCGCGCCTTCCGCGTCCTCGGCCGCAGCCTCCAGGAACCCGGAGGCAAAACACACTGCCCCGCCAGCCCCGCGCGCCGACAGCGCCCGCACCACCTCGATCGTGGCAAAACGGTTCACGCCGATGAAGGCTGCGTCAGGTGCCTCCGGCAGGCTGTCCGCATCCTTGAAGACAGGCAGGCCCGCGACCTCTTCAGCCTTGGGGTGGACGGGCCAAATGGTGCCCTCGAACCCCATCTTCTGGCATTGCTCGATCACCAGGCGGCACCATGCGCCGCCGCCAATCACAGCAATGGTTTTCGGGCGGAAAAGCCTGTTTAGAGACTGCATTTGATCTTATTCACCGGTCTTGCCGCGGTCCAGATGGCCGAGGTCTTGTTCAGGATTGATCCGGTCGCGCACGCGGGTTTTCAGCTCTTTCACATCAGGAAAGCCGCCGTCCCGTTTGCGTTCCCAGACCAGCTCCTTATCAACATGGATCTCAAAGATCCCGCCCAAATCTCCGGGAACCAGAGTCACCCCGCCCAATTGGTCCTGGAAGGTCTGCAGCAGCTCCTGCGCCATCCAGCCCGCCCGCAGCAGCCAGTTGCAGCCGATGCAGTAGGTAATGGTAACAACGGGTTTCCCGGTCTGGGTCATGGATCAGCCTCCGACGGCGCGCAGCATCTCGCGGCTGATGATGTGCCGCTGGATTTCACTGGTGCCTTCCCAGATACGCTCCACCCGTGCGTCGCGCCAGATGCGTTCCAGCGGCAGCTCGTCCATCAGGCCCATGCCGCCGTGAATCTGGATCGCCTCATCGGCAACCATCGCCAGCATCTCGGTTGCCTTCAGCTTGGCCATCGACATGTCGCTCTCGGTGACGGTGCCCTGGTCGAATTTCCAGCCGGCTTCCCAGGTCAAGAGGTTCGCCGCCTTCAGCTCCAGCGCCATGTCGGCCAGTTTGAAGGAAATGCCCTGGAACTTGCCGATCTGCTGGCCGAACTGCTTGCGCTCGGCGGCGTATTCGATCGAGTGCTGCAGCGCACGTTCGGCGCGGCCCAGGCAGGTGGCGGCCACTTGCAGGCGGGTGGCCCCCAGCCAGGTGTTGGCCACCTCGAACCCCTTGTCGACCTCGCCCAGAATGGCCGAGGACGGCAGGCGGCAGTCGTCGAATTCCAGCACCGCATTGGTGTAGCCGCGGTGGCTGACGTTACCGTAGCCGTCGCGCACTTCAAAGCCCGGGGTGCCTTTGTCGACAAAGAAGGCAGTGATCTTCTTCTTCGGCCCGCGCGGTGTGTCCTCAACCCCGGTTGCCATGAAGCAGATGGCAAAATCAGCAATATCGGCGTGGCTGATGAAATGCTTGGTGCCGTTCAGGATCCAGTCGTCACCGTCCTGACGGGCAGTGGCCTTCATACCGCGCAGGTCGGATCCCGCATCCGGCTCAGTCATCGCCAGGCAGTCCCATTTCTCGCCCTTCATGCAGGGGAACAGGTATTTCTCTTTCTGCTCCTCTGTGCCTGCCAGCAGGATGTTCGACGGCCGCGCGACCCCGGTCCAGTGCAGCGCATAGTTGGCGCGGCCCAGTTCCTTTTCATACATCAGCCAGGTCAGGGTATCGAGACCGGCACCGCCCACTTCCTCGGGCATGTTGGCGGCATACAGCCCCGCTTCCATTGCCTTCTTCTGCACGTCGCGGATCACATCCATGTCCAGGTGGCCGGTGCGCTCGATCTCCGCCTCATGCGGATAGAGCTCCTTTTCCACAAAGGCGCGGGTGGTCTCAACGATCATCGACTGTTCTTCGGTCATCCCGAACTGCATGGCGGTCTTCCTTCGGCAAATCTGTTGCGGATCAGATTACGCCGCTTGCACGTGTTCATCATGCAAGGTTAGAAATAATCATGCGAAGTTGGACAAAAGATGCCGCTGCGGCGCAGCAATTGGATGTGCTGCTGTTTGATGCCTTTTCGGCCCATTGCCTGGCCAACACGGTGGAGCCGCTGCGTGCCGCCAATACGTTTGCCGGGCGGCAAGTCTATGCCTGGCGGTTCCTGACGCTGGACGGCGCGCCGGCGGTTTCGTCCTCAGGCATGGAGGTTCGGGCGCATGGAAAACTGGGTGATTGCAGCGGCGATCTGCTGATTGCGATGCCGTCTTATGACTTCCTGCGCCACGCCAATGCGGCGACCGCCCGGGCGCTGAAATCCGCTGCCCGCCGCTACAAGGGACTGGCGGGCTTTGACACCGGTGCCTGGCTGTTGGCGCAGGCCGGGCTGCTGGACGGGCGCCGGGCCACCATCCACTGGGAAGAGCTGGGCCACTTCACCGAGGCTTTCCCGGAGGTTGAGGCCGAAAGAGCGCGGCAGGTCCGGGACGGCGACCGCATCACCTGCACCGGCGCGCTGGCGGCCTTTGACACCATGATGGAGCTGATCGGCGACCAGCATGGCGCTGCATTGCGGCTGGAAGTTGCCACGCTGTTCATGGCGCCTGAGGCGACGGAGACCCAGGACCCGATCCTGGTGCGCGGCAAGTCGGTTGCCCGTGCGGTTGCGGTGATGCAGGCTAATCTGGAAACGCCCTTGCCCATCGCTGCCGTGGCCCGAAAGGCGGGCCGCAGCCAGAAGGATCTGGAGGCGCGGATGAAGGGTGAACTGGGGGCAACGCCGCAGGCGGTCTACCGGCGGCTGCGTCTGATACAGGCCAGAAAGCTCGTGTTAGAAACTGTTCTGAGCGTTTCAGAGATTGCCCTGCGCTGCGGCTACGACGACCCGAGCGCGCTGACCCGAGCCTTCAAGGCGGAGTTCGGAACCACTCCGCGCAGCTTGCGCAGTACCGGTTAGACCTGCTTTGCCGCCATCCACTGATTCAGCCGCCACAATCCCCAGGCCAGCGGGATCGCCGCCAGACCACCAATCACATAGGCCAGCGGCTCATCGGCGAAGGATTCAAACATCTGCGTGTAGGCATGGATCGCGGCAAAGGTCAGCGCCGCGTTGAACAATCCGCGCTGGTGCCGCTGCGCCGCCCAGAAGATCACCGCCGCCAGCACCGCTGCCCAGAGCACGGAATAGACGTTTTCGGAAATGAACAGTGCGCTGTCGCGGAAGGCATCGCGGGCGGCAGAGTAGGCTTCCCAATCCTCGTAACCGTCGCTGTAGCGGCCTGGCCCCCAAACGGTTTCGCCCACCACGTCCCCCCACAAGGAGCCGACCAGCGCACAAAGGTTCGCGACCACAAACCCCAATATCGCCAGGATGCGCAAGTGCCGGGCATCGCGCTCCGCCAGCCGGGCCGCACCCCAGACACAGAGCACGATCAGCAGCACCATCTGCAGGATCGTCAGCGTCGATTCCGGCGAATAGAACACATAGGCCGCATGGAAATAGCTGGTGCCGGTCTCCAGCATCTGGGCAAAGGGCGCAATTGCCAGCGCGGTGACAAAACGCACGTCCACTTGCCAGCCGGCCAGCGCCAGCGCCGCCGCATAATAAAGCAGCGCCAGGTTCCGCAACGGTGAGCCGATGCCGTATTGTTGCAGCAGCAGTTCGATCCCCGCCAGATGCATCGCCAGCCCCATCAGCAGGATCGCCCCCAGCACAAAGCCCGCGGACCAGGCCCCGTGCCGCCAGCGCCAGGTGCAGATCATCGCCACCAGCGCGCCGGCAGGCAGCATCACCCAGCCGGCGATGTCCTCGTATTTGTCCACCAGCTCAATTCCGGCGCCGCCCATCAGCATCCCCGCGCCAATCAAAGTGGCGGAATTGCCGAACATCCGCAGCGTCTCGCTTCCGCGCGCCAGAACCGCCAGCCCGCCGCCCAGCATCAGGATGCCCGTCACAGCTACCGCAAGCGGATCCGCCAGCCAGAAGATGAAGCCGGCGGTGGCGGCGATGATTCCGAAACACAGGATCGCGTTGACCGCCAGCGATACCATAACCTCGCGCGAGCGCGCCTCGATGGTGCGGGCCTGATCCGCGGTCAGCACCCCCTCCTCGACCAGGGCAGTTGTATCGGCAATGGCGTGCATCAGCGGTCCCTCGCGGCATCCAAAAGGTTCCGCCCAGCATGGACCGGTCGTCGCCCGGGTAAAAGGGGAGGAATTCCCAGCCCTTACCCCTTGGGCCTGCTTGGCACCCAGGCATAGCCGTTTTCACACAAGATATAGGCCTCGCGCAGGCCATGCGGCTTGTCCGCGGGTGCCTGCAGGATGGTGAAGCCAGCGGCTTCCGCCCGCGCCGCAGCCGCATCCGGGTCAGTGTCATAAAGCCGGATCTCAATCCCGGCCCCGCGCGGCGGGTTTTCCGGCAGCAGCCCCAGCAGCGGATTTTCCGCATAGGTGCCGTCGCTGTGCAGCTGAAACACCTGACCGCCATAGGTGACAATGGCAAAATCCTTGCTCACCTGATAGCCTTTCATCGCAAAAACAGTCTCTAAAAAGGCAATCTCTGCCGGAACATCCCGCACCAGCAGGTTAATCCCGATCCCGCGCAGGGAACGGCCAAAGCTGTCTGCGTCCACAGTCTGGTAGTCCATGCCAATTCCTCCGCATAAGAAACACTTACACCCTGCCGTTGAAACCCGCGCTGCGGCAACGCCAAATGCGCCAGCCTTCGGCGCCTTTCCACCATCCGCATGAAGCTTTGATGGCAAAGCCAGCAATCCGCTTGCCTTCCCGCCCGCAATCGGAACAATTGGATTATGTCAGAAAACATTTTTCCGAGCTGGCCCGACTCCGCCCCGCAATTGATCGAAGTAGCCGCAGGCCGCGCGCCCGCTGACACGGTGATCCGCCAGGGCATCTGGGTCAATGTCCACACCCGCGAACAGCTGCCGGGCCATGATATTGCGATCAAGGCCGGGCGTATCGCCTATGTCGGGCCGGATGCCTCCTATTGCACCGGGCCAGACACCCAGATCATCGAGGCCAACGGGCGTTACATGATCCCCGGCCTGTGCGATGCCCATATGCATATCGAGAGCGGCATGCTGACGCCTGCGGAATTTGCCCGCGCGGTTATCCCGCATGGTACCACCTCGATGTTCACCGACCCGCATGAGATTGCCAATGTGCTGGGCCTGGACGGGGTGCGCTATATGCATGACGAGGCGCTGATGCAGCCGGTCAACATCTTCACCCAGATGCCCAGCTGCGCGCCCTCGGCGCCGGGGCTGGAGACTACCGGCTATGAAATCTCTGCCGAGGACGTGGCTGAGGCGATGAACTGGCCCGGCATCATCGGGCTGGGGGAGATGATGAACTTCCCCGGCGTCGCCAACGCCGACCCCAAGATGCTGGCCGAAATCGCCGCAACCCAGCGCGCAGGAAAAACCGTGGGCGGCCATTACGCCTCCCCCGACCTTGGCCCGGACTTCGCGGCCTATGTGGCCGGCGGCCCAGCCGATGACCACGAGGGCACCTGCGAGGCTGACGCCATCGCGCGAGTGCGCCAGGGTATGCGGTCGATGATGCGGCTCGGCTCTGCCTGGTATGACGTCGAAAGCCAGATCACCGCCGTCACCGAGAAGGGGCTGGATCCGCGCAACTTCATTCTCTGCACCGATGACTGCCACTCCGGCACGCTGGTCAACGACGGCCACATGAACCGGGTGGTGCGCCACGCCATTGCCTGCGGCTGCGACCCGGTGATTGCGCTGCAGATGGCGACCATCAACACCGCCACCCACTTCGGGCTGGAGCGGGAGATCGGCTCCATCACCCCGGGCCGCCGCGCCGATGTGATCCTGACCTCGGACTTGAGCGAACTGCCGATCGAGGTGGTCATCGCCCGCGGGCAGATCGTGGCGGAATCAGGCTCTATCAAGGTCGACTGCCCGCACTACGACTGGCACGCCAGCGCCCGCGGCACCGTACACCTGGGCCATGAGCTGACCGCCAAAGACTTCGAACTGGCCGCGCCGGAGGGCGCCAATGCGGTCACCGCCAATGTGATCGGCGTGGTTGAAAACCAGGCCCCGACCAAGGCGCTGCAGGCAGAGCTGCCGGTGGTCGACGGACTGGTCGAGGGCAGCGGCGACGTCTGCCAGATCGCGCTGGTCGAACGCCACCGCGCCACCGGCGGCGTCACCAACGCGTTTGTCTCCGGCTTCGGCTACAGCGGTAAAATGGCGATGGCCTCCACCGTGGCGCATGACAGCCACCACATGATTGTTGTCGGCACCGACCGCGCGCAGATGGCGCTGGCAGCCAACCGGCTGGCGCAGGTGGGCGGCGGCATCACCATTTACAGGGACGGGCAGGAACTGGCGCTGATCGAACTGCCGATCGCTGGCCTGATGTCCGACAGCCCCGCCACCGAGGTCGCCGCCAAGGCACAGGTGATGGTGGAGGCGATGCAGGCCTGCGGCTGCACCCTCAACAACGCCTACATGCAGCACTCGCTTCTGGCGCTGGTGGTGATCCCGGAACTGAGGATCTCCGACCTGGGCCTGGTCGACGTGCGCACATTCCAGAAAATCCCGGTAATCGAGCCTGCCCAATGATAACAACAAAACACCCCGGCCATCCGCCGGACGAAAGCTTCAACGACGCAACCGAGGCCGTGGACCGGCTGGAGCTGCTTTATAATCAGGCCACCGGATTCCTGTGTGATGAGTTCATCCGCGCAATGGCGGATGGCGCGCCGGACAACCAGCGCATCCGCGCCTATTACCCGGAGATCCGGTTCTCCACCCTGACCTTCGCACAGGTGGACAGCCGCCTCAGCTTTGGCCACGTCTCCGCACCCGGCACCTATGCCACCACGGTGACCCGGCCGGACCTGTTCCGCAATTACCTGATCCAGCAAATCACCCTGCTGATCCGCAACCACGGCCAGCCGGTCACCATCAGCGTCTCGGACACCCCGATCCCGGTGCATTTCGCAGTGGCCTCGCGCCCGGACCTGACGGTGCCGCAAGAGGGTGCGGCGGGTTTCACCCTGCGCGATGTGTTTGACGTGCCGGATCTGTCGACCACCAATGACGACATCGTCAACGGCACCTATCAGCCCCCCAACGGCACCGGCCCGCTGTCACTGTTTACTGCCCAGCGGATCGACTACTCGCTGGCCCGGCTCAGCCATTACACCGCCACCAGCCCGGAGCATTTCCAGAACCACGTCCTGTTCACCAACTACCAGTTCTACGTGGCGGAGTTCGAAGCCTATGCCCGCGCCCAGCTGGCGGATCCGGACAGCGGCTATACCAGTTTTGTCAGCACCGGCGATCACGAAATAGCCGGTCCTGACGCGGTGATCCCCGAGGCCGGCAAGCTGCCGCAAATGCCCACCTACCATCTGAAGCGCGAGGACGGGAACGGCGTCACCCTGGTCAACATCGGCGTCGGGCCGTCAAACGCCAAAACCGCCACCGACCACATCGCGGTGCTGCGCCCGCACGCCTGGCTGATGGTCGGCCATTGCGCCGGCCTCAGGAACACCCAAGCGCTGGGGGACTTCGTGCTGGCGCATGGTTACCTGCGCGAGGATCATGTGCTGGACGACGACCTTCCAATCTGGACCCCGATCCCCGCGCTGGCGGAAATCCAGGTCGCACTGGAGGAGGCGGTCGCCGAGGTCACCGAATACGAAGGCTTCGACCTCAAGCGGATCATGCGCACCGGCACCGTCGCCACCATCGACAACCGCAACTGGGAGCTGCGCGACCAGTCCGGCCCGGTGCAGCGCCTCAGCCAGTCCCGCGCGGTGGCGCTGGACATGGAAAGCGCCACCATCGCCGCCAACGGCTACCGCTTCCGGGTGCCCTACGGCACGCTGCTCTGTGTTTCGGACAAGCCGCTGCACGGTGAGCTGAAGCTCCCGGGCATGGCGTCGGACTTTTACCGGACCCAGGTTGCGCGCCATCTGCAAATCGGCATAAGAGCTATGGAACGCCTGCGCGGCATGCCTCTGGAGCGCCTGCACAGCCGGAAATTGCGCTCGTTCGACGAAACAGCCTTCCTCTAAGGCGGTTTTTTGCAGTTTTCCTAGAAAAAATGCCCATTTTGGACTGTGCGGAGCACACAAGAAGTTGTGTTATCATACAACATAACGATAATGTCACGCGATGAGGCCCCACAGTTCGGGCAGTTTAAGGAGACGAAGAATGTCCAAACCGATGACCAAAACCCAGCTTGTTGCCGCTCTGGCAGAGGAAATGGGCAGCGACAAGAAAGTCGCAGGTTCCGCACTGGAAGCGGTCTGCTCGCTGATCACCCGCGAAGTGTCGGGCGGCGGTGCCGTGACCCTGCCGGGCGTCGGCAAGATCTACTGCCGCGAGCGTCCCGAGCGCGAAGTGCGCAACCCGGCCACCGGTGAGAAGTTCACCAAGGAAGCCGACAAGGTGGTGAAAATGACCATCGCCAAAGCGCTGAAAGACAGCGTGAACGGCTGATACCGGACCTGATCCGGACGGTTTGAGGGCTGCCCGCTGCGGGCGGCCCTTTTCTTTTGCCCCCGCACATACGGCCAACAGTTCGCCCGCCGCCGCAGCGTTGCTGATTGCAATGCCGGGTCCAGAGGCGCAGGCTGAGGTCAACGCACAAGAGGGGGCCGCACCATGGAGAACGTCAATCTGCTGCTGATCCTGGGTGCCGCTTTGCTGGCCGGCGCCAGCCCCGGACCTGCCACCCTGACCATCGCCGGCACTGCCATGCAGCGCGGCCGCGCCGCCGGGCTGGCACTGGCCGCCGGCGTCAGCAGCGGCTCACTGATCTGGTCGGTCTCTGCCGCATTTGGCCTGGGTGCGGTGATGCTGGCCAATGCCTGGATGTTCGAAGTGGTCCGCTACTTCGGCGCCGCCTACCTGATGTATCTGGCGATCCGCTCGGCGCGTTCTGCCCTGCGTTCCGGCGCCCCGGAACTGCGCCCCTCGGCAGCGCCCTCGCTGCGCGCAGCTTACGCCAAGGGGCTAGCGCTGCATCTGACTAATCCGAAGGCGATCCTGTTCTTCGGCTCGCTCTACGCCATTGGCATTCCGCCCGGCACCGAGCCCTCGGCGCTGCTGGTGGTAATTGCCGCCATCGCAGTGCAAAGCACGCTGATCTTCCACGGCTACGCGATCCTGTTTTCCAGCGCCGCCGCCAGCCGCATCTACATCCGCCTGCGCCGCGTGTTCGAGGCGCTGTTCGCCGCCGCCTTTGGCGCCGCCAGCTGGCAGATCTTTGCAGCCCGGCTCAGCTGACAGGGCTTGAAGAACGGGGCTTGATCCCGCCGCCCGCTTCCCCGACAGTCCGCCGCAGCAGAAAGGGTTGGGACAATGGACGCACGCGCAATAGCCATGGGGCTTGCCTTTGCCCTTATGTGGTCCTCGGCCTTCACCTCGGCGCGGATCATCGTGCAGGATGCCTCGCCGCTGTTTTCCCTCGCTGTGCGGTTCCTGATCTCCGGCCTGATCGGCGTCGCCATTGCCCGCGCCATGGGCCAGACCTGGCGGCTGACTCCGGGCCAGTGGCGCGCGACGGTAATCTTCGGCGTCTGCCAGAACGCGCTCTACCTCGGCCTCAACTTTGTCGCCATGCAATGGATCGAGGCCTCCCTGGCCGCCATCATCGCCTCCACCATGCCGCTCTTGGTGGCGCTGGCCGGCTGGATGCTGTTCGGAGAGCGGCTGCGGCCCCTCGGCTACGCCGGACTGCTCGCGGGCATCTTGGGCGTCGCCCTGATCATGGGCACCCGCCTCAGCGCCGGCGTGGACCTGACGGGTGTTTTTCTCTGCGTGATTGGCGTGCTGGCACTCACCACCGCAACCCTCGCCCTGCGCGGCGCCACCTCGGGCGGCAATTTCATGATGGTGGTGGGGCTGCAGATGCTGATCGGCTCCGCCATCCTGTTCGTGGCCGCACCGCTGAGCGAGGAAATATTCGTCAACCCCACCTGGCGGCTGGCGGCGGCCTTTACCTACACCACCATCGTGCCGGGACTGATGGCCACCTTCATCTGGGTGCTGCTCCTGAACCGCATCGGTGCGGTGCGCGCCGCCACCTTCCACTTCCTGAACCCGGTATTCGGCGTCGCCGTCGCCAGCGTGCTGCTGGGCGAGAAACTGGGGCCGCTCGACGTGCTGGGCGTTGCCATCGTCACCGGCGGCATCCTGGCGGTCCAGCTCTCCCGCCAGCCTGCACAGCCGCAAACAGGGCCCTCCCGCGCGGCAAAGCCGGGCTGACGCCCGCCCCTGCCCCTTGGGCCCGGCGCCGCTGCCGCGGCGCGGCCCCGTTGCAAGTCCTTGCGTTTCCGCCGTAACCTGATCCCCAAAGACATAAGCAGGAGGACGCGGCATGAGCACGCAACTATCCCAGGTGCTGGACGCAATCGACGCCGCCAATGCCAAGGATCCGACCCTGGAAGACGGCCAGCCCGCCGCGCTGCTCTATGGACAGCGGATGAGCGCGGAGCAGCAACGCCTGTTCCCGGACGCAGCCGAGCCGCTGCAAATTGCCGCCCGCGGCCAGCATGTGGAGCGCTGGAAGCTGGAGCGCAGCGCCTTCCCCGAAGGCCGCGCCGGCTACCTCGCCTGGCGCAAGGCCGAAGCAGAGCACCACGCCGGAGTGGTCACAGCCCTGATGCAGGATGCGGGCTATGGCGCAGAAGACGTGGATGCCGCCGCAAAGATGCTGCGCAAGGAAGGCATCAAGCGCGATGATCAGGTGCAGGCGCTGGAGGACATCATCTGCTTTGTCTTCCTGAAATGGTATTTTGCCCCCTTCGCTGCCAAACACCCGGCAGACAAGGTGCAGCGCATCGTCGAAAAGACCGCCCGCAAGATGTCGGCTGACGCCCGCGCCCGTGTGCTGGGTGAGTTCACCCTGCCCGCAGAGCTGGCCGGCGCCTTCGCCGCCTGAGCCGCCCCGCACACGGCTTTGCGAGCCGCCTGTAACAGGGCTTTGCATTTGCGGCTACAGACCCCATGTTCTGCTGCAACGCGAACAGGCGGGAGGACACCATGACCAAATACTTCAAAAACCCGGACGCCGTTGCAGCACTGTCGGAAGAAGAGTTCTATGTGACCCAGAACGCGGGCACCGAACGCCCGGGCACCGGCAAGCTGCTCTATAACAAGGAGCCAGGCATCTATGTCGACATCGTCTCTGGCGAGCCGCTGTTTGCCTCCTCCGACAAATACGAATCCGGCTGCGGCTGGCCCAGTTTCACCAAGCCGATCGAATCCGCGCATATCCAGGAACTGGAAGACCGGACCCTCGGCATGATCCGAACCGAGGTCCGCTCCACCCATGGCGACAGCCACCTGGGCCACGTCTTCCCCGACGGGCCGATGGACCGGGGCGGCCTGCGCTACTGCATCAACTCCGCCTCCCTGCGGTTTGTCCATCTGGACGACATGGAGGCCGAGGGCTATGGCGCCTACATCAACCAAGTGGAGGTCGTAAAATGAGCACCACCGAACGCGCCGTCCTGGCAGGCGGCTGTTTCTGGGGCATGCAGGAACTGATCCGCAAACGCCCCGGCGTTATCAGCACCCGCGTCGGCTATACCGGCGGCGATGTCCCGAATGCCACCTACAAGAACCACGGCACCCATGCCGAGGGAATTGAGATCATCTTTGATCCCACCGTCACATCCTTCCGGGAACAGCTGGAGTTCTTCTTCCAGATTCACGACCCGACCACGCTGAACCGCCAGGGCAACGACCTGGGGATGAGCTACCGTTCCGCGATCTACTATACGGACGAGAGGCAAAAGGCCGTGGCCGAAGACACCATCGCAGATGTGAACGCCTCCGGCCTCTGGCCCGGCAAAGTGGTCACCGAACTGGCGCCGGTTGGCGACTTCTGGGAGGCTGAGCCTGAGCATCAGGACTATCTGCAGCGCCTGCCCAATGGCTACACCTGCCATTTCGCCCGCCCCGATTGGGTGCTGCCGAAACGGAACGCCGCCGCAGAATAGGCTCTAACAAGGCCCTTCCTTCAGCCCCGCCCTCCGGCGGGGCTTTACGCTTCCAGAGCAATCCAATCCCCGCGCTTCTTTCTGGTCAGAAATACCCCCACCGGAGGCCGCGGGTTTTCCACGAAAACCCGCTACCTGGAAACAGGTTCAATCGTGCGCCACCCGCGGCCGCCCGCTGGCTTCCACCGTCAGCGTGCCTTCAACAAACACTTCCCGCGACTCCACCTGCGCGGTGCGGATATCCCGCTCCACATGCATATGAATGTCCTCGGCGCCCGCTTCCTCTGCTGCACCGCGAGCCTCACCCGCCAGCGCTGCCTCCAGCGCAGCCAGCGCCTCGTCTGAGGCCTGGTAGTCCACCGGCCCACTCTCCAGATGCACCCGGTATTTGCCCTCGGAGGGCGAGGTCACGGTGCCGCTGCGCCGCATGGTCACCCGCCCAACCACTGCACCGATGGCATTGGCCACGCCCGCGTGTTCCGGCAGGATCATGTTGCAATGCAGCCGCTCCCCCACCGCCGGGTAATAGCTGGGGGCAGAGGCCCCCAGCCCCACCACATCCACATTCAGCGCCGCATCCAGCGCCAGCAGCCCGCGGTGCTTTGCCAGCCCGCGCTGCATCAGCACATGCCGCGCCAATTGATCCTCTGGCAGGCCAAAATCCTCGGCTTCTTCCGCAAAAGCAGACTCCAGCAAGGTCAAAGCGGTCTGTTCGGTCAGCTGATCAATGATCATCTGCGCCAGCGTCTCCGCGTCTTTCGCGACCATGTCGCCGCTGCCCACCCGGCGGCGGGCAAACAGTGTCAGCGCCTTCTCTGCCGCCTCGCGGTCCCAGGCCTCCACCCGGCCCAGCACATGGCTGGCATCCGAGGGTGTCACGCCGGAAACCTGCACCAGCCCGCGGTCCACCAGCCGGCCCAAGGAGCCATGCTCCATCCGGGTACGCAGGATCTGGCCCAAGGGATGCACCTGCATCCCGATCCGCGCCAGCAGCCCGGCCTCCCGCTCGCTCAGGCCCGCCACCGGCACCCCCGGCACCGCCCGCACAAAGCGCCCGTCAAACTCGCCCACGGTGGAATTGCGCAGCTGCTCGTCCAGCGCCGCATGCACCACCTCCGGCGCGTCGGTGGCAATCAGCGAGACCGGCACTACCCGGCGCGGCCCCAGGGTCAGCCCGCCGGACAGCCCGCTGGTGTTCAGATGCACCTGGCTGTCACCGCCCAGGCCCGTGGTGCGCATCGCCACCGCCTCCACCATGGTGCGGAACGCCCCGACCCGCGCGCCTGCGGGGTCAATCGCGGGCTTGCCGTCCTTGATCAGCGCCACATCCGTGGTGGTGCCGCCGATGTCGCTCACCAGCGCATGATCCGCCCCGGTCATCCAGCGCGCACCGACAATCGACGCCGCCGGGCCGGACAGGATGGTCTCAATCGGCCGCTCCCGCGCCTGCTCGCCGCTCATCAGCGCGCCGTCGCCGCGCACCACCATCATCGGCGCCTCGATCCCCAGATCGCGCAGCGTGTCCTGCGCCCGCCCGATCAGCCGGTCAATCATGCCGATGAGGCGCGCATTCAGCACCGCTGTCACCGCCCGCTTGGGCCCGTTCAGCTTGGCCGACAGCTGGTGCGAGCAGGTGGCCGGCGCGCCGGTCATCTCATGAATGATCCGCGCTGCTTCCACCTCATGCGCCGGATTGCGGGTGGCAAAGACACTGGCCACGGCAAAACCCGTCACCCCCTGGCCCTCGGTGCGCAGGAACAGCTCCAGCGCCTCTGTGTCCAGGGGCGCAGCCTCGCCGCCGGCATGGGTATGACCGCCGCCGATCACCAAGGCCGGATCGCCCTTCAGCGCGTCCCGCAGCCCGTGCCGGTCCAGATCATCCTCCTTAAAGCCGATATAGATCAGCGCCACCCGGCCGCCCTGACCCTCGACCAGCGCATTGGTGGCCAGGGTGGTGGACAGCGCCGCCAGCGAGACCTCCTGCGGCTGTACCCCGGACTGCTCCAGCACCGCCCGGATTGCGCCGCCGACACCAATTGCCAAATCCTGGCGCGTCGTCAGCGACTTGGCAGAGGCGATCACCTCCTTCTCGTCGCGGATCAGCACCGCATCGGTATAGGTTCCGCCCGTGTCCACTCCCAGCAGCAACGCCATGCCCAGCCCTCTCAAACTCTGTTCGCCGGACCGGGTGTAACGCCTATTTGCGGCCCGTCCATCCTGTTTGCGTCACGAAAGCCGTTGAACCGCCCATCGCGCCGCATCCGCCACCGCCGGGTCCGGATCCTCCGCCAGCCGCTGCGCCACCGCGCGCAGCTCCGCCAGGCCGGAATTGCCAATGGCATACAGCACATTGCGCACAAACCGGTCGCGCCCGATGCGCTTGATCGGCGAGCCGGAGAACTTCTCCCGGAACGCAGCGTCATCCAGCACCGCAAGCTCCGCCAGCCTCGGCGCCTTCAGCTCGTCGCGCGCGGCATAGCGCATGTCGCTGGCCGCCACCGCAAATTTGTTCCAGGGGCAAGCCGCCAGACAGTCATCGCAGCCGTAGATCCGGTTGCCCAGCTTGCCGCGCAGTTCTTCGTCCACCGGCCCCTTGTGCTCAATAGTCAGGTAGGAAATGCAGCGCCGCGCATCGACTTGATAGGGCGCCGGAAAAGCATCGGTCGGGCAGCTGTCCAGACAGGCCCGGCAAGACCCGCAGCGGTCCGGTTCAGCACGATCCGCCGGCAGCTCCAGTGTGGTGAAAACAGACCCTAAAAAGGCCCAATTCCCCCAATCGCGGCTCACCAGATTGCTGTGCTTGCCCTGCCAGCCCAGCCCCGCCGCCATGCCCAGCGCCTTTTCCGGCACCGGCGCGGTATCGACAAAAACCTTCACCTCGCAATCAGCCCCGGCCTCCGCAATCAGCCAGCGCGCCAGCCGCTTCAGCCGTTTCTTGACCAGATCGTGATAGTCTTTGCCCCGGGCATAAACCGAGACCGCGCCGCGGTCCGCCTGCCCCACCACCGCCATCGGATCCTCCTCAGGCGTATAGCTTTCGGCCAGCATGATCACCGACCGCGCCTCTGGCCACAGCTGCGCCGGGTCGCCGCGCCAATGGCTGCGCTCCGCCATCCACCCCATCTGCCCGTGATAGCCCGCGTCCAGAAACGCCTGCAGCCGCCCCGGCACCTGCGGCACATCCCAAGGGCGGCAGATGCGGCAGGACACAAACCCCTCGGCCAGCGCCTGAGCGACCAGTTTTTCTTTAAGGCCCGACCCGTCTTTCATCTTTGCCCAAATACTCCGGGGGAGCGGCCCATCAGGGCCGCGGGGGCAGCGCCCCTCAACCGGTTGATATCAGAAATCC
Organism: Leisingera sp. ANG-M6; assembly: GCF_000813905.1. Lineage (NCBI taxonomy): Bacteria > Pseudomonadati > Pseudomonadota > Alphaproteobacteria > Rhodobacterales > Roseobacteraceae > Leisingera > Leisingera sp. ANG-M6. The sequence continues at coordinate 274,429 of NZ_JWLG01000015.1, forward strand.
AGATCGGTGTAATGCGGCGGCGGCCGGAACCCCGGCACCTGATCCGCCAGGATCGACCGGAACGCAGGCCGCGACTTGATCTTGGCGTACCAGTCCTTGACCACCGCCGAGCGGTTCCAGTCCACATCCGAGATGTAGTCCAACGACGACAAATGCGCCGCCGCGGCAAAATCCGCCAGCGTCATCATATCCCCGGCCAGCCAGCGCCGGTGGTCCAGCAGCCAGGCCATGTAATCCAGGTGGTATTTGATCGCCTTGGCGCCGGCCTTGACGTTGCGGCTGTCGGGATAACCCTCGCCGGTGATCTTCTTGTTCACCCGCTCATACAGCAGCTTTGACGTGACCTCATGGTGGAACTTGTCGTCAAACCAGCTCACCAGGCGGCGCACCTCATAGCGGCCCTCGGCATCTTTGGGCATCAGCGGCGGCTCGGGCCGGGTTTCCTCCAGGTATTCGCAGATCGCCGCGCTTTCGGCCATCATCTGGCCGTCCAGCCGGATCACTGGCACCTTGGCGGCCGGGTTGCGGCGCAGAAAGTCCGGGTCCTGCTCCCAGTAGCGCTCCTCGACCAGTTCAACCTCGATCTTCTTCTCTGCCAGCGACAGCCGCACCTTGCGGCAATAGGGGGACAGGGGAACGTGGTACAGGCGCGCCATGGCTACAGGGGGTCTCCAGAAAACTTACAACGGTTGTTTCAGCAATGCCTTGGGCAGCAGAAAGATTCAATCCTCGAAACAATCCGCGCGCCCGTCTGCGCGAATGGTGGCCGCCCCGTCCTGGATCTGCCGCGCCCGGCGCTGCACAAAGTTTGAGGGCTTGCGGGCCGACCGCTCTTTGGGATTGGGCAGCACCGCGGCAATCAGCGCCGCCTGCCGCGCGCTCAGCTGATCCGGGCCAACCCCGAAATACTTGCGCGCTGCCGCTTCGGCGCCGAACACGCCCTCATCCATTTCGGCCACGTTCAGGTAAACCTCAAGAATGCGCCGCTTGCTCCAGAAGATCTCAACCACCGGCGTCAGCAGCGTCTCCAGCACCTTGCGCGGCCAGCTGCGGCCTTGCCACAGGAACACGTTCTTCACAACCTGCTGCGAGATGGTCGAGCCACCGCGGCTGCCGCCGGCCTCGATCGCGGCCTGAATGGCACGGGCATCAAAGCCCCAATGGCGGCAGAACTGCGCATCCTCCGCCGCCACGACAGAACGCGCCAGCACCGGCGAAATTTCCTCCAGCGGCACCCACATCCGGTCCACCTCGCCCAAGCGGCGCTGTTCAGCCCAGATGGTGTGGGTGATCGGCGGGTTCACCACGGAATAAAGCAGGATCAGCAGCAGGAACACTGCTGAAACCGCCAGCACCGCGCGCAAAACCCAGCGCCGCAGCCAGCGCAGCGGCTGGACCTTCAGCCTTGCCGCCTTCTTGCTGCTCTTGGATTTCTTTTTCTTTGCCACTGCCTTCGCCATGACTCTCTATAGGCCAGCATGCCCCCGGGAACCAACCGCCAAAAAGAAAACCCCGCAAGCATTTGCCTGCGGGGTTCTGATTTTCGTCTCTAACTTGGCTTATTCCGCCGGAACCGCGGCCTGCTCCTGCATCACAGGATGCGGCAGCTTGTCGAGCATCTCCTTCGGGCAGACCTGCAGGAAGTTTGCCTTCTCGCTCTCCCAATGCTGCAGGATTTCTGCAGCCTTGCGGCTTCCTGTTTCGTCCAGGTGACGGGCAATCAAGCCTTTCAGCTCCGCCTCCCAATGCGCCACGGTGACCGGGCAGGTGACCAGCGATTCCATGTTCATCAGGCTCGCAGCCTTGCCTTCCGGATCATAGAGATAGGCCATGCCGCCGGTCATGCCCGCGCCGAAGTTGGCGCCGATCGAGCCCAGGATCACCGCAACACCGCCGGTCATGTATTCGCAGCCATTGGACCCGCAGCCCTCGATCACCACCTTGGCGCCGGAGTTGCGGACAGCGAAACGCTCGCCCGCGCGGCCCGCCGCAAACAGGTAGCCATCGGTGGCACCGTACAGCACGGTGTTGCCGATGATGGTGTTTTCGCTCGCCACCAGCGGGCTCACCTGCGGCGGGCGCACCACGATGATGCCGCCCGACAGGCCCTTGCCGACATAGTCGTTGGCATCGCCCGACACTTCCAGCTTCAGCCCCGGCGCCGCAAAGGCGCCCAGCGCCTGGCCGGCAGAACCCTGCAGCTTCACTGTCAGGTGGTCCGGCTGGAACGAATTCCGCATGCCGAAGTTGCGCACGATGTGGCTGGAGGTGCGGGTGCCCACGGTGCGGTGGGTGTTCTGCACCGCATAAGACAGCTGCATCTTCTCGCCGTCCTGCAGGAAGCGGGCCGCGTCGCGCACGATCTCCGCATCCAGCGTGTCCGGCACCGCGTTGCGGTCCTTGTCGCGGTTGTAGACGATATTGGCGGAGCCATCGACGGTGATCAGCAGCGGGTTCAGGTCCAGGTCGTCCAGATGCGCAGAACCGCGCGACACCTGCGCCAGCAGGTCGGCGCGGCCGATGACCTCATCCAGGCTGCGGGCGCCGATGGAGGCGAGGATTTCGCGCACTTCCTGGGCGTAGAAGGTGATCAGGTTCACCACCTTGTCCGCACTGCCGGTGAATTTGGCCCGCAAGCTCTCGTCCTGAGTGCAAACCCCCACCGGGCAGGTGTTGGACTGGCACTGGCGCACCATGATGCAGCCCATGGCGATCAGCGCCGCGGTGCCGATGCCGTATTCCTCGGCGCCCAGCATTGCCGCCATCACGATGTCACGCCCGGTGCGCAGGCCGCCGTCGGTGCGCAGCGTAACCCGGTCGCGCAGGTTGTTCATCGCCAGCACCTGATGCGCCTCGGTCAGGCCCATCTCCCACGGCAGGCCCGCGTATTTGATCGAGGTCGCAGGCGACGCCCCGGTGCCGCCGTTGTGGCCCGAGATCAGGATGATATCGGCCTTCGCCTTGGCCACGCCGGCCGCGATGGTGCCAACGCCCGAAGATGCCACCAGCTTGACCGTCACCTTGCAGCGCGGGTTGATCTGCTTCAGGTCATAGATCAGCTGCGCCAGATCCTCGATCGAATAGATGTCGTGGTGCGGCGGCGGCGAGATCAGCGTGACACCCTTGGTGGAGTGGCGCAGGCGGGCAATCAGGTCGGTAACCTTCATCCCCGGCAGCTGGCCGCCCTCGCCGGGCTTGGCGCCCTGGGCCACCTTGATCTCCAGCTCTTCGCACTGGTTCAGGTATTCGGCAGTGACGCCAAAGCGGCCCGACGCCACCTGCTTAATCTTGGCAGAGGGGTTGTCGCCGTTCGGCTCCGGCACGAAATGTGCCGGATCTTCACCGCCCTCACCCGAGTCCGACTTGGCGCCGATCCGGTTCATCGCCACGTTCAGCGTCTTGTGCGCCTCCGGGCTCAGCGCACCCAGGGACATGCCGGGGGTCACGAAGCGTTTGCGGATCGAGGTGATCGATTCCACTTCCTCAATCGGCACCGCCTTGCCCAGCGGCTTGATCTGCAAGAGGTCGCGCAGGTGGATCGGCGGATTGCTCTGCATCTTCGCCGAATACTGCTTCCACAGCTCATAAGACGCGCGGTTGCAAGCCATCTGCATCATATGCATGGAGGTCGCTTCCCACGCATGTGTCTCACCCGACTTGCGCGCCTTGTAGAAGCCCCCAATGGGCAGGATGCCTTCCGGCGCCTTCCAGGCCTTTGCGTGGATTTCCTCCGCCTTGGTCTGGATGCCAGTGACACCGATGCCGGAAATGCGCGAGGTCATGCCCGGGAAATATTCCGCACACATGGCGCGGGACAGACCCACTGCCTCAAAGTTCAGACCGCCGCGGTAGGACGACACGACCGAGATCCCCATCTTGGCCATGATCTTCAAGAGGCCCTGGTCGATGGCTTCGCGGTAGCGGGCAACATTGTCGGTCAGCGACCCGTCCAGCAGCCCGCGCTCAATGCGGTCCGCCAGCGAATCCTCAGCCAGATAGGCATTCACCACGGTGGCGCCGCAGCCGATCAGCACCGCAAAGTAATGCGGGTCGATGCATTCGGCAGACCGGACGTTCAGCGAGCAGAAGGTGCGCAGGCCCTTGCGGGTCAGATGCGAATGCACGGCAGAGGTTGCCAGGATCATCGGCATCGCCACCTTGTCCGCACCGGAATGCTGGTCGGTCAGCACGATATGGCCGGCGCCGGAACGCACGGCTTCCTCGGCCTCGGCCCGGATCCGCGCCAGTGCGGCGTTCAGCGAGCCGCGGCCCGGCGCAAAGGAACAGTCGATCTCTGCCAGCGGCGCGTTGAACTGCTCCACCAGCTTGTCCCACTGGGCATTGCCGACAAACGGGCTCTCCAGCACGATGATCTCAGTCTGGGAGCTGTCCTCGTCCAGCACGTTCTTCAGGTTGCCGAAGCGCGTCTTGAGGCTCATCACCCGGAATTCACGCAAGCTGTCGATCGGCGGGTTGGTCACCTGGGAGAAGTTCTGGCGGAAGAAGTGGCTCAGCGGCCGGTACATCTTGGACAGAACCGCAGACGGGGTGTCGTCGCCCATCGAAGCCAGCGATTCCTTGCCGTCCTCGGCCATCGGCGCCAGGATCTGCTCCAGCTCCTCAATCGTGTAGCCCGCGGCCACCTGGCGGCGGCGCAGCTCCTCGCCGCTGAACAGCGGCTGCTCGGTCACTTGGGCCAGGGTTGCGTCCAGATCGTTGATCCGCTTGACCCAATCGCCGAACGGCAGCGCGCGCGCCAGCTTGTCCTTGATCTCGGTGTCGCGGAACAGCTTGCCCTTGTCCATATCCACGGCCAGCATCTGGCCCGGGCCCAGGGCGCCCTTCTCGACCACCGATGCCTCGTCAACCGGCACCATGCCCGCCTCAGAGCCCGCAATCACCAGCCCGTCGCCGGTCACCACATAGCGCATCGGGCGCAGGCCGTTGCGGTCCAGACCCGCGCAGACCCAGCGGCCGTCGGTCATCGCCAGCGCCGCCGGGCCGTCCCAGGGCTCCATCACGGAGTTGCAGTAGGAATACATGTCGCGCCAGGCCTGCGGCAGTTCCACCGCCTGCTTGGACCAGCTTTCCGGCACCAGCATGGTCTTTGCCATCGGCGCGGAGCGGCCCGCGCGCACCAGAACCTCGAACACGCCGTCCAGCGCGGCAGAGTCGGAGGCACCGCCCGGCACGATCGGCTTGATGTCCTCGGCATAGTCACCGAAGGTCGCCGACGCCATGCGGATCTCATGGCTCTTCATCCAGTTCAGGTTGCCCTTCAGCGTGTTGATCTCGCCGTTGTGCGCCAGCATCCGGAACGGCTGCGCCAGCCACCACTGCGGGAAGGTGTTGGTGGAATAGCGCTGGTGATAGATCGCAAAGGCGCTCTCGAACCGCTCATCCATCAGGTCCGGGTAGAACACGGCCACCTGCTCCGCCAGCATCATCCCCTTGTAGATGATCGAGCGGCAGGACAGCGACGCGATATAGAGGCCCGAGATCGCAGCCGCATTGGCCGCCTTCTCGATCCGGCGGCGGATCACATACAGCTCGCGCTCAAACGTTTCCTCATCCACACCCTTGGCGTTGGAGATCAGGATCTGCTCGATTTCGGGACGGGTCGCATTGGCCTTTTCACCCAGACAGGTCACATCGACCGGCACATGGCGCCAGCCGTAGATGGAATAGCCCATGCGCAGAACTTCGGTCTCGACGATGGTCCGGCAGCGCTCCTGGGCGCCGAAATCGGTGCGCGGCAGGAACACCTGGCCCACCGCCATCAGCTCATCCTGACGCGGCTCGTGGCCGGTGCGGCGGATCTGGTCATAGAAGAACGGAACCGGGATCTGCACATGGATGCCCGCGCCGTCGCCGGTCTTGCCGTCGGCATCCACCGCGCCGCGGTGCCAGATCGCCTTCAGCGCGTCGATGCCGGCCTCAACCACCTTGCGGCTTTTCTTGCCGTCGACCGAGACCACCAGGCCCACGCCGCAGGAGGAATGCTCTTCTTCCTCGGAATACAGGCCGTTTTCAGCCATCCACTTGCGCTTGGCTTCCTCGGCGCGCACCCAATCGGCATCATATTTGGTCATTGGCTGGTTCCTTCTACGGAGGGGGCAAACATCTCGATCACGTCGGCGCCGGTCAGTTTCCGGCTGCTGCTGTCGAAGGCGTAGCCCGCTGGCTTCTTGTCGATGTAAAGTTCCAGGCGCAACTCGTTGCCGCCTGCGTTTTCAAACAGGCCAGCCGACATTTGCGTCTGGCCCTTATGTTCTCCCGCGGTCATCCGGTACCACAGCGCCGATCCGCATTTGCCGCAGAACGCCCGCTCGGCCCAGCCGGAGGACTCATAGGTTTGCACCGGCCCCAGCGCCGCATAGCCGCTGGCCGCCTGAAAGCTCAGGAACGGGCCACTGGCCCAGCGCTGGCACATTTCGCAGTGGCAGGCGGAAACGGACGCGCGCGCCGGGGTGGCGGTGACGGTCACCGCGCCGCACATGCATTGTCCCTTCAACTCGCTCATTTCCATGTTCCTTCTGCTGGCTGGGTCAGCATTACTGACCTTGCTGCGGTTCGCTCGCTGCTCCGCCGGTGCACAGGGGGTGCACAGACGGTGTACGGGGGGGGGCCGGCTTATTCCGCCGCCACCACGGCCTTGCTGTTGAAGTTCTCGAGGATCGCTTCGGCGCAGTCGCGGCCGTCCTTGATCGCCCAAACCACCAGCGACGCGCCGCGTACGATGTCGCCCACCGCATAGACGCCGTCCAGTTCGGTGGCGCCGGTCTTGAACGCCGCCTTGACGGTGCCCCAGCGAGTCACCGGCAGTTCCGGCTGGTTCCACAGGGTGGGCAGCTCCTCCGGTTCAAAGCCCAGGGCTTTGATGACCAGATCGGCCTCCTCGACGTAGTCCGCGCCTTCGATCACTTCTGGCGCCTGACGGCCCGAAGCATCCGGCTGGCCCAGGCGCATCTTTTGCACCATCACGCCAGACACCTTGCCGCCCTCGTCGGTGAAACCCTTGGGCGCCGACAGCCACTCGAAGATCACGCCTTCTTCCTCGGCGTTCTGGGTCTCCCGCTGGGAGCCCGGCATGTTGGCGCGGTCGCGGCGGTAGAGGCATTTAACGCTGGTCGCGCCCTGACGGATCGAGGTGCGCACGCAGTCCATCGCGGTATCGCCGCCGCCGATCACCACAACCTTCTTGCCTTCGGCATTCAGGCTGCCGTTGTCGAACTCAGCAACTTCATCGCCAAAGCTCTTCTTGTTGGAGGCACACAGGAAGTCGATCGCCTTGACGATGCCTTCGGAACCGCTGCCCGGCATTGCCAGATCGCGCGACTTATAAACGCCGGTGGCGATGATCACCGCGTCATGCTTGCCACGGATTTCCTCAAACGAGATGTCCTCGCCCACATTGCAGTTCAGCACAAAGGTCACACCGCCGTCTGCCAGCAGCTTGTTGCGGCGCTCAACCACATCCTTTTCCAGCTTGAAGCTGGGGATGCCGTACATCAGCAGCCCGCCGGCGCGGTCATAGCGGTCATAGACCGTGACCTGCACACCGGCCTTGCGCAGCATATCCGCTGCCGCCAGGCCGCCAGGGCCGGCACCGATGATGCCAACGCTTTCGCTGCGCTCGGCCAGCGGTGCGGCGGGCTTCACCCAGCCGTTTTCCCAGGCGGTGTCGGTGATGTATTTCTCGACAGAGCCGATGGTCACGGTGCCGTGGCCCGACTGTTCGATCACGCAGTTGCCTTCGCACAGGCGGTCCTGCGGGCAGATACGGCCGCAGATCTCCGGGAAGGTATTGGTGGCCTGGCTGGTGGCATAAGCCTCTTCCAGGCGGCCGGTCGCGGTCAGGCGCAGCCAGTCGGGGATGTTGTTGTGCAGCGGGCAGTGGCTCTGGCAATAGGGCACACCGCACTGGCTGCAGCGGCTGGCCTGCTCCTCAGCCTTGGCAGCAGCGTACTCCGCGTAAATCTCATTGAAGTCTTCCTTGCGTACACTCGCGTCACGCTTTTGAGGCATGTCGCGTTCGATCTGCACAAATTTCAGCATCGGTTGCTTGGCCACGGGCTGGACTCCATCGTTTGTCTGGCTGCGCTGGCACCCTTGCAGGTACGAATACGCTTTTATGTCAACTTTACTGACCTATTTTGTCAGCGCTTTACTCCTGATATCGTGTTTCGTGGAAATGTACAGAATTTTTAGGTCCACATCGGACCTTAATAATGACTTTCCAATCCAGAGCCGGGATTTATACAGAGTCGCGACAGTTTACGGCCCGTCCGCGGCCCTTGAGGAATGATTTCAGCATGCCGCTTTTCCAGCTGATCCTTGTTGCTTTGATCCAGGGCATCACCGAATTCCTGCCTGTTTCCTCCTCCGGCCACCTGATTCTGCTGCCCGGCCTCACCGGGCTGGAGGACCAGGGCCAAGTGATCGACGTCGCCGTGCATGTCGGCACACTGGCGGCTGTGATGATCTATTTCTGGGGTGATGTGCGCGAGGGGCTGATCGGCCTGCCCCGCGCCCTGACCGGCCGAATGGACACACCCGGCGCGCGGCTGGCCATGGGGCTGATCGTGGCCACCATTCCCACCGTCCTGTTCGGCGCCCTGCTGCATTTCACCGGCCTCAGCGATGCGCTGCGGTCCATTACCGTGATCGGCTGGACCATGCTTGGTTTTGGATTGGTACTCTACTGGGCCGACCAGAAGGGCGCCGAGGTGAAACAGGCAGGTGATTGGGGCCTGCGCGACGCGCTGATCATGGGAATGTGGCAAATGCTGGCGCTGATCCCCGGCACCTCGCGCTCCGGCATCACCATCACCGGTGCGCGGCAGCTGGGATATACCCGCGAGGACGGCGCCCGCATTGCCATGCTGATGTCGATTCCGACCATTATCGCCTCCGGCGTTCTGCTGGGAACCGAGGTGGCGCTGGAGGCCAACACCGCGCTGCTGCGCGATGCCGGGATCGCCGCCCTCTTGGCAATGCTATCGGCGCTGGCCGCGCTCAGCCTGATGATGCGGCTGCTGCGCTCCGTCAGCTTCACACCTTATGTGATCTACCGGGTGATCCTGGGTGTTGTGCTGCTGACCGTCGCCTACACCAGCTGAGGCGCAAAGAAAAAGCGCGGGGGAAATCCCCGCGCTCTCAGACCTTGAAATACCTTGCAGATCAGGCGCCGTTGCGCAGGTTGCGGGCAGAGCCTGTCATCTCGTCATACTGGCCGGAGGGGCGGAACTTCCACAGGTAGTCCGGCAGCACGGAGCCAACCGTCACCGGGTCAATGCCCAGATCCGCAAAACCCTTGGCGCCGTCAGACACCACATTGTCCGACTTCAGGCTTTTCAGCTGGTCGCGGGTCAGCATTTTGTTCTCGATCAGCTGGAAGCTGACGAACTGCAGCACGTCAAAGCCAAAAGCCACCAGCTTGGCAGCAAAGCCCGGCAGCGAGATGATGACACGGCGGCGGTGGATCACCTCCAGCATCTGCTCCATCAGCGCACGGAAGGTTTTCACTTCCGGCCCGCCCAGCTCATAGACGCCGCCTTCTGCTTCGCCCAGCGCGCCCTTGACTGCAGCTTTGGCCACGTCATCTGCAAACACCGGCTGGAATTTGGTGCCGCCAGCCGCAATCGGAAGAAAGGGCGACAGGCGGGTCATGCCGGCAAAGCGGTTGAAGAAGCCGTCCTCGGCCCCGAAGATCACCGAGGGGCGCAGGATCACGGCACCCGGGAAATGCTGCTGCACCGCAGCTTCACCAGCGGCCTTGGTGCGGGAATATTCGCTGGCGGCATCCGCATCGGCGCCAATCGCCGAGATATGCACCAGATTGGCAACGCCCAGCTCAGACGCGATGCGGGCGATGCGGCCCGCGCCCTCTGCGTGGATGGCGCCAAAGGTGTTCTTGCCCAGCTCGTTCAGCACGCCGACACAGTTCACAACTGCATCCGCCCCCTGCATCACCGACGCGACCGACATATCGTCGCGGACGTTGCAGAACACCGGCTCCACCTGGCCCGGAACACCGTAGGGCTTCACATGCATGGCTTCATTGGGACGGCGCACGGCGACCCGCACCCGCCAGCCTTCCTTGGCCATGCGCCGCGCGATGTAGCGGCCCACGAAACCGGATCCGCCATAGATCGTGACCAGTTTGGACATCATTTGGCTCCTGAACTTAGCTGCCCCTATGCTGTAGCGCCGCAAGAGACGCCGAACAAGGCGCAAAACGTGGGAATACGGTCACTGTGACGGCTGAAAACGCGGGAAACACCGGTCCTTCGCTGCAATTGCAGCGAATTGGTTAACCCGGCCTTCAGTCCTGCCAGCTAGAAGGAAAATGCTGCAGCAAAATCACATGTTTCTGCGGTTGTTACTGGTGCAGGCAGTTGTTCAGGAGGCCAATCAGAATGACGGACGAAGACAACAAGGACCTGATCCGCAAAAGCATCGAAAACGAGAAGATGGATCTCGACGCATTTGTTCCGGCTTTCTATGCCAAATTCTTTGCCGCCTGCCCGGACATACGCGGTCTGTTTCCAGAAGATCTGGCCCAGCAGGAAGAAAAGCTTCTGGCATCACTGACCCATATTGCAGAAGCATTGGACGATTCCGAACGGCTGGATGCGATCCTGAAGCTGCAGGGCGAAAAGCATCGCAAGCTGGAGGTGTCGGATGACCATTTCGATGGCTTCATCAACAGTTTCACCGGCGCCCTGTCGGACACGCTTGGCCCGGACTGGAACCGCGAAACGCAGAAGGCATGGACCGGTTTCCTGACCGATGTGGCCGTAAAAATGAACTTTATGACGCGGGTCTAAGAACCGGCCGGCTGAATTTTTTTCCCGCCTTGCTGTTCGGCTTGTTTTCCGTTTGACGCTGCCTGCGACTCCGCTTATACGCCGGTTCCACGACACCTGCCCAGGTGGCGGAATTGGTAGACGCGCTAGCTTCAGGTGCTAGTGTCCGTATGGACGTGGAGGTTCGAGTCCTCTCCTGGGCACCATTTGACTTTTGGAAGTGGACAGAAACCGTAACGCCTTGAACGGTAAGGTGGTTTCTGCAGTTCGAAGTCCAGTTTCGCGACATACATTCAAAGGTGCTGCAAAGGCTAACCGCAACACCGTTCTCTTGAGCTCGTAGGAGCTCTTTTCCCAAATGTTCCAAGGGTTTGCCAAAAACTCCATGGAAAGTTCGAACATTTTGTCGAAGTTCCCTTCTGGAAGCTCTTGATTGGCCATCTTTTCCTGCAGTACGGCGGTTTCGGAGCGCAATTCCGCAATCCTCGTTTCATAGGCGCGGGCGGTCTCGTCGTGTTGAGTTCGAGCCGCCCGGTCGATCAACGAACTGACTTCGGTTTCGATTTGCCGTAAGTGGGTCTTGTGTCGCGAAGCTTCCTCTTTGGAGTTCGAACAACGGCGATCCCATGCGTCTCGAAACATCCGACCGGCAAGTTCGAACGTCTTGGCAGTGGGGGCGAGGCCCTTTAGCACGTGTTCGAACTCGGCCTCCAACTTGTCTCGCGCAATCGACTTGCCTCGCTGGCTACAGCCCTTGTGATGGCAGAGGTAGTAGGGATACCGCTTGCCTGTCCCACTCTTTGACCAACATGAAGTCAGGCTGTATCCGCATTCAGAGCACGTCAGGAAGCCGCGCAGAACGAATTCACGGTCGATGTCCTTGCGAGCTGGCGCAACCTTCCTTCCGTTCAAGCGGTCCTGATTGATCAGATAGGTTTCGTACGGGATCAATGGCTCATGCTGAGCCTTCGTCAGAGGAATACCCCATTCGGGTTTCTCCAGATACCCGGCATAGACCACGCGGGTCAGCAATCCTGTCACCCGATCAAACTTGACCTCTTTTGCGCCGCGCGGGCGAGGAAACTCGGGCGTGTCATCTAAGAAGCGCTTAACTTCCGCTTGGCTCTGAAACCGGCCGGATGCAAACCCTTCCAATGCTTCACGAATGATGGAGGCTTCTGGCTCCTTGGGGACAAGGAGCTTACCGCCGCCCGGAGCCTTCGTGTATTGATATCCAACCGGAGCAGAGAAGGTCCAATAACCATTCTTGAGACGTGCAATCGTCCGGGTCTTTGACAGCTCCGCATTCTTCTCGCGGTCCCGTGAGGCCAACAATGCCCAGAGCATTTCCAAGAAGCGGCTTTCAGCATCCACCCCGAACTTGGTCTTAGGGCTGTCAATAGCAGCACCAGCGGTCATGATCTTGTTGCGCAACTCTGTATGCGCACCTACGTCACGTGCAAATCGAGAAACGTCATCGACGATGACCATGTAGTCACGAGCATCAACACGGTTCAGGAAATCCAGCAGCAGGTTCATGCCGGGACGATTTGAACTGGCACCTGAGATCACGTCTGTGAACACATCCTCGACCTGCATACCGCATTGCTGAGCGTAGTCCCGACAGCTCCGTTCCTGACTGGACAGACCCGCGCCATCCATCGTTTGTTTGATCGATGAGACGCGACAATAGATGACGCACTTGTTCCGCTTCTGCTTCTGATGCTTGTCAAACATTTGCGGCCCCTCCGAAGTCAGGGGATTCGTTTCTGCAGCGAGGCTGATGAGTGTGGAGGCTAATGACCTCCGCTTCGCCCGTCTGCACGGGATGAACACCGTAGCCAATGTCGACAAAGGCTACGATCACGGTCCAAAGCGCTTTCAAAAAGTCCGCTTTCTGCTCATCAGAAATGCCACTGCCGTCGAGATAGTCTTGATAACGTTCAACGTCGACTTCCAGCCGCTTCCGGTTCAGTTGGTGACGGTTTCTTGCTTCAACAAAGTCAATGACTTTGCTGCGGTTCAATTCGTGCTCCATGTTCGAACTCTCCATGCTTTTCGGTTGTCGATAACCCCACAAAGGTACGGGATAACAACTAGTTACCTATGGATATCGGCATTTTGGAAGGTAAGAGTAAGTGACATTCGCCGCTGCTTAGCAGGGAGATCAACGTGAAATATTTTCTCACATCTCTCCCCCTCAGGACCTTAGCTTACTGATGCACGTTGAGAGCGTTTTGGGTTTTATCACATCGGTGGGAGAAGGTTGCCCTTGGCTCGAACCGAAGTAAGCTCACGGATGTCACAGAAAGTGACACGAATCAGTGCGTGAAACTCAACGTTTTCCGCGCGGAGGCAGCAAGATTCTGAGGCGATCAAAGGCAAGGCCAGACAGGGATAACCTATTTGGAGAGACATCGTCGTCTGCAACTTGATCATACGTTAAGGCATAAATTTGAGCATCGGAGCGTTCCATGGCATTTAAACCTCGCAAAACTCATTCAGCAGTGCTCGCAGACCCTGTTCAGTTTTTCAGATCACTCCCGCACAGGAAGATCGAAACAGAAAACCCTCATCAGCGCGAAGTTCTGCTCGAGTATGCTGCAAGGCATCACGGCTCAGCCGACCTTGCGATACAACTGCCCACGGGTAGCGGCAAAACACTAGTAGGGCTGATGATCGCCGAGTGGCGGAGGCTAAAAAATTCAGAACGAGTAGTATACCTGTGCCCAACTAAACAGCTCGTTCACCAGACGGTTCGTCAGGCAAATGAGGTTTACGGTCTTGACGTAAAAGGGTTCGTAGATTCGAATAAAACATACGATGCTGGAGATGTGGCACAATACAGAAGTGGGAATGCCGTCGCGGTTACCACCTACAGTTCAGTATTTAACTCAAATCCGTTTTTTGATGATGCACATGTGCTTATACTTGATGATGCACATACCGTAGAAAACTATGTTGCAAAAAATTGGTCTCTCGAAATTTCAAAAGAATCGAAAGAGACGCGTGATTTGTTCAATCTTATGTGCTCTGTTTTGTCTCCACACATGTCGCGCTTCGACATTGCAATGTTGCGGAATGATGTAAAGCCAGAGGTGTCGCGGGGGTGGTGTCAGCTGCTCACTGTAGACAAGCTCCTTTCGTCAGAAGTTGAAATAACTGACCTACTTGACCGACACTCGAAGAGCGCAAATCTACACTATTCGTGGTCATTGCTGCGCGGCCATCTTGAATGCTGTAATATATTTATGGCACCAGGAGAAATCCTTATCCGACCCTATATCCCACCGTCTTGGTCAAATAAAGCATTCTCAGACCCTAAAACACGTATTTACCTGTCTGCAACACTCGGCGCAGGGGGTGACCTTGAACGCCTCACGGGGCGACGCCGCATAAACCGGATGCCTGCGCCTGAAGGTCTTGAAGGACACGGCGTGGGTCGACGCTTCTTTATCTTTCCAACTCGTTCTTTGGAGGGAGATGAAGCAGGCAAACTTATATCAAGTTTGGTTAAGATGACGCCGCGCGCGGTATGCTTGACAGCATCAGATCGCAGAGCGGAAGAATGGAAGGGGTTCATCAAAGGATCGACAGGCTATAAAATATTCTCAAGTCGAGACATCGAAGCAAGTAAAGCTGGCTTTGTATCGCATAGTTCGGCAGTGGCGGTACTCGCGGGCCGTTTCGACGGTATTGATTTCCCCAAGGATGAGTCTCGCCTTCTATTGATAGATGACTTGCCTTCTATGATTAACCTTCAAGAGCGGTTCATCTCCAACGAACTGAGTTCAGATGTTCTTTTTCGTGATAGAAAAAAGACTCGAATGCTACAAGCAATTGGGAGATGCACGCGATCATTTGTCGATACGTCTGCGGTAGTTATATGCGGTGTTTCACTGCGTGATTACTTCTTGGACGTGGATTTGCGAAAAGAGCTGCACCCTGAGCTTCAGGCCGAAATTGATTTTGGCGACTACCAGTCCAGTGATGTGGAACCGGACGAACTCGTTGAGAACTTCAAGTCCTTCCTCTCGCTAGATTCTGACTGGCAAGCGGCTAGCAACGAAATTCTGAATGAAGCAAGCACATTAAGCCAAGAGCTGCCTAGCTACCTGCCTGAACTTCAGGATTGTGTGAAAGACGAGGTCCGTTTTTCCGAATGCATGTGGCGTTCAGATTATGTGTCCGCATATGAACATGCGCTAGATATCCTTGGAAAGCTCCAACACTCCCAACTTAAAGGCTTGCGCGCTTTTTGGAGTTATAAGGCTGGTGTTGCTGCACTCTTGGAGGGGCGCGAAACACCACGATATCAACAGATGGCTATCGACCAGTTCTCAGCGGCTTCTAAAGCGTCCGATATCTCTTGGATGCGTAGCCTAAGAGGCGCGCTTTCCGGGGAAAAAGAGGCCCCAGAGAATAGCAAAAATGAGCAGTTTCAGGCAAAGCGCATCGCGAATAAGTTTGCCAGCATGGGTGTAGCAAATAATTCTCGGTTCAACCGTGAAATCGAGTTGGTGTTGGAAGGCCTGAGCGATCTGACCAAGTTCGAAGGCGCGCAAGTGAAACTTGGGGAGCTACTTGGTTTTATCTCGGAAAACTCCAATGAAAGTGCAGCACCAGATCCATGGTGGGCTACGATCAGTACAGGAGTGGTGTTCGAGGACTACGCGGAGGCAAAGTCTTCAAGTGCTCTTTCGCCGACCAAGGCCAAGCAAGCTTTAGGCCACATAAACTGGTTGAAGGAAAACCGTTCGGAGCTTGCCGAGGTGAACTTCCAAACCATTATTGTGACCCCAGCTACTAAGATTCACAAAGGCGCGTTGCCTCAAATAAAGAACTCTCTGATCTGGAGTCTGAGCGACTACGGCACATGGTGTCAGCAAGCCGTAGATGTCCTGAGGGGACTGAAGGCCAGCTTTAAGTCTGAGGACGATCTGGTTTGGCAAGCGGAGTGCATTGAGAGCTTGAGGAAGAACAACCTCTCAATGGAAACCCTTCTGCCCTATGTTGAGGCGCGAGACATGTCTGAAAGACTGAAAGTGGTAGAGGGCCAAAGTTTGGTTGAGTGACCAACCGAACCGTCTGTTTGCTGCCTCAAGTGCAGTTCCCACCTCTCAAGTTCAGCAAACAGGCGGTTCGAGCTTTCTCCTTTCAGGTGCACCATTCCCCGAAATACAATTGAACACTGCCAGCGCAGGACAGTTGTGCCTGCGGGCAGCGTGCCGTTTCAGCTACCCGAAAAGAAAAACGGCAGGGCTCGCCTGCCGTTCTCAAACAGCCTTCTGCTGATCTGCAGCCGGTCTCAGTTCACTTCTTTGACCGTGTCCTGCACATCGCCGCCGGATTCTTCCGCGGCATCCACGATCTCAGCATCCTCCACCGGTTCCGCGCTCTTATCCTCCAGCGCGCCGGTGATCAGCGGCAGCATGTGGGCGGCCGCAACGCTGGCAACCTCCGGCGTCTCCGGGCGCTTCCAGGACAAGGTGTCAAAGCTGGAGCAATGCTCGCAGACCGGTGCCCATTCCGCGTGGATGTGGTTGCAGCTGTCGCAGACCCATTGCGGCCCGCGCGGTGCGGTCAGCGCCTTGGCCAGCCATCCCTGCACCACCTTGTCGCTGGCGCCTTCGCCGCGCTCAATCGCAGCCATCAGCGTCAGCGCGCGGGCATCCGGCGCCCGTTTGGCCAGGTCATTCAGCCAGCGGCGGGCTTCGGGGAAATCCTCTGCCACGATGTTCAGCTCCGCCATCACCAGCCGGGCCTCATCATTCAGCGGCTTGATACGCGCCAGCTGGTCAAACCGTTTGACGCGCTCAGCAGGGGTTTCCTCCGGCTCGATTTCGGCAAAGGCATGAGCCAGATCCGGATGCGGCTGGTTTTCCCAGGCTTTCTTCAAGAGCCGCACAGCCGGGCGTTTCTTGCCCTTGGCGATATAGGCGCGGGCGGCCATGGCGGCAGCCGGGACCAGATCCGGCGACAGGCGGTTGGCTTCGATCGCCTGCTCCTGCTGCTCGACCGTCGCGCCCTCATCCAGAATACCCTTGGAGGCCGACAGCGCCAGCACGGCATCGCGGCGTTTGTACACATCGCGCGGCAGGGTGCCGGTCTTGAGCTTGGTCGACAGCGTCTTGCGTGCGCCGGCCCAGTCTTCCGCTTGGGCCTGCAAACGCAGCAGCGTATCTTGTACTTCCTCATGCTTGGGCCGCAGTGCCAGTGCCTTTTCAGCCAGCTGGCGGGCAGTGTCAGTGTCGCCTTCCGAGAGCTTCTGTTTCATGATGCCGCGCACCCCGACAAACCGGGTCGGCTGGTTGGACAGCAGGCGTTTATACGCCTCGGCGGCCTTGTGGGTGTCGCCGCTCATCTCTGCCGCCTGCGCCACCAGCAGATCTGTCAGTTCCGGCTTCTGCAGGTATTTCTCGGCCCGCGCCGCCTTGGCCAGCGCCAGCCGCCCCTCGCCGGAGGCCAGCGCCATCAGCCCGTCGGACAGCGCCTGATAGCCTTTGCGCTCGCGGCCCTTGTCCCAATAGCGCGACAGGGCAGTTTCATCGCCATTCAGGAAATGCAGGGTGGCGACCAGCAGCGACAGCAGCTTGAGGAACAGCCAGACGCCAACAACCAGCACGCCCAGCGCGATGACCGATTGCAGTGCGCTCAGCGTGTATTCGGTGCCGGCGACGGTGATTTGCATTCCGCCGGCAGTTTCCATCAGCAGGCGGCCCCCAAAGGCCAGAAGCGCGACAATTGCGACAAATACGAGGATCTTCAACAACGACCAGAGCATGGCGGCTTCCTTATTTGGCTTGCAGGCTTTGAGCCAGTTCAGCAGCTGCCGTCACAGCAGCCACCCGCGCATTTGCCGCGGCTTCCCAGCTGGACAGGGCGGCACGGGCCGTTTCGGGCAATACGGACAATTCATTCAACGCGTCCGGCAGCTTGCCGGCTGCCACCGCGGCCTCGGCACGGGACAGCACCGCGTCCGGGCCGTCGCCCTCCTGCGGGGTGACCGAGCGCGCGCCAAGATGCCGGTTCACATAGTCCAGCAGGCCGCCGCTGCCCTTGGTTTCTTCGCGGGCTGCGGCCAGCGCGTCGCGCGCCGCCGGGGCAAAGCTGTCGCGCAGGGCGGAAATGGTGGCAACACCGCTGTCAGCCGGGCCGGACAGGGCCGCGGGCACGTCCACGCCAAGGTTCGAAAGCTCCTGCACGTTAGCGGCATAGCTGTTGCCGCTGTCCAAGGCTGAGCGCAGTTGTGCAAGCTGGGTCTGGGCGCTGGCAATCCGTGCGGCCTCGGCACTGGCGGCATCCTTTGCCTGGGCTTCGGCCAGCATCTGTTCGACTTCAGCGCGCTGCGCGGCAAGGCTATCCTGCAGCTTGCCCAGCTCGGTTTCAAACGCAGCGACGGCCTCGGGCGAGGCGCCCTCCGGCGGCCGGGTTTCCAATGCGGACACGCGGGCGGCCAATGCGTCCAGATCCGCCCGCAAAGCCGCATCCGGTGCCGGCGCGCTCTTCAGCGGCTCAATTTCAGCGGTCAGGGCATCAATGCGGGACGCAAGCGGCGCAAGGTCGGGCGCCTGATTGGCTTCCACCTGCTGTTTCAAAGCGGCAAGGGCTGTTTCCAGCTCTGCCTGGCCGGCCTCAAGCGCGGTCAGATCAACACCGCCGCGCATAGAGGCAGGCAGCACGCTGTCGAGCCAGCCGCCCTGGCCGGCCACAAAGCCGATTACCGCGGCCACGGCGCCGCCCAGAACCGCAGAGCCGAAGCCGCCGCGTTTTTCCACCACCCGTTCGATTTCGCGGGGCGCCTCAGCCGCGGCAAGCGGCTCAACCGAAGCTTCTTCCCGCTCCGCAGCTGTATCCTGGCCGAAAGACGAAATCCCGGTCTCGGTCTCGGTCTCGGAAACCGCAGACTCTACATCATCAGGGGCGTCAACAGACTCAGCACCGGTTTCCTGCGCCGCATCCTGTTCAGAGGTTTCTGCAGCGTCCTCGGCCGGTTTGTTTTCACCGGGGCCGGGCTCAATCACGTCTTCCGGATTTTTCTTGTCAGCCACGCCGGCCTCCCCCTCGATTCCTAAAATACATTCTTGCGAACACGCTGGACCCTACTCCGCGCGCCCCTTGCCCTCAAGCCGGGACAGCTGCACTGCGGCATCAAGGACAGCCGCAGCCATGGCCGGTGCATCCGGTGCCTTACTTACGCGCAACACCTTGCAATTCAAGCCTTTCAACGGTTCAGCAACGGCCTGGCTAAGCGCAATCAGATGCAAATGCGGCGCGTCCCCGCACAGATTGGCAAAATGGCGCGCAGTCCTGGGTGAAAATAGCGGCACGATCACATCATTTTGCGCAGCAAGCGCAGCCTGCGCCTCCTCCGTCAGCGGCAGAAGCACCTGATCATACACGATTTGCTCCCCGCAGGGGAGGCCGCCATCCGTCAGAAGCTGGGCAATTTCCCCCCGCGCATGGGCACCGCGCAGATGCAAAAGCGGTGCCTCGGGGCGCTTTTGCAGCAGGGCAGCCGTCAGCTCTTCGGCGCATTGGCCCAGAAACTCCGCCTGCCAGCCCAGTTCTGCGGCGGTCTGCGCCGTGCGCTCCCCGACACAATAGGCAGGCAGCCGAACTGCCGTTTCACGTGAAGCGGCCTCAACTGCATTGGCAGAGGTGAAAACCACGCCCTTCACACTCTGCAAGTTTACCGGTGCCTGAACCACCTGGATTTCCATCAGTGGAGTGTAGACCACGTGCAGGCCCGCAAGCGCTCCGGCTGGCAGGCCGTCAGCAAACCGCTTTGCCGCGGCCAGCGGGCGTGTCATCAGCAAAGGCACCATTGCAAGGCTCCCGGGATTGTTTGCACCCCGCTTCGGTGGTAGCCCCGGCAGCAGATTGATGCAACGGTAAGGCCATGACAAAGACCCTGACAATCCTGGGGCTGGAGAGCAGCTGCGACGACACCGCCGCCGCCGTGGTGCGGCAGGCAGACGGCGGGAATCCCGAGGTTTTGTCTTCGGTTGTGTTCGGCCAGACCGAACTGCACAGCGCCTTTGGCGGCGTGGTGCCGGAAATCGCCGCCCGCGCCCACGCGGAAAAGCTGGACATCTGCGTCCGCGATGCGCTGGCAGAGGCGGGGCTGAGCCTGAAGGACATGGATGCGGTGGCGGTGACGGCCGGACCGGGGCTGATCGGCGGCGTGATGTCCGGCGTGATGTGCGCCAAGGGCATCGCTGCCGCAACCGGTCTGCCGCTGATTGGCGTGAACCATCTGGCGGGCCATGCGCTGACGCCGCGGTTGACGGACGGGATCATCTATCCCTACCTGATGCTGCTGGTTTCCGGCGGCCACTGCCAGTACCTGCTGGTCCGCGGGCCGGAGGATTTCACCCGGCTGGGCGGCACTATTGACGACGCACCGGGCGAGGCCTTTGACAAAACCGCCCGCCTTCTGGGGCTGCCGCAGCCCGGCGGGCCGTCGGTGCAGGCCGAGGCGGAAACGGGTGATCCCAAGCGGTTCCGCTTTCCCCGGCCCTTGCTCGACCGGCCGGATTGCAACCTGTCCTTTTCCGGCCTGAAAACCGCGCTGATGCGGATGCGGGATCAGATCGTGGCCGAGAAAGGCGGACTAACCCGCCAGGACCGCGCCGACCTCTGTGCCGGGTTTCAGGCTGCGGTGGTTGATACATTGGCGGAGAAAACCCGCCGCGCAATCCGTCTGTATCTGGAAGAGCAGCCAGCGCAGCCAACCGTCGCCGTGGCTGGCGGGGTGGCAGCAAACACAGCCATTCGGGCCGCGTTGGAGACCGTGTGTGCAGAGGCAGGCGCTGCCTTTACTGCCCCGCCGCTGCGGCTGTGCACGGACAATGCCGCGATGATTGCCTATGCGGGCCTTGAGCGGTTCAAGTCCGGTGCGCGTGATGGTCTGGACCTGACCGCCCGCCCCCGCTGGCCGCTGGATCAAAGCAGCCCGGCATTGATCGGATCCGGCCGCAAAGGAGCCAAAGCATGAGCATTTCGGTACTGGGATCGGGCGCCTTTGGCACCGCCCTGGCAATTTCGCTGGCCGGCAACGGGCCGGTGACCCTGTGGGCGCGCAACCCGATGAAGGCGCAGGCGATGCAGGACAGCCGCCGCAACGGCACCCGCCTGCCCGGTGTGGAACTGCCGGAAAACCTCTCTGTCACCGCAGATATTGCCGAGGCCTGCCAGTCCGAAGTCTTGCTGCTGGCGGTGCCAATGCAGACGCTGCGCGGTGTGCTGGAGGAGTACGGCGCGCATCTGGCAGGAAAGACGCTTGTTGCCTGCTGCAAGGGGATTGAGCTGGACAGCGGGCTTGGCCCGGTGGCCGTTATCCGCGAGGTTTTGCCGGATGCGCAGGCCGCGCTGCTGACCGGGCCGAGCTTTGCGGCGGACATTGCAAGGGGCCTGCCAACTGCACTGACTTTGGCCTGCGGCGATGCGGAGGTGTGCAAAAAACTGCAGGAGCAGCTGACCACGGCCAACCTGCGCCTGTACCGGACCACAGACACCATTGGCGCGGAAATCGGCGGTGCCCTGAAGAACGTGATGGCGATTGCCTGCGGTGCGGTCATCGGCGCCGGGCTGGGCGACAGCGCCCGCGCTGCGCTGATGACCCGCGGTTATGCCGAAATGCAGCGCATGGCGCTGGCCGGCGGCTCCAAGCCGGAAACCTTGGCGGGATTGTCCGGTTTTGGCGACCTGGCGCTGACCTGTACCTCTGAGCTGTCCAGGAACTACCGGCTGGGCCTGTCCATCGGCCGCGGAGAGGAGTTTGACCCCAGCATCACAGTAGAAGGCGCAGCCACCGCGCGGGCGGTTGCGGCACAGGCCCAGCGGATGGGGCTGGATATGCCGGTCACGCTCACGGTAACCAATTTGGTAGATCAGCGCTTGACGATCAGCGAGGCTGCGGCACATTTGCTTAAAAGACCATTAAAAGAGGAATAAAATGCTCATCGCATTGATCGCCCGCGACAAACCCGGCCATCTGCAGACCCGGCTCGACAACCGCGACGCCCATCTGGCCTATATCAACGACACCGGCGCCGTGGCGCAGGCAGGTCCGCTGCTGGATCAGGATGGCAATATGGCCGGTTCCCTGGTTATTCTGGACGTCGAAGACATGGCAGCGGGTGAAGCCTGGGCGGCAAATGACCCCTACAACAAGGCCGGCCTGTTTGAAGCTGTCGAATTGATCACCTGGAAAAAGGTCATCGGCTGATGCGCTATTGGCTGTTCAAATCCGAACCCTCCACCTGGAGCTGGGATGACCAAGTTGCCAAGGGTGATGCGGGCGAGGAATGGGACGGCGTGCGCAACTACCAGGCGCGCAACTTCATGCGCGAGATGAATATCGGCGACCGCGGCTTTTTCTATCATTCGCAGAAAGAGAAATCCGTGGTCGGCATCGTCGAGGTCTGCGCCGAAGCGCACCCGGACAGCACCACTGAAGACGACCGCTGGGAATGCGTCGACATCAAGGCGGTGCGGGCCTTTGCCAAGCCGGTCAGCCTGGATCAGATCAAAGCTGACCCGCGGTTGGAGGACATGGTGCTGGTCAAAAACTCCCGCCTGTCGGTGCAGCCGGTGAGCGAGGCGGAATGGCAAGCCATCTGCGCGCTGGGGGAGACAGACCCCGCCTGATCTGCCACTTTGCTCTCAAGTGGCTGAAACCATTGAGGAGAGCATCATGGAATTCCTGAGTGTGATTGTTGCGGCGGCAGCGGCATTTGTGCTGGGCGCCGTCTACTACGGCGCATTGGCCAAGCCCTGGATTGAGGCTTCCGGCGTCGAATGTGATGAAGACGGCAAGCCGAAGGGCGGGCAAAGCCCGATGATCTTTGCCATGGCCTTTGTCCTGCAGTTGATCGTTGCCGGCATGATGCGCCATGTGTTCAGCCTGTCAGGCATCGAAACCCTGGGCGCCGGCCTGATCGGCGGTGCCGGCATCGGCCTGTTCTTCATCAGCCCCTGGATCGCACTGAACAACATGTATGGAATGCGGCCGGTCAAACTGACGCTGATTGATGGCGGCTATGCGACGCTGGCCTGCGCGGCGGCTGGTCTGGTGCTGACGCTGTTCTAAGCTGCCACACATCTGAAATGAAAAAGGGAAGGACCTGAGGACAATCAGGACCTTCCCTTCCACCCCGCGTGCTCCACTATCCACCACACGCGTATGAAAATCTGGTTCCTGGCCGTCCTGGCCGGTTTCTTAGGTATAGGCCGCCTTGCGCCGATTCCGCAAAGCAATAACCCGGACAATGCGAGCTAAATCAGAACTGACGTGAATGCCGGCAGAGGTTTTCACCTTCAGGTATTACCCGCTGAGCCGATCCCATCCTCCGGGACCAGAAATTCGAATCTCTCAATTGGGTTCCCGCCGCCTTTCGCAGCCAGAGCGGATGCCTTTCCGGACCAGGGACCTATATCGAGGCCTGCGTATCAGTGACACGGAGGAGGTTATCCTATGCAAAGGTTTCTCATCGAACGGGACATCCCGAAGGTCGGCAGCATGAGCGGTGAAGAACTTGGCGGCGCAGCGCGCACCTCCAATGACGCGCTGGCCAAACTGGCCCCCCGGGTCCAATGGCAGCACTCCTATGTTGCCGGCGACAAGACCTTCTGCATTTACCTGGCCGACTCCGAAGACGCGATACACGAACATTCAAAGCTGAGCGGCTTTCCCGCCAGCAAAATCACCAGAATCGAAACTGTTATCGACCCCACCACCGGCAATTAGGGTCAGGTAAAGAAAAGCGCCGCCGGATTTCCCCGGCGGCGCTGTTTCGTGTTCTGCATTGTCCGCTTAGTAGCGGTAGTGCTCCGGCTTGAACGGGCCTTCGGGCTTGACGCCGATATAGGCGGCCTGTTCGGAGCTCAGCTGGGTCAGCTTGACGCCGATCCGGCCCAGGTGCAGGCGGGCGACTTTCTCGTCCAGGTGCTTGGGCAGGATGTAGACGTCGTTTTCGTAGTGGTCGCCGCGGGTCCACAGCTCAATCTGCGCCAGCACCTGGTTGGTGAAGGACGCCGACATCACAAACGACGGGTGGCCGGTGGCGTTGCCGAGGTTCAGCAGGCGGCCTTCGGACAGCAGGATCATGCGGTTGCCCGAGGGCATTTCGATCATGTCCACCTGGTCCTTGATGTTGGTCCACTTGTGGTTCTTCAGCGCCGCGACCTGGATCTCGTTGTCGAAGTGGCCGATGTTGCCGACAATCGCCATGTCCTTCATCTCGCGCATGTGCTCGATGCGGATCACGTCCTTGTTGCCGGTGGTGGTGATGAAGATGTCGGCGGTGGCGACTTCATCTTCCAGCAGGGTCACTTCGAAACCGTCCATCGCAGCCTGCAGGGCGCAGATCGGGTCGGCTTCGGTGACTTTTACACGGGCGCCGGCGCCGCGCAGGGAGGCAGCGGAGCCTTTGCCCACATCACCATAACCGCAGACCACGGCAACCTTGCCGGCCATCATGGTGTCGGTGGCGCGGCGGATACCGTCAACCAGCGATTCCTTGCAGCCGTATTTGTTGTCGAACTTCGATTTGGTGACCGAGTCGTTCACGTTGATCGCCGGGAACGGCAGCTGGCCGTTTTTCTGCAGCTCATACAGGCGGTGGACGCCGGTGGTGGTTTCCTCGGAAACACCCAGGATGGCATCGCGGGTCTTGGTGAACCAGCCGGGGGAGGCTTCCATGCGCTTCAGGATCTGCGCCTTGATGACCGCTTCTTCTTCGGACTGCGGCACCGGGATGATCTCTTCGCCCGCCTCGGCGCGGGCGCCCAGAAGCACATAAAGGGTGGCGTCGCCGCCGTCGTCCAGGATCAGGTTCGCGCCTTCGGGGAACATGAAGGACTTGTCGAGGTAGTCCCAATGCTCTTCCAGGGTCTGGCCCTTGATCGCAAAGACCGGAATGCCGGCATCGGCGATGGCTGCCGCTGCATGATCCTGGGTCGAGAAGATGTTGCAGGAAGCCCAGCGCACGTCCGCGCCCAGCGCCACCAGCGTTTCAATCAGAACCGCAGTCTGGATGGTCATGTGCAGCGAACCGACGATGCGGGCGCCCTTCAGCGGCTTGCTTGCGCCGTATTCTTCGCGCAGCGCCATCAGGCCCGGCATTTCAGTTTCGGCGATGTCCAGCTCTTTGCGGCCAAAGCCTGCCAGCGCGATGTCCTTGACGATATAATCCCCGGCCATAGTCTGCTCCATTCCGGTTACGAGTACACTTGGTGCAGGGCCTAGCACTGCATTTGTTGATATTCAACGAAGATACCCGCAACCGGAGCCGGATGGCTCAGGCTTTTCATCAAGTGTCAGGCTGTAGGGGAAGCCCGTCAGGCAGCCAAATTCAGCTTGGCGTGCCCGGGTCCGGCGCTTTTTCCGCGATGTGGAAGAAGGAGGATCCGGTTGCGACAACGCAGCTGATCCCGTTTGCATGTGTAACGAGAACCGTAAAGGTGCCGGTTTCATCCGACGACCAAACTTCAATCACTGTCGCTTCGGGGCGGCTTTTCTGCAATCCGCCGGCCGTCAGCCGTTCGGAATATCCGCTTTCCAGCTTCTGCGTCATGACCTCGCGGTCGCCGCAGCTGGCGGCCAGGGCTGGCGGCGCTGTCGCTGCCATGCCGAACAACAGGGAAAGACCAAGTAAACGCTTGAACATGACAAACTCCTTTCTGTTGCGTGTCACGTCGCAAAGGGGTTTGCCGCGGGGAGGGGGCGGTGCCCCTTGTGTACTTATAATATTGGTTCGGGACGCACCTTTTTCAAACTCACAGGGCATAAACTGCCCGTTTTCATCCGTGTTCGCGCAAACACTCAAACGATGGCAAGCATTGCCCGGGCAACGCGCAGAAGGTAGTCAGAGGGTAAATAAAGCGACAGGAATCCCCATGCCCGCCAAACCCGCCCGCGCCTGGCAGAGAATGCTGTCCGGCCGCCGTCTGGACCTGCTGGATCCGACGCCCGTGGATATCGAGATCGAGGATATTGCCCACGGGCTGGCCTTTGTGGCGCGGTGGAACGGCCAGACGATGGGGGATTTTGCCTACTCAGTCGCAGAGCATTCATTGCTGGTTGAGGACATCTTCACCCGGATGCAGCCCAAGGCGCCGGTTAAATGGCGGCTGGCGGCACTGCTGCACGATGCGCCGGAATATGTGATCGGTGACATGATTTCGCCTGTGAAGGCCGCGGTGGGTCCGGGATACGGCGATCTGGATCAGCGGCTGACGGCGGCGATTCACCTGCGGTTCGGGCTGCCGGCGGCGCTGCCCAAGACGGTCAAGGCGCAGATCAAGCGGGCGGACAAGGTCAGCGCCTGGATGGAAGCGGTGCAGATCGCGGGTTTTTCAGAGGCCGAAGCCAGCAAGTTCTTTGGCCGTCCGAATGCCGAGATTGCCGACGGACTGCACATCCGCCTGCGCCCGCCGGTTGAGGTGCGGCAGGAGTTCATTGCCCGGCATCAGGCGCTGTTGCAGCAGATGTGAATGAAACGGGTTTTACCCAGCCAGGGCCGCTGCCCTGCCGGTAGTTCCAATCGGTATCCTGCTGGCTGTCCTGCGTAAGAGCGGAAGCAAGTTAAGGATGGCGGCGCCGCCAAGGGGCGGAGGCGGGACGGGAGGGTTACTCCCGCACGCGAAACGTCGGTTGTGCGTGCCCGTGCCAATGGGCCCAGTTCCAAAGTGCCGGGGGTGTCAGGCCCGGCGGTGACCGCGATCAATTGGAACTATGCCGCAGGCCGCTTAAGATCCCGTGAGACCAGCGTACGCAGGGTGCGCAACACCCTGCGTTGACGGGCAGAGCCCCGTGTCTGAAGTGGAAGGCTCAGCGCGGGCTGCGCTTGGCCAGGATCCGCTGCAGGGTGCGGCGGTGCATGTTCAGCCGGCGGGCGGTTTCCGAGACATTGCGGTCGCAGAGCTCATAGATCCGCTGGATATGCTCCCAGCGCACCCGGTCGGCGCTCATCGGGTTTTCCGGCGGCGGCGGCAGCTCATCACCGGTGGACAGCAGCGCATTCATGATGTCGGTGGCATCGGCCGGCTTGGACAGGTAGTCAGTCGCGCCGATCTTGACGGCAGCCACGGCGGTGGCGATGGCGCCGTAGCCGGTCAGCACGACAACCCGGCTGTCGGGGCGTTTCTCGCGCAGCACCTCGACCACATCCAGGCCGTTGCCGTCCTCCAGCCGCAGATCAACCACCGCATAGGCCGGCGGGCGAGCGGTTGCGATGGCGCTGCCTGCGGCGACGGATCCCGCAGTCTCTACCTCGAACCCGCGTTTTTCCATGGCCTTGGCCAGGCGCCGCAGAAACGGCTCGTCATCATCGACGAGCAGCAGTGTCTTGTCAGGTCCGATTTCCTGCAGATCAGTTTCGGCCATGCCCGGTCCTCCGCGCGGTTTTATCTATTGGCGCAAGAATATGTCCGGGCAGGGGAAAAGGTCAAACAGCTATCCTGCTTCAGATTTTCCCGACAAAGCAGGCGGTCTTGTCGGCCATCTGCTCTGCCGTTTCATCGCGGCGGAAGAACTCAACAAACCCTTCCTCGGGCAGCACCAGGTAGGAGAAGGTGGAATGGTCGACGAGATAGTAGTCCTCATCCCCGTCGTTCTTCTTGAAATAGGTCTTGTAGGCCATGCTGGCCGCCTTCACCTGTTCCAGCGAACCGGTCAGGCCGATCATCTTTTCATGCAGGTTGGCGGCGAAATCGCCAACGGCTTCAGGGGTATCGCGGTCCGGGTCGATGGAGATGAACACCGGCGTCACGCTGACGCCGCGCTCAGCCAGAACGTCGATAGCATCAGCGTTGCGTGCTGCGTCCATCGGGCAGACGTCAGGACAGAAGGTGTAGCCGAAATAGACGATGGACGGCTCCGTGATCACATCCTTGTCGGTGACGGTTTCGCCCTTGGCATTGATCAGTTCGAACGGCCCGCCAATGGTTTCGGTGCCGCCTGCGATCTGGCTGCTGCGGCACTGCGCGAATTTGTCACCCCCGCTGCCTCCGCGGGTCAGAAACCAGGCACCGCCCACCAGGGCAGCGACAAAAGCAACAGCGAGGAGAGCATAGACGCGGGTCATGGGATCACACTTTTCGTCAGGGAAGGGTTGTTGATCGTTTGCGGCGCCAGACCTATCAAGAAATACAGCCGATGCAACTGGCGCACGGCGTCACATCTGCGGGAGCACCGGAACCGGATGAACGACCGACTTTTTATGCTGGCAAGCAGCCACGATCACAGTCATTGGGTCCGGCTGCGGACACTGATCCTGCTGCGCTGGGTGGCCATTGCCGGGCAGATCACCGCCATTGCTGTGGCGCAGCACCGGTTCAACCTGCAGCTGGAGCTTGGGTTGTGCTACCTGGCGATCGGCATCTCCGCCGCCGGCAATTTGATTGCCATCTTTGCCTTCCCGGAAAACAAGCGGCTCAGCGAGTTCGAGAACTTCCTGATGGTGCTGTTCGACCTGCTGCAGCTGGCTTTCCTTGTTTACCTGACCGGCGGGCTGAACAATCCCTTTGCCCTGCTGGTGCTGGGGCCGGTTACGATTTCCGCCGCGGTGATGGGCCTGCGCTCGACCCTGATCATCGGCGCAACGGCCATTATCCTGGTCACGCTGATGGCCGAGTTTCACCTGCCGCTGCGGACCGAGCAGGGATTTATCCTGCGGATCCCGGATGTGTTCATCTTCGGAAACTGGATCGCCATCGTCATCGCCATCCTCTTCATCGGTGCCTATTCCTTCCGGGTCAGCAACGAGATGCGGCTGATGTCGGACGCGCTGAGCGCCACCCAGCTGGCCTTGTCGCGCGAACAGAAGCTGACCGATCTGGGCGGCGTGGTGGCAGCGGCAGCGCATGAGCTGGGCACACCGCTGGCCACCATCAAGCTGACCAGTGCCGAGCTGATCGAGGAGCTGGACGACCGCCCGGACCTGCGCGAGGACGCCGCGCTGATCCGCGAACAGGCCGACCGCTGCCGGGACATCCTGCGCGGTATGGGCCGGGCCGGCAAAGACGACCTGCACCTGCGCCAGGCCCCTTTCTCGACACTGGTGACAGAAGCGGCAGAGCCGCATATGCACCGCGGCAAAGCAGTTCTCTACCATGAGGAGCCGCTGGAAGGCGGCGATTTTCAGCAGCCGACGGTGCTGCGCAAACCGGAGATCATTCACGGGCTGCGCAATCTGGTTCAGAATGCCGTCGATTTCTCGCAGTCCACCGTCTGGATTGATGCGGCATGGGACAACGACCGCATCGTCCTGAAGATCAGCGACGACGGTTCGGGTTTCCCTCCGCATCTGCTGGGCCGCATAGGCGACCCTTTCGTGCGCCGCCGCCGGGGCGAAAGCGAACTGAAGCAGCGCCCGGAGTACGAGGGCATGGGGCTGGGCCTGTTCATTGCCAAGACGCTGCTGCAGCGCACCGGCGCACAGCTGAGATTCGCCAACGGCTCTGACCCCCACCAGACCATTTCCCCCGGCATTGAACAGACGGGCGCCATTGTCGAGGTTGCCTGGCCACGCGAGAAAATCGACGCCATGGAAGCAGGAGGCCCTGTCACCGGCAAAAATTTACCTTTAGAAATTTAACTATTCACTTTTGGGAAACCAATTAAACTTCATTTAACCATTTTTAGGGAACCATGCGGGTAAACGAGAGCTGAACTAGGCAGGAAGACATGCAGGATTTCGCGTCGATCGAATGGTTTGTACTGGCCGCGCTATGCGCTGCCACGGCTGCCGCCGCAGTTTGGTGGCTGTCCCCCTCCCCCCGCCGCAATGGCATGGAGCACGATCTGCTGGCCGCCGATGGCCGGACTGATGCCGTGTTCCTGTTCGATGACAGCAGCTTGATCGGCTGGTCTTCCGGGGCCCGCAAATTTATCGGCGACCAAGCGGAGAACTTTGATTGGAGCATGCTGCGCGACCAGCTGGCCCGCAGCTATCCTGGCCTGCCGCAGTCGCCTGGTTTTCTCAAGGATGTGGGGCCGCTGGTGCTGTCCGGCACCGCCGCCGCTGAAAGCCGCGAAGCACATTGCGAATGGATTGATGGTGTGACCCGCGTTCAGCTGCGCCGCAGCACCTTGGAAGAACACAATAAATCCCTGGATCAAGAGCTGACCACCCTGCGGGCCGCGGTGCATCAGGCGCCCTATCCGGTCTGGCTTCAGTCGGAAGAAGGCAATGTTACCTGGTCCAACCTGGCCTATGACAATCTCGGCCAGAAGATTCGCGGCCGCAGCGCAGATTTTTCTGATCCTCTGTTCGTGGATCTCCATGATCCGATGACCAGCGGCAAACCGGAACGGATTTCCATCCCGCTGCCGGAAAGCACCAAGAAGCTGTGGTACAACGTCTCAACCACCGAAACCGAGGCCGGCTGGCTGTGCCACGCGGTCGATGTGAACGCGGTGGTCGACGCCGAGGTTGCCCAGCGCAATTTTGTGCAGACGCTGGCCAAGACCTTTGCCCAGCTGTCCATTGGCCTGGCGATCTTTGACCGCAACCGCCAGCTGGTTCTGTTCAATCCGGTGCTGATCGACCTGACCGCGCTGCCGGCAAACTTCCTGAGCTCGCGGCCCAACCTGCTGACCTTCTTTGACCGGCTGCGCGATCAGCGGATGATGCCGGAACCCAAGAGCTACTCCAGCTGGCGCCACCAGATGGCGGACCTGCTGGAGGCTGCCGCCGAGGGGCGTTACCAGGAAACCTGGTCGCTGCCTTCAGGGTCTGTCTACAAGGTCTCGGGCCGACCGCATCCGGATGGCGCCATCGCCTTCCTGTTCGAGGATATCACCGCCGAAGTCACCCTTACCCGCCAGTTCCGCTCTGAGCTGGAAATGGGGCAATCAATCCTGGATCAGATGGACGAAGCCATCGCGGTGTTCGCCAATGACGGCAGCATGAGCTTTTCAAACAGCGCGTATGACACCCTTTGGCAGATGGACCCGAACTCCAGCTTTGCCAAAGTGTCTATCATGGATGCCAGCCGCATCTGGCAGGACACCTGTTCACCAACCCCTGTCTGGGGCGAGATCCGTGACTTCGTGGCAGGCTGCGAAGGGCGCGAGGCCTGGTGGTCCCATGTTCAGCTGCGCGACGGCACCGGGTTGGTCTGCAAAGTGTCCGCTATCCAGAACGGTGCCACCATGGTTAGCTTCCGCCAGCCGGAAACCGCTGCTCTGCCGGCTGGCCAGGAACGGTTCCCCGCCTCAAGCAAGGGCTGAGCGGGGAAACCCGCTTGCAGCAGCACCGCGGCGGCGCCATTCTAGCGCCATGACATTTGAAACTGCGTCCTGCACGCTGAATTCACCTGATGAAACGGCCCAGCTGGCCGCCCAGATCGCCGGAGCACTGCGCCCCGGCGATTGCCTGTTGCTGGAGGGTGTTATCGGCGCCGGAAAGACCCATTTTGCCCGCCATCTGATACAGTCGCTGATGGACGTTCCCGAGGATGTGCCCTCGCCCACTTTTACATTGGTGCAGACTTATGACGTGCCCGCCGGCGAGTTGTGGCACACCGACCTTTACCGTTTGTCCTCTTTGGACGAACTGGAGGAACTGGGCCTGACCGAAGCCTTTGACAGTGCGATCTGCCTGGTTGAGTGGCCTGACCGGCTGCAGGAACTGACTCCGCCGCACGCCTTGCATCTGACGCTGGCCCTGGATGCCGAACACGAAGACCGCCGCCACCTGACGCTCCGCTGGAGTGATGCAAAGTGGCAGCCCCTTATGGAGCGCATTTGCGCATGAGCGACCGTAATACCCTGTGCGAGAGTTTTCTTTCGCAAACACCCTATGCCAACTGGCAGCGCGGCCCGCTTGCCGGCGATGCCTCCAACCGGCGTTATGAGCGGCTGACTAGCGCTGAAGGCCAGACTGTTGTGCTGATGGATGCGCCGCCGGAAAAAGGCGAGGACATCCGGCCCTTTATCCGCATAGCAGACTACCTGCGTGCCCAGGGCCTGAGTGCTCCTGAAATTCTGGCGCAGGATTCCGAAAACGGGTTTCTGCTATTGGAGGATCTGGGCGACGATCTTTATGCCCGCATCATCGAACGCGAGCCGGTGCTGGAAAGAGAGCTTTATGAAGCTGCGACCGACGCGCTGGTTGCCCTTCATCAGGCGCCGATGCCGGAATTGGAGTCCTACGGGCCGCGGCTGATGGCGGAAATGGCCGGGCTGGCCTTTTCGAAATACCGCGCCGGCATTCTTGGTGAAGGCGACGCGGATCTGCAGGCCCGGTTCGAAAACCAGTTCGAGGACATCCTGCGCGAAACAGTCAAGGGCGATCCGGTCCTGGTGCAGCGCGACTACCACGCCGAAAACCTGCTGTGGCTGCCGGACCGGGATGGTGTCGCCCGTGTCGGCCTGCTGGATTTTCAGGACGCACGCGCGGGCCACCCGGCCTATGATCTTGTGTCGCTCCTGCAGGACGCCCGACGCGACGTGCCCGCCGGTATCGAGATGCAGATGATCAGCCGCTACATCACGGCTGCCGGCGCGGACGAATCCGGCTTCCGCACTGCCTACACTGTGCTGGGCGTGCAGCGGAACCTGCGCATTCTGGGTGTCTTTGCCCGGCTCAGCCTCGACTACGGAAAACCGCACTACGTGGACCTGATCCCGCGGGTTTGGGATCATTTTTTTCGCGGGCTGGACCACTCTGCATTGGCTCCGGTGGCACGGCTTCTGCGTGACAGCCTGCCAGCCCCGACCCCGGAGAACCTGGACGGGCTGAGGCCGTGATGCAGCGTTCACCCGAAGCCGTCATGCTGTTTGCCGCAGGCTTTGGCACCCGGATGCGGGAGCTGACCCGCGACAAGCCAAAACCGATGATCGAAGTTTCCGGCCGGCCGTTGATTGCCCATGCATTGGAACTGGCCCAAGCGGTGCAGCCGGTCCGGATTGCAGCCAATGTGCATTACAAGCCAGAACCGCTGAAGGCCTTTTTAGAGCCTGAAAACGTGCTGATCAGCCATGAGATGCCCGAGATTCTCGATACCGGCGGCGGGTTGCGCCATGCCCTGCCCATGCTGGGCGGCGGCCCGGTTTTCACCATGAACACGGATGCCATCTGGAAAGGCCCGAACCCGCTGCAATTGGCGCAAAAGGCCTGGGACCCGGACCGGATGGATGCGCTTTTGGTCTGTGTGCCGCTTGCGAATGCCATCGGCCGCAGTGGCCAGGGCGACTTTTCAGCCGATGCCGAGGGCCGTATCAGCCGCGGCGGAAATCTGGTCTATGGCGGGGTGCAGATCCTGAAAACACAAGGGCTGCAGGACGTTGAGGAGCAGGTGTTCTCGCTTAATGTCCTGTGGAACCGGATGGCTGCAGCCGGGCGGCTGTTTGCACTGGAATATCCTGGCCGCTGGTGCGATGTGGGCCATCCCGAAGGGATCAAACTGGCCGAGGACCTGATAGCCGCAGATGATGTTTGAACCGTCCGCCAAACCGCGCGTCTTTGCCGTGCCCTGCGGCGTGGATTTCCCGCAGGCGCTGGTCGAGGGACTGCGTGAGCGCGCCCGGAAGCTGCCGCCGGAAGCACTGGCCAGGGCAGAGCTGATCGTCAACACCTCCCGCATGGCGCGGCGTATCCGCAGCCTGTTTGACGACGGCCCCGCGATGCTGCTGCCGCGCATGCTGATGCTGAGTGATTTGGCGCAGCGGGCTGCATTGGACGGGTTGCCGCCCGCCCTGCCCCCGCTGCGGCGCCGGCTGGAGCTGTCGCAGCTGATCGCCAAGCTACTGGACGCGCAGCCCGATCTTGCCTCCCGCGCGTCTCTCTATGATCTGTCCGACAGCCTTGCCGCACTGATTGACGAGATGCAGGGCGAAGGTGTCAGCACGGATGCCATCCGGGAACTGGACGTTTCGGACATGTCCGGCCACTGGGCACGGGCGCAGGCCTTCATCGGCATCGCGGACGAGTTCACCGGCCTGCATGAGGGCGCGATGGACGCACAGGCACGGCAGCGGCAGGTGGTGCTGAACCTGATTGAGGAATGGCAGGAAAACCCGCCTGCCCACCCGGTCATTCTGGCCGGCTCCACCGGGTCGCGCGGCACCACCTTGATGCTGATGCAGGCCATTGCCCGCCTGCCGCAGGGCGCCGTGGTGCTGCCCGGTTTCGATTTCGACCAGCCGGATCATGTCTGGGGCGGGCTGGATGACCCGATGATCTCGGAAGATCACCCGCAGTACAGGTTTCACAAGCTGATGAAGGACCTGGAACTGGCCCCGGGCGACGTGCAGCCTTGGACCGATACGCGGCCGGTCTCTCCCGAACGGAACCGGCTGGTCTCGCTGGCCTTGCGCCCGGCCCCGGTGACCGACGCCTGGATGAGCGAAGGCCCCAAGCTGACCGGATTGGACAAGGCCACGGAAAATATCACTCTGGTTGAGGCTCCCAGCCCGCGGGCCGAGGCGCTAGCGATTGCGCTGCGCTTGCGTCAGGCGGCAGAGGACGGCCAGACCGCTGCGCTGATCACGCCTGACCGGATGCTGACACGCCAGGTTTCCGCCGCGCTGGACCGCTGGAACATCCTGCCGGATGATTCCGCCGGCCTGCCGCTGCAGCTGTCGCCGCCGGGCCGGTTTCTGCGCCATGTGGCAGGGCTGTTCTGCAAGCCGCTGGCCTGTGACAGCCTGCTGACGCTGCTGAAGCACCCGCTGACCCATGACGGTGCGGACCGCGGCAATCACCTGCGCCAGACCCGCGAATTGGAACTGTCGCTGCGCCGCAACGGACCGCCCTTCCCCGATGCCGCGGCCTTTGCCGGCTTTGAAAAGGGCCGTCAGCTGACACAGGGCTGGACCGGCTGGTTGAGCGCCTGTTTCGCGGATCAGGAGATCGCCGGCACCCTGCCCCTTGCCGATTGGGTCGAACGGCTGCGCGATCTGGCCGAGCGTATCGCTGCCGGCAGCCAAACGGACGGCGCCGGCACGCTGTGGGACAAGAAGGCGGGCCAAGCCGCCCTCGCCTGTATCGAAAATCTGGAGAGTGAGGCCCCCTATGGCGGCGAGATGACCGCCCGCGATTTTGCCGACCTGCTGGGCGCGCTGCTGAGCCAGGGTGAAGTGCGCGACCGCGATGCGCCATATGGCTCTATCATGATCTGGGGCACGCTGGAGGCGCGTGTGCAGGGCGCCGATCTGGTCA
Organism: Leisingera sp. ANG-M6; assembly: GCF_000813905.1. Taxonomy (NCBI): domain Bacteria; kingdom Pseudomonadati; phylum Pseudomonadota; class Alphaproteobacteria; order Rhodobacterales; family Roseobacteraceae; genus Leisingera; species Leisingera sp. ANG-M6. The sequence continues at coordinate 309,416 of NZ_JWLG01000015.1, forward strand.
TTCTGGGCGGCCTGAACGAAGGCAGCTGGCCTGAGGCCGCCAGTCCCGATCCCTGGCTGAACCGCCAGTTGCGCAATCAGGCAGGTCTGTTGCTGCCCGAACGCCGCATCGGCCTGTCGGCGCATGACTTCCAGCAGGCAATTGCCGCAACTGAGGTCTGGCTGACCCGCGCCGAACGGTCAGAGGAAGCCGACACCGTACCGTCACGCTGGCTGAACCGCCTGTCCAACCTGCTGTCCGGCCTGCCGGACCAGGGCGGCCGGGATGCGCTGGACGCGATGCGAGCCAAAGGCCGGCAATGGCTGGGCTGGGCAGACGCGCTGGAGGAGCCTACGCCCATTCCGCAGATGCCGCGTCCCTCGCCGCGTCCGCCGGTTGCGGCCCGCCCGCGGCGCCTGACCATTACGGAAATTCCGCGGCTGATCCGCGACCCTTATGCGATTTACGCCAAACATGTGCTGCGGCTGAAGCCGCTGAACCCGCTGGTGCAGGAACCCGACGCCCTGCTGCGCGGGATTGTGGTGCATGAGGTGTTTGAGCATTTCATCAAGGAAGCCCAGGCGGATCGAAGCCTGCTGACTGCCAGCCAGCTGATCGAAAAGACCCGGGAGCTGCTGGATGCCCATGTGCCTTGGCCCGTTGCCCGTATCCTGTGGCACAGCCGCATCCGCAAGATTGCCGGAGACTTCGTCCAGGCCGAGCAGGAGCGCCAGGCCCGTGCCAAGCCGGTTGCCTTTGAAGCCAAAGGCAGCGCCCGGCTGGATCCGCTGGATTTCACCATCGCCTGCCGTGCGGACCGGATCGACATGGATGAGCGCGGTTTCCTGCATCTGTATGACTACAAGACCGGCGCGCCGCCCAGCGAGTCCCAGCAGAAGAAGTTTGAAAAGCAGCTGCTGATCGAAGCCGCCATGGCTGAGGAAGGCGCCTTTGACGATCTTGGCCCGGCAGAGGTTGCCCGCGCCCTGTTCATTGGCCTTGGCTCCAGCATGAAAGAAGTGCGCGCACCGCTCGAGGACGAGCCGCCCGCCAAGGTCTGGGATGAGCTGCGTACCCTTATCGGGGCCTATTTCGAGCCTGAACAGGGCTATTCGAGCCGCCGCATGGTGCACCGGGACGACCTCGCCGGCGACTACGATCACCTGGCGCGCTACGGCGAATGGGACCGCAGCGCCGAACCGCAACCGGAGGATCTGGCATGACCATCCGCGACGCCGCCTCCGAGGCGCAGTTCCGCGCCGCCCGGCCCGATGCCTCCACCTGGCTGGCGGCAAATGCCGGCTCCGGCAAGACCAAGGTGCTGACCGACCGGGTGGCCCGGCTGCTGCTGAAGGGTGTGCAGCCGCAGCACATCCTGTGCCTCACCTATACCAAGGCCGCCGCCAGCGAGATGCAGAACCGGCTGTTCAAGCGGTTGGGCGAATGGGCGATGCTGGAAGATCCGGCGCTGATCGCAGCGCTGACCGAATTGGGAGAGGTCAACACTGCGGCTGAGGATCTGGCCAAGGCGCGCACCCTGTTTGCCCGCGCGATTGAGACGCCGGGCGGGCTGAAGATCCAGACTATCCACTCCTTCTGTTCGTCTCTGCTGCGCCGCTTCCCGCTGGAGGCCGGCGTCAGCCCGCAGTTTTCCGAAATGGACGACCGTGCAGGCCAGCTGTTGCGTGCAGAAATCATGGAGGATTTTGCCCAAGGCCAAGAAGCGCCGCTGGTCGATGCCCTGGCGCGGCATGTGAGCGACAGCGACTTCGAAACACTCACTTCCTCAATTTGCAATCGCCGGGCCGACTTCGGAGAGACGCTGGACTGGGACGGGCTGCTGGACCTGTTTGGCCTGCCCAAAGGTTTCGATGAAACAGCGCTTGAATCACTGGTGTTTCTGGGCGGCGAGGAAGAGCTGCTGCAGCGTACCCGGGAGATGCTGGGGCAGGGCGGTTCAACCGACCAGAAGGCGGCGGAGAAACTGGCCGGGATCACCAAGCCGGCAATCGCCGATCTTGGCGCGCTCGAAAGCGTGTTCCTGACCGGCGCCGGCGCCAAGGAGCCTTTCACCGCCAAAATAGACAAGTTCCCAACCAAGAAACTGCGCGAATCCCACCTGTCGCTGATGGACCAGCTGGAACCGCTGATGCTGCGGGTTGAGGATGCGCGCGCCAAACGTCTGGCGCTGACTGCCGCGCGCAAGAGCCACGACCTGCACCGCTTCGCAGCCGCCTTCCTGCCGGAATATGAACGGCGCAAGCAACTGCGCGGCTGGCTCGACTTTGACGACCTTATCCTGAAAGCCCGGCAACTGCTGAACGATCCCGGCGTGGCTGCCTGGGTGCTGTACCGGCTGGACGGCGGTATTGACCACATTCTGGTGGACGAGGCACAGGACACCAGCCCAGTGCAATGGGACGTGATCGAAAAACTCGCGCAGGAATTCACCGCCGGCGAAGGCGCGCGCTCGGATGTGGAGCGCACCATCTTTGTGGTCGGTGACAAGAAGCAGTCGATCTATTCCTTCCAGGGCGCTGACCCGGATGCGTTTGACCGGATGCAGCAGGAGTTCGGCAACCGGCTGGCGGAAACAGGGGCAGGGCTGCAGGATGCCTCGCTCGATTTCTCCTTCCGTTCCTCTGCGGCAATCCTGAAGCTGGTCGATCTGGTGTTCAAGGACAGCCCGCGCGCCGGTTTCCGCAAGGACGCGCTGCATAGGGCCTTCAAGTCGGACCTGCCAGGCCGGGTGGACCTGTGGCCGGTGGTAGAAAAGGTGGAGGATGACGAGGATCCCGATTGGACCAGCCCCGTCGACCGTCCCAGCAGCCGCCATCACACGGTGATCCTGGCAGAACGGATTGCCGGGTCGATCAAGCAGATGATTGAAACCGGCGTCACCATTCCGGAGGATGGGCCCGAACGCGGCACCTTCCAGCGCCGTCCGGTGCAGGCCGGCGATTTCCTGATCCTGGTGCAGCGCCGCTCCGATCTGTTCTCGGAAATCATCCGCGCTTGCAAGAAGGCTGAACTGCCTATCGCCGGCGCTGACCGGCTAAAGGTCGGTGCGGAGCTGGCGGTGAAGGACATTGCCGCGCTGCTGCGGTTCCTGGCGCTGCCCGAGGACTCCTTGTCATTGGCAGAGGCACTGAAATCGCCGCTGTTCGGATGGACCGAGCAGGCGTTGTTTGATCTCGCACACCGGCGGGAGGCGATGTACCTGTGGCCCGCGCTGCGGGAGCGGGCACAGGAGTTCCCGGAGACCATGGAGGTGCTGGATGACCTGCGCGCCAATGCGGATTTCCTGCGGCCCTTTGATCTGATTGAGCGTATCCTGACCCGCCACGGCGGCCGCCAGAAACTGCTGGGCCGGCTGGGGCCGGAAGCGGAAGACGGTATCAACGCGCTGCTGTCGCAGGCGCTGGCCTATGAGCGCACCGATGTGCCCAGCCTCACCGGGTTTCTGGTCTGGATGCAGACCGATGATCTGGAGATCAAACGCCAGATGGGCGCGGCCGGCAATATGATCCGGGTGATGTCGGTGCATGGATCCAAAGGTCTGGAGGCGCCGATCGTGATCCTGCCGGACACCGCCAAACGCCAGGCCCCGCGGGACGCGGAGATCATGCTGGCCGAAGGCACACCTGTCTGGAAGCTGCCCAAGGACCAGATGCCTGCTGCTATGCTGGCGGCCCGTGAAGCTGCCCAGGAAAAGCTGCAGAATGAACGCCTGCGGCTGCTCTATGTGGCTCTGACCCGGGCGGAAAAGTGGCTGATTGTCGCTGCCGCGGGCGACGCGGGCGAACAGGGCGACAGCTGGTACCGCATGACAGAGGGCGCCTTGCGCGAGGGTGGCGCAAAGGAATTCGACTGTCCCGGCGGGGCAGGATTACGCCTGCAGCACGGGGATTGGGACGGGCTGCCTTTGGTTGCAACGCCGGTCGAGGAAGTTGTGCAACACAGCCTGCCCGAGGTTTTCAACCGGCCAGCCAGAGCCTATGAGGCCCCGGCGCCGGCACTCAGTCCTTCGGACCTGGGCGGGGCGAAGGCCTTGCCAGGTGACCTGGGCCTGGATGAGGAAGCCGCCAAGGCTCGCGGCAGCCGGCTGCACCTGCTGCTGGAGCACCTGCCGGGCCGGCCTGAAGACCACTGGCCGCAGCTTGCCGGCAACCTTCTGCAGGAAGCCGAGGATACTGCAGAGCTGCTCGCCGAGGCGTCCGGTGTTCTGCAAAACGCCGGCTTGTCCCATATTTTCGCCCCTGAAACCCTGGCAGAAGTGCCCATCACCGCCGACCTGAACGAGGGCCGTCTGCATGGCATCATTGACCGCCTGATCGTCACACCTGACAGGGTTCTGGCGGTGGACTTCAAATCCAATGCCACCGTACCGGAAGTGCCGGAACAATGCCCCGAAGGTTTGCTGCGCCAGATGGGTGCCTATGCCCATGCGCTGGCACAGATTTACCCGGGCCGCACTATCGAAACCGCGCTTCTTTGGACCCGAACGGCCACGCTGATGCCGCTGCCGCACGAACTTGTGACAGCGGCGCTGATGCGGCGTCTGGAACCTTGACGATCTGTTAAGCCGTACATAGGTTCCAACTCCAGTTGCCACACACTCATGGAGACATGCATATGTCCACCGTAGCCGTCACCGACGCCACCTTTGACGCCGAAGTCAAGAACTCCGATATCCCCGTTGTGGTGGATTTCTGGGCCGAGTGGTGCGGTCCCTGCAAACAGATTGGCCCGGCTCTCGAAGAGCTTGCCGCGGAATTCGGCGGCAAGGTGAAAATCGCCAAGGTCGACGTTGACAGCAACCCGAACTCCGCCGCTGCCATGGGCGTGCGCGGCATTCCGGCGCTGTTCATCTTCAAGGACGGCCAGGTGATCTCCAACCGTGCCGGCGCCGCCCCCAAGGCCGCGCTGCAGAGCTGGATCGAAGAATCGATCTAAGCCGGATCCAAACCGGATTTCCTAGGGCTGTCCCCACGGGGACGGCCCTTTTTGTTTTGAGCGCTGGCGTACCGGCTGGCGGCAAACTGGTACTGTCCTTTGCGCTGATACCCTGCGACGGTTCGCCTTGAGACAGGTGAAGGAGGCAAAATGGCCAAGACACGGGTACTGGTGGAATTCGGCATGGGCACGTCGCTGAGGCGCGAGGACTATACTGAAGCCGCTCGCCGGGCGATCAAGGACGCGCTGTGGCACAACTCCGTCAACATGGCGGAACTGTTTGATTTCCGTAAGGAAGACATGATCATCGACGCGGAGATCGGTGTGCAGAAACCAGAAGCGGTAGACAGGGACGCACTGCTGGAGATTTTTCCCTACGGCCAGCCCAGCATCCAGGTTTTGGAAGGCGGGCTCGACATTGAAAAACCGCAGGGCGGATGCACGGTGATAGCCAATGCGGCTGTGGTGGTTTCCTTTGACATGGAGACGGTGGAATGAGCGAGAAACGCATCATCCTGGAAATGGGCACCGGCAACGACCTTTACGGCCAGGATTACACCAAGGCGGCGCGGCGCGCGGTGCAGGACGCACTGCATCATTCGTCGATCACCCTGTTTTCCAAGCTTGGCATCGATCACAGCGAAATGCGTGTTGACGTGACCATCGGGGTGCAGCGGCCGGAGGCGGTGGATTGCGATCTGGTAGCGCAGGATCTGCCGCGGGGCAGGGCCAGTGTGCGGGCCGTCAAAGGCGGGCTGGATGTGGAGGATGCGGAAGCCGGCAGCCGCCATGTGGTGGCCACCGCTGCAATCGAGGCCTGGCTGCCGGATCAGGCCGAAAAATACAAAATCACAGCCCCGAAATGAACAAAGCCGCCCGTTTCTGGGCGGCTCATTCAATGTCTTCGACCATTTTAGTCTCAGATCTTGGCGATGTCGGCGCGGCTCATGCCAATGTCGTCCAGCTGTGCGTCGGTCAGCCGGGCCAGAGCCTTGCGGGTCTCGCGGGCTTCATACCACTCCACGATGGAGGTTTTCACATTGGTCATAGCGTCGACCACGCGGAGAACGGTGACTGCTCCGAGCGGCGCATGAATGTTTGCGGTCGTCATTTGCGCATATCCTTCTAAGAAACAGCCGACCCTGTGCCGGTTGTGAGCCCCATGTAGGATGCGTAGCTGAGTCCCGCAATTGCCGGTTCGACAGCCCCGCCTTGCGCTTTCTGCATAGCGGCGAAACCCCTTGCAGTCCGTGCAAAGCCTGTGATCCGGCCCGCTCTCTTGTGCCGGCGGGGGGATGGTTCCATATAGGGGGCAACTAAACGGAGGCATTTATGGCAGACGATCAATTCCCCGGCTGGCACGGCACCACCATCATCGGCGTCAAGAAGGACGGTCAGGTGGTCATCGCCGGCGACGGCCAGGTGTCGCTGGGTCAGACGGTGATCAAGGGCACCGCCCGCAAAGTGCGGCGCCTGTCGCCCGGCGGTTTTGATGTGGTGGCAGGCTTTGCCGGCTCGACCGCCGATGCATTCACCCTGCTGGAGCGTCTTGAAGCCAAGCTGGAAGCAACCCCGGGCCAGCTGGCCCGCGCCAGTGTGGAACTGGCCAAGGACTGGCGCACCGACAAATACCTGCAGAAGCTGGAAGCGATGCTGATCGTCACCGACGGCACCGATATGTTTGTAATCACCGGCGCCGGCGATGTGCTGGAGCCCGAACATGATGTGGCGGCCATCGGATCCGGCGGCAATTTTGCCCTGGCCGCAGCCCGCGGCATGATGGACAGCGATAAATCCGCGGAATCCGTTGCCCGCGACGCCATGGCCATCGCCGCCGATATCTGCGTCTACACCAATGGAAACCTGACCGTCGAATCCATTGGACGGGAAGCCTGAGGTGGGCAGGGTCAACCAGGATGATCTGCGCGCCGCCGTTGGCTCAGGCCTGCTAAGCGAAGCTCAGGCGGCCTCGCTGCTGGCATTGGCCGACAGCCGCCGGGGCGCCAGGGAAAACCTGGCTCCGGGCGATGAACCCTTTGAACTGTTTAAAGGGTTCAACGAGATATTCATCGTCATCGGCCTGTTGATCCTGGCCTCCGGCTGGATGGCTTTTACAGCCGTCGATCTGGCAGGCTCGCTGGGCGGCTATCAGCAGAAGGCTGTCTATTCCGCCATCGCAGGGGCCGCGGTTCTTTGGCTGCTGTCCGAATACTTCATCCGCCGCCGCCGCATGGTTGCACCTGCCATCGCCCTGTCGCTGCTGTGGGCCGGCAATGCAGGCACCGGGTTTACAGCATATTTCTCGCAACCTTTCATGATTGCGCAGAACGACTTCTCCAGCCTGCCGCTGCCTGTTGCAGCCGCAACCGCTACAATCGCGGTGTTCTGGATGCGCTTCCGGGTCCCCTTTGCCATGGCATTGATTGCTTTGGGGGTCTTTGCGGTTGCACTTCTGTCGGGTGCCATACGGGCCGGCACACCGGCAGGAATAAGCGATCTGTTCCTGCTGTCAGCTAGTGGCCCCTTTGCCTGGATCACTCTGGCCGCCGGGTGTTGCGTTTTTGCGGTTGCGATGGTTTTCGATCTCAGCGACCCGCACCGGGTGACGCGGCGGTCGGCGCAGGGGTTCTGGCTGCATGTCGTTGCCGCACCGGCCCTGGTCAACACCATTGCTCTCAGCCTTCTGGACAGTGGCACCTCCAGTTCAAATTTGCTTTTGTTTGCCGTCCTTGTGCTGTTTGCCCTCATAGCAATCATCATCGACCGCCGGTCCTTCCTGATTGCCGCCATCGGCTACAGCGTCACCCTGGCCGGCACCGTGTTCAGCGGCGAAGGCACCGCCATCACCATACTGGCGCTTGGTGTGTTTCTGGTTGCCCTCGGCGCCTTCTGGAGCCGCATCCGAGCGGTCCTGCTTACCCCCTTGTCCGGTGTGCTGCCACTTGACCGGCTGCCGCCCTCACACTGAAACGGAAAGACCCATGACTGATCTGACCCCCCGCGAAATCGTCTCGGAACTGGACCGCTTCATCATCGGCCAGAAGGAAGCCAAGCGCGCCGTCGCCGTGGCGCTGCGCAGCCGCTGGCGGCGCAAGCAGCTGGCCGACGACCTGCGCGATGAAGTGTACCCCAAGAACATCCTGATGATCGGCCCCACCGGCGTCGGCAAAACCGAGATTTCCCGCCGTCTGGCGAAGCTCGCGCGCGCGCCTTTCATCAAGGTTGAGGCCACCAAGTTCACCGAGGTCGGCTATGTCGGCCGGGATGTGGAACAGATCATCCGCGATCTGGTGGACAGCGCCATTGCCCAGACCCGCGAGTACATGCGCGAAGACGTGAAGGCCAACGCCCATAAGGCCGCAGAGGACCGGGTTGTGGAAGCCATCGCCGGCAGCGATGCCCGTGAGGCCACCCGCGAGATGTTCCGCAAAAAACTGAAGGCGGGGGAGCTGGACGACACGGTGATCGAACTGGATGTGGCCGACACCTCCAATCCGATGGGCATGTTCGAAATCCCCGGCCAGCCCGGTGGCGGCAACATGGGAATGCTGAACCTGGGCGACCTGTTCGGCAAGGCGATGGGCGGGCGCACCACGCGCAAGAAGATGACCGTTGCCGAAAGCTATGAGGTGCTGATCAGCGAGGAAGCTGACAAGCTGCTGGATGACGAAACCGTCACCCGCACCGCGCTGGAGTCGGTGGAGCAGAACGGTATCGTCTTTCTGGATGAGATCGACAAGGTCTGCGCCCGTCAGGAAACCCGCGGCGGCGACGTCAGCCGGGAAGGCGTGCAGCGCGACCTGCTGCCGCTTATCGAAGGCACCACCGTCAGCACCAAACACGGGCCTGTGAAGACCGACCATATCCTGTTCATCGCCTCCGGCGCGTTCCATATCGCCAAGCCGTCGGATCTGCTGCCGGAACTGCAGGGCCGCCTGCCGATCCGCGTCAACCTGCGGGCGCTGACCGAAAAGGACTTTGTCCGCATCCTCACGGAGACCGACAATGCGCTGACACGGCAGTACACCGCGCTGATGGGCACCGAGGAAGTTGAAGTGACCTTCACGGAAGACGGGATTGCCGCGCTGGCCAAAATCGCGGCTGAGGTGAACCAGACTGTCGAAAACATCGGCGCGCGGCGGCTTTACACCGTAATGGAACGCGTGTTCGAAGAACTCTCCTTCACAGCGCCTGACCGCTCGGGCGAGGCGGTCACGGTAGACGCGGCTTTTGTGAAAAAGAACCTGGGAGAGCTTGGCCGCTCTGCGGATGTCAGCCGTTACGTGCTGTAAACTGCCCAAGCCGCGCTGAGCCACTGGACAATGGCGGCAGGTCGGATAGCCTGCCGCTGTTTGAGTTTGGGGGCAAATATCATGCAGGTTCTGCGCGCAGTTTGCGTATTCTTCGTGATCGTCCTCGTAGGCTGCACGGACAGGTCCTACTCGCCCACAGTTCCTGGAGCTTTGCAGCTGGGTACTGCCAAGACCATTTTTGCAGCGACCAACCGCGATCCCCTGCCGGATGGGACCTTTGGTTCTGACCGGACGGAAGGATTCAGCCTGCTTGAGCTTACTGTGTCAATTCCGCCCAACCGGCAGCCTGGATCCTTGGAATTCGGATACCAGGATCCAGATCCAGCCACTGAGTTCACCATGGCCGGACGCCGGAAATTCGAGAGCGAAGCTGCCTTTTCTTCACGCCTGAACCAGGAACTGGCCAAGTTTCCGCCGCAGGAGCGGGACGTCACTGTATTTGTGCACGGCTTCAATTCCACCCAGGCCGAAACCGCGTTCCGCGCGGCGCAACTGACCCATGACATCAACGTCCCCGGGGCAACTGTCATTTATTCCTGGCCCAGCAAGGGCAAGGCGCTTGGCTACGCATATGATGCAGATAGTGTCCTGTTTGCCCGCGACGGGCTGGAGATGCTGCTGCGCAAGCTGCGTTCGCCAGGCACCGGCCGGGTTGTGGTGGTGGCGCATTCCATGGGCGGGCTGCTGACCATGGAGGCGCTGCGCCAGATCGAAATCAAGTCACCGGGATGGACCGCCCGCAACCTGGGCGGCGTGGTTCTGATGTCTCCGGACCTGGACGTTGATGTGTTCAAATCGCAGATGCAGCGCTTTGCCGAAGTCCCGCAGCCGTTTGCCATCTTCGTTTCGCAAAAGGATAATATCCTGACCCTGTCGCAACGGCTGCGCGGATTGAACGGGCGGGCAAGGCTGGGCAATCTCAACAATATTGAGGAAATCAGCGACCTTCCGGTAGAAGTCATTGATACGACGGCCTTTGCCGACGAAGCGGACTCGCAGCATTTTGTTGCTGCCAGCTCACCGGCGCTGCTGGCGCTGCTGAAAGGCGCCCGGCAAACGGCGCAGACATTCGAACGTGATCAGGACCGTCTGCGCAGGATTTTACCGGGCCAGATCGTTATCCGGGACAGTGCCATAGAAATCGCGCTGGAAGGCCCCCCATCCAATAACCGGTGACAGCCGTCAGCGGCCCCGCCGGAGATAGACGTAATATGCACCTTCTCCGCCATGGCTGATGTGAGCCGGCGTGACCTGCAGAACCGCCTGCGACAACGGCGGCAGGGCAAGCCATTGCGGCACCTTGTGGCGCAGCACCCCGCGCGGCACCGGCATCGGGCCCGGCTCGTCCCGGTCCTTTCCCTTGCCGGTTACCACCAGCACCAGCCGCTTGCCCGATGCCTGAGCCGAAAGGATAAAGCGCGTCAGGGCAGGGTGCGCGGTGTCGATCCGCATGCCATGCAGGTCCAGCTTGCCTTCCGGCCTGATCTTGCCGCGTTTCATCCGGCGGAAGGCCTTTTCGTCCATCTGCAGCGGATCACTGGCCAGGCTACGGGCAATCGACGGCTTCAAGTCGTGTTTGACCGGCTTGGGTTTGGCATGGCTGCCAACCTTAAACGGTGCCAGGCGCGGTTCCGGTTGCTTGACCGGTTTGGGTTTCGGCATCGGCGCAGCTGGCGGCGTGGAGTGGGTACCCGGGTGCAACCGCTCTGTGTGCTTCACGACCTTGTGCCAAAGGTCGATCTCATCTCCTGTCAGTTTGCGCCGTGTCATTTAGATGTCTTCCGGCAGCATCGCATAGGCCCGCTGGATCGGCAGCAGAACCACCATCCGGCCCGGGTCTTTCATCGTGCCGGCGGTTTCGCCCGCCGCATCCCCTGTGCCGACAAAAATGTCAGCCCGCTGGGCACCTTTGATAGCAGAACCGGTATCTTGCGCCACCATCAGCCGCCGCAGCGGCAGATGCCCGTCCTTTTCCACCCAGACCGGCGCACCAAGAGGTGTATAGGCTGGATCGGCGGCAATAGTCCGCATTGGGGTGACGGAGCGGTTCATGGCGCCAAGCGGCCCCTTGGAAGCCGCGACCTTACGCACCTCACGGAAAAACACATAAGACGGGTTGTGGAACAGCAGCTCCTTGCCGTCCGCCGGATTTCGCCGCACCCAGGACTTGATCACCTGCGCGCTGACCTGATGGGCATTGTAGACGCCGCGGCGCACCAGTTCCTTGCCGATCGACTTGTACGGATGGCCGTTGGCGCCTCCGTATCCGACGCGGATGGTCGAGCCATCCGGCAGGCGGATGCGCCCTGATCCCTGAATCTGAAGAAAGAACAGCTCTACCGGATCATCGACCCAGGCGATTTCCAGCCCGCGGCCCTGCATCACGTCACTGCTCAGGATATCCCGGCGCGGCAGCCACTGATCTGTTGCACGCGCCTCTGGGGGCATCTTGTAGACCGGATAGCGGAACCGGCCCGTGGGGTAGCGTGACCCTGTCAGTTCCGGCTCAAAATATCCGGTAAACAGGGCAGGGTTGCCGTCCTCGATCAGAACCGGACGGAAAAACAGCTCAAAAAACGCACGGGCGCCATCAGGTGACTGGGAGCGAGCCGCCTTGCACAATGCGGTCCAATCCGGATCCTTGAGGTCCCGGCAGGTTCCCAGAAAAACCTCCAGCGCGGCTGCGTGGTCATCATGTGCCCAGCCGTCAAGCTGAGCAAAGTCCAGAATGCTGGACACAGTTTCGGAGTGCGCCCCGGAGGCGGTCATCGCGGCACCTGCAATTGCAGCTGCCCCAAGTGCCCCCCGAAGCGCCGCAATCATGCGTCCGTCGCAACAAGCTGCCAGTTGGGATCATCGCTGCCCATGTTGCGAGCAAAGACCCAAGTGTCTTTCTGGCGTTTCACCGCCTTGGGGTCGCCCTCGACAATATCGCCGCCGCGGTCGCGCACGACGGAGGTAAGCTCACCCACGAAGCGCATGGTAATCTCAGCCCGGCCAGACTGCGCATCAAATTGCGCATCGGCCAGCGTCGTTTCACGCACTCCAATGAATTCGGCTTCGATCTTCAGCCCCTGGTCCTCGCGGTGCGCGACGGCTTCCACGAAGCTGTCGAACACGTCTTCGGCCAGGAAGGGCTGAATGTCATCCAGGTTGCCGTGCTCAAATCCCATCAGGATCATCTCGTACGCACCGCGGGCGCCCTGAACGAAATCCTGCACTTGGAACGAGGGTTCAGCCCGTTTCATCGCAGCCAGGGCCTGAGCCTGCGGGCTGCCTTCAGCAACATAATCGGTGATGTCGCGGTCCGGGCCGCCTTCGATCACTTCCAGATCCGGGCGGCGGCTCTTGGTTTCGGACTTCGGCAGCGGCGGCTTTTCAAAGCCTTCGCGTGTTCCCAGAACGCTTTTCAAGCGCAGGATCAGAAACACGGCAATACCGGCCAGAACCAAAAGCTGAATCACAGGCGACTCCATGGATACCTCATGCTAGGCGTTCGTGCTTTGTTTGAAACCAAAGCGGTCAGACCTTATGTAGGTGACGGGCGGGGGCAAGTCTACCGCCCGGACGTATGATCGCAAGGAAACCCCCATGTATCTCTTCCTGGCCTTTCTGATGGTTCCCATCATTGAAATTGCTTTGTTTATTCAGGTCGGCGGCGCCATCGGCCTGTGGCCGACCCTGGCCATCGTGGTTCTAACCGCAGTACTGGGCACCTGGCTGGTGAAAACACAGGGACGCATGGCGATGGGACAGCTGCGGTCGTCTTTTCAGCAATTGTCCGATCCGGCAGAACCATTGGCGCATGGTGCGATGATCCTGTTTGCAGGCGCTTTGCTGCTGACCCCCGGTTTCTTCACTGATGCTGTTGGCTTTGCGCTTTTGATGCCGCCGGTCCGGCTGGCGGTCTATCGCTATCTGCGTGCCCGCATCACCGTGGCGCAATTCCAGATGGGACCAGGCAGCATGCAGGGCCGCCACTATCCGGGAAGCGCTGGAAAACCGGATGACATCATCGACGGAGACTACGAAGATGTGACTCCCGGGCAGCGCCCAAGCAGCCCGTCCGGCTGGGTTGACGGGCCCCGTTGAGGTGTCCGGGCCAAGCTGTTAAGCACGGTCCAAAGCATATTTCAGGAGTATCCCGATGGCCGAAAACGGCGAAGCCCAGCAGCAGCCGCAAGTCCAGATGAACGTTCTGGCACAGTTCATCCGCGACATGTCGTTCGAGAACGTGATGGCGCAAAAAGGCACTGGCGGCGAGGTTCAGCCCGACGTCAGCGTGCAGGTTAACCTGGATGCGAAAAAGCGTTCGACTGAGAGCCAGTACGAGGTGATCACCAAGCTGACCGTCGAGTCCAAGAACAAGGAAGGCGGCAACGTCCTGTTCGTGCTTGAGCTGGAATATGTCGGCGTCTTTAACATCGTCGGCGTGCCGGAAGACCAGCTGCACCCGTTCCTGCTGATCGAATGCCCGCGCATGACCTTCCCGTTCCTGCGCCGCATCGTGTCCGATGTGACCCGCGACGGCGGCTTCCCGCCGCTGAACCTGGACAACATCGACTTTGTCGGGATCTACCGCAACGAACTGGCGCGCCGCCAGCAAGAAGCGGCTGCAGCCGAACCCACACAGTAAAGTCTTCGGTCTCTGAAGCAGAAAACGCCGCTGGTCTCAGCGGCGTTTTTTCGTTTCCAGCCAATTTGGAGTCAGGTGGCCTTCCACAAGGCATCTTCTCCCATTTTGCCGACAAAGGCTTCATGTGCCGCCAGTTCATCGGCCGTGATCCGCGGCGGTAGCTGAGATTGCCGCGGGGCAGGGCGCCAGTCATCCTCAACCTGTGCAGAGCCTGACGAAGCGGCTTGAGTGGACAGGCCGAAATCCGGCTGCCGCCCACCAATAAGCTCAAGATACACATCTGCCAGGATTTCGGAGTCGAGCAGCGCGCCGTGCAGGGTCCGGTTGGAGTTGTCGATATTGAACCGGCGGCAGAGCGCATCCAGCGTCGCCGGCGAACCGGGAAACCGCTGGCGCGCCATTGCCAGAGTATCGATTGCCTGGTCCATCGGCAGCTTTGGCAGCCCCATCCAGTCAAGTTCCGCGTTCAGGAATTTCATATCAAAACTGGCGTTGTGAATGACCATCTTGGAGTCTTTCACAAAATCCAGGAACTTCTGGCCAACTTTGGCAAAAACCGGTTTGTCGCGCAGAGTAACCGCACCGGGTTCCGGTTTCTGGGGCGGCTCCAGCAGGTCCGGGCCGATGCCATGAACCGAGAACGCCTCTGCCGGCATCGAACGTTCCGGATTTATGTAAACGTGAAACGTTTCCCCGGTGGGCATGTGGTTGAACAGCTCCACTGCCCCGATCTCGACGATCCGGTCCCCGGAAAACGGATCAAATCCGGTGGTTTCGGTATCGAGAACGATTTCACGCATGGCCCGGCTTGCTCCTGATATCTGCGAGGACCTCTGCCACCTGTGCCTCTGCGTGGTCGAGCGTGTCTGTCTCGATCACATAGTCAGCCCGGGCAATCTTTTCCTCAATCGGCATCTGTTTTTGCAGGATATGCCGGAATTGCTCAACCGTCATCGTGCCGCGGGCCAGAACCCGCTTTTGCTGTGTGCCCGCATCCACGGTCACACAGGCCACTGCGTCCATTTCTGCATCGCCGCCGGTTTCGAACAACAGGGGGATGTCGAAAACCAGGATGTCACTGATTTCCTGCGCCCGGAAAGCGGCCCGGTCCTGAGCCACCAGCGGATGCACGATACTTTCAATCCGTTTCAGAGCGTCCGGGGATTGGCCGATGATCTGTTTCAGGGCAATACGGCTGACTGCGCCATCCTCGATTGCCTCCGGGAAGGCAGCACCCATCGGCGCCACCGCGGCACCGCCTCGGCCGTAAAGCCGGTGAACGGCCGCATCGGCATCCCAAACAGCGCAGCCCTGGGCCGCAAACAGTTTGGCAGTGGTGCTTTTTCCCATACCGATAGAGCCGGTGAGGCCAAGGCTGAAACTCATCTGAGTGCCGCCGCGCGCGTGGCAGCGTCAACCTCAGGCCGGTGTCCAAACCAGCGTTCAAATCCCGGAACCGCCTGATGCAGCAGCATACCCAGACCGTCAACCACAGTGCAGCCCGCATCCTCGGCAGTTTGCAGCAAGTCGGTTTTCAGCGGCGCATAGATGAGATCGGTCACAACAGCATTTGACCGCAGCCCGTCCAGCGGAACCCGCAGACGCGGCTTGCCCACCATGCCGAGCGAGGTTGTGTTCACGATCAGCGCGCCTTCTTCCACGATATTGCCGGCCTGAACCCATTCCACCACTTTGACACGGTTGCCAAAGTCCTTCTGCAGCTGGTCCGCCCGCTCACGCGTGCGGTTGGTCAGCAGGATTTCCGGCACACCAGCCTCCATCAAGGAAGCGACCACTGCCCGGCATGCCCCGCCAGCCCCCAAAACTACAGCCGGCCCGGACTGCGGATCCCAATCCGGCGCGCCCTGATGCAGGTTGGTGATAAAACCGTAACCGTCCGTATTATCGGCCATGATCGTTCCATCCTTGCGGAAGATCAGCGTATTAGCCGCACCGATCAGCCGCGCCCGGTCCGTCACTTTGTCAGCAATCTCCATCACCGCTTCCTTGTGCGGAATGGTGACATTCGCCCCGACAAACCCCATCTTCGGCATCGTCCGGATGGTTTCGGCAAGATCTTCCGGCTCTACATGCATGGGAACATAGTAACCGGCGATGCCGTGAGTCTTCAGCCAATGGCCATGCAGCTGCGGGGATTTGGAATGCGCCACCGGGCAGCCGATCACGCCGGCGAGCGGGATTTTTGCTTCTGTCATTGCTTGATCACCCCTTGCAAACCCAGGTAACTGATAAGCTCCATCAGCGGCAATCCCAAGACATTAAAGTAGCTGCCGTCGATGCTGGCAAACAGCCGCACACCTTCTTCTTCCAGTTTGTAAGCCCCGACCGCATGGCGAATGCTATCCCAATTGCGGGCGACATAGTCCTCAAGGTAACTGTCCGAACATTTACGCATTACCAGCCGGACCTGGCCCACATGCCGCCAGATCGGTTCACCATCCCGGTAGATCACGGCAGCTGACAATAGCAAATGACGTTTGCCGCGCATCTCCTTGAGCTGGTGCAGTGCGTCCTCAGGACTGACTGGCTTGGAAAGAAGGCTCCCCTCGAATTCAAGCACCTGATCACAGCCTAGAACCAGCTTTCCAGAATGCTTCCCGCTGATTTTGCGCGCCTTTGCCTCTGCCAGCGCATCCGCGATGTCCCGCGGCGGAGCCTCTTCGGCCAATAGGGCTGACTTAATCGCATCCTCATCCAAGCGCGGTACATCGCATTCGAAATCAATACCCGCCTGACGCAGCAGATGCGCCCGGATTTCGGAACCGGAAGCCAGCACAATGTGGGCAGTCATGTGGAAAACCCCGTGGGAAAGACGCAGATCGTTTCAGGACGTTTTGTATGGTTTTCCGCGGTTAAGTAAAGACTCCAGGGGTTGACGCAAATCTCGGGATTCTGCCGGCTGAGTCGTCCTTTGTGAGTCAGGATAACTTTGAAATCGTGGATATGCCGGCTCTCCCCGGATCATCCCGTGGTTATCCCCAAGTTCAGATAGGTAAACTGATCCTTAACAACCCTTATTTTAAGAGCGTTAACCAAATTTCCACGACTCCTGTCCCATGCACGCTGGAATCTTATCCCTGCTGGGGATAAGCGAAGGAAGATTCACTTATCCACTGGAATCCACGCACACTACAAAAACATCATCCTTCTAATATTTCTTTATTTATTAGGGTGGTCAGATCTGAACGGGGAGAACTGCCCATGGACTTGAGCGATCTGATGTTCGCGCTCTACCCATATGCCAAGTCACTTCACATCATGGCAGTACTCAGCTGGATGGCCGGTCTCTTCTACCTCCCCCGTCTGTTCGTGTATCACGTGGAGCAGGCAGAGAAGGTTCAGGAAGCAGTACCGATTTTCCTGACTATGGAAGAGAAGCTTCTCAGGATCATCATGCGCCCTGCAATGTATGTTTCATGGGCTGCAGGTCTGTTCATCGTACTGACACCCGGCATTGTCGACTGGAGCTACCTCTGGCCTTGGACCAAGGGTCTATCCGTCATCGCCATGACATGGTTCCACCACTGGCTGCTGTTCCGCCACCGGGATTTCAAAGACGGGCGCAATACGCTGACGGGGCGGCAGTTCAGGATGATGAACGAGGTGCCGACGGTGCTGATGGCGGTGATTGTGATCTCGGTCATCTTCAAATTCTGACGCAGCGGCGCTGGGGTGGGGGCTGTGGCTGCGAAACGTTTTCAGCCGGCGTTTGACTCATCTGAAACGAGTCCCTATGTATGGCTCTCAGCGGGCCCGTCCGGGCAACCGTGTTTTCCTAACCTGTCGTGTGACCGACCCCCGGGTAAGCGGGGAGTAGAGGCCGTATCTATATGACCGTGCAATCCCTGAATCTGTCCGATCTCAAAGCCAAGAGCCCTAAAGCCCTGCTGGCGATGGCTGAGGAGCTGGAGATCGAAAACGCCTCGACCATGCGCAAGGGCGAGATGATGTTCCAGATCCTGCGGGAACGCGCGGATGAGGGCTGGGACATCGGCGGCGACGGTGTGCTGGAAGTGCTGCAGGACGGCTTTGGCTTTCTGCGCTCTCCTGAGGCAAACTATCTACCGGGTCCGGACGACATCTATGTCTCTCCCGACATGATCCGCCAGTATTCTTTGCGCACTGGCGACACGGTCGAAGGCCAGATCAAGGCGCCGCTGGAGTCGGAGCGCTATTTTGCACTGACCAATGTCACCAAGATCAACTTCGAGGAGCCTGAAAAGGCCCGTCACAAGATCGCTTTTGACAACCTGACACCGCTCTATCCGGATGAGCGCCTGAAGATGGAGATCGAGGATCCCACCATCAAGGACCGCTCTGCCCGGGTGATCGACCTGGTGGCCCCCATCGGCAAGGGTCAGCGCTCGCTTATCGTGGCGCCGCCGCGCACCGGTAAGACGGTGATCCTGCAGAACATCGCGCACTCGATCGAAAAGAACCATCCGGAGTGCTACCTGATCGTTCTGCTGATTGACGAACGTCCGGAAGAGGTGACCGACATGCAGCGCTCGGTGAAGGGTGAGGTTGTGTCCTCCACCTTTGACGAGCCGGCAACCCGCCATGTTGCAGTGTCCGAAATGGTCATCGAAAAGGCCAAGCGCCTGGTGGAGCATAAACGAGATGTTGTGATTCTTCTCGACTCGATCACAAGACTTGGTAGGGCGTTTAACACGGTGGTTCCGTCTTCAGGTAAAGTTCTGACCGGTGGCGTTGACGCAAACGCGCTGCAGCGGCCCAAGCGCTTCTTTGGTGCCGCGCGGAATATCGAGGAAGGCGGTTCGCTGACCATCATCGCCACCGCGCTGATCGACACCGGCTCGCGCATGGACGAGGTGATCTTTGAAGAATTCAAAGGCACCGGTAACTCGGAGATCGTGCTGGACCGCAAGATTGCCGACAAACGCGTGTTCCCGGCAATCGACATTCTCAAATCCGGCACCCGGAAAGAGGATCTGCTGGTCGACAAGGGCGATCTGGCCAAGACCTTTGTGCTGCGCCGGATCCTGAACCCGATGGGCACTACCGATGCTATCGAGTTCCTGCTGTCGAAGCTGAAGCAGACAAAGTCGAACTCCGAATTCTTCGACTCTATGAACACCTGATCCGGGCCGGCAAGAAAGAAGGGCCATCCCATGGACACGATCTTTGCGCTGGCCTCCGCACAAGGGAAGGCCGGGGTCGCGGTAATCCGCATTTCCGGCCCATTGGCGCTTGACGCTGGCGCGCAGATTTGCGGCGGTGAACTGCCGGCGCGGGGCACCAGTCTGCGAATCTTGCAAGACGAATCAGGTGAACGCCTGGACGAAGCTCTGGTTCTAAGCTTCTCAGCTCCAAAAAGCTTTACGGGTGAAAATACCGTTGAATTTCAAACACATGGAAGTACGGCGGTGGTCTCTGCTGTGTTGGATTCCCTGGGACGAATCAACGGGCTTCGCATGGCTGAACCGGGGGAGTTCACCCGCCGCGCTTTGGAAAACGGCAACTTGGACCTGGCGCAGGTCGAAGGGCTCGCCGATCTGATAGATGCTGAAACCGAAGCGCAACGCAGACAAGCACAGGTCGTTCTTGCCGGCGGGCTGGGGCGATTGGCCGAATCCTGGCGTACAAGCCTGATCCGTGCCGCATCCTTGATCGAAGTCACAATCGATTTTGCTGATGAAGAGGTGCCGGTTGACGTGACCCCGGAAGTCTCTGAGCTGCTGGCACATGTTCAAGCCGGCCTCGAAAAGGAGACCGCCGGCGTTAGAATAGCAGAGCGGATTCGCAGCGGGTTTGAAGTCGCTATTGTCGGTGCTCCGAATGTGGGAAAGTCCACGCTGCTGAACGCGCTGGCCGGCCGGGAAGCCGCGATCACGTCAGAGTATGCCGGCACGACGCGCGATATAATCGAAGTGCGGATGGATCTAGCCGGCCTGCCGGTCACGCTTTTGGATACTGCCGGCCTTCGCGACACGGATGACCATGTCGAGGGCATCGGCATTGCCCTGGCCCGAAAGAGGGCTGAGGAAGCCGATCTGCGTGTGTTTCTTGCGGAAGACAGTGAAGTCTTGGACGTTGAGATGCGCGCCGGCGACATTCGCTTGCGGCCAAAGGCTGATTTGCGCGCAGAACAAGGAAATGCAATCTCAGGCCGGTCGGGGCAGGGTATCGATCAGCTCGTTGATCATGTGTCCTCTGTCCTCAAGAGCCGTTCAGCACAGGCGGGAATTGCAACGCGTGCCCGTCACCGGGATGCGATGCTGTCAGCTCTGCTCAGCTTGACTGAAGCCCAAGACATTCTGCGGCGCGGACCGGAGTTTTATGATATAGCTGCCGAAGAAATGCGTTCGGCAATCCGATCCTTGGAGATGCTTGTTGGCCGGATCGGGGTTGAAAATCTTCTTGATGAGATTTTCTCTAGTTTCTGTCTCGGAAAGTGAAGGAGTGTTTCACGTGAAACATTCATCGTATGACGTGATTGTAGTTGGCGGCGGCCACGCCGGTACCGAAGCTGCCCATGCCTCGGCGAGAATGGGCGCCGCAACTGCACTGGTGACCTTGAACCGTGACGGCATCGGAGTAATGTCATGCAACCCGGCAATTGGTGGCCTGGGCAAAGGGCACTTGGTCCGGGAAATTGATGCAATGGATGGCGTCATGGGCCGTGTTGCTGATTTGGCAGGAATTCAATTCCGGTTGCTGAACCGCAGAAAGGGACCTGCGGTACAAGGGCCGCGGGCCCAATCGGATAGAGCTATCTATCGCCGAGAAATGCTTCGGCTGACGGAAACTCAACAGAACCTGGACATCGTGGAAGGCGAAGTAACAGACTTTCTGATGTCTGGAGAAACTGTTGCCGGCGTTGTGCTGGCTGACGGCAGCGAAATCCCAGCTAAGTCGGTTGTGCTGACCTCAGGCACGTTTCTTCGCGGCGTTATTCACATTGGAGATGTGTCGAAGCCAGGCGGCCGGATGGGAGATAAACCGTCTGTCAAATTGGCTGAGCGCCTGGATAGTTTTGAACTGCCGATCGGTCGACTAAAAACTGGCACGCCGCCACGATTGGATGGTCGGACCATTAACTGGGAGAGTTTGGACGCCCAGCCGGGAGATGATGATCCTGTCTTTTTTTCCTTCCTGTCTAAAACCCTGAATGCGCAGCAGGTGTCTTGCGGTATTACGCATACCAACGCCAAAACCCACGACATAATCCGCCAGAACTTGGAACGATCCGCGATGTATGGCGGACATATCGAAGGGGTTGGACCGAGGTATTGCCCCTCGATTGAAGACAAAGTCGTGAGGTTCTCGGACAAGGAAAGCCATCAGATCTTTCTGGAGCCAGAAGGGGTGACGGATCACACCGTGTATCCCAATGGCATCTCCACCAGCCTGCCTGTGGAGGTGCAGGAGGAATATGTCCGGTCGATTTCAGGTCTTGAGCGCGCAGACATCCTGCAGCCGGGGTATGCGATTGAGTATGACTATGTCGATCCAAGAGCGCTCCAGTTAGATCTATCGCTAAAGGATGTTCCTGGCCTTTATCTTGCAGGACAAATCAACGGAACGACTGGCTATGAGGAAGCCGCTGCGCAGGGACTGGTCGCGGGGCTCAACGCGGCGCACCGAGCCAGGGAAAGAGCGCCTATCACCTTCAGCCGGTCGAACAGCTACATCGGTGTGATGATCGATGATCTTACGACCAACGGCGTTACTGAGCCTTACCGGATGTTCACCTCAAGGGCGGAGTTCAGATTGTCCCTTCGGGCTGACAATGCAGATCAGAGGCTGACACCAAAGGCGATTGATCTGGGGTGTGCCGGAGAAGCACGTCGGCGGGCCTTCGAGAAGAAAAATGAAGAACTAGTCTCAGCACGAAAGAGACTTGAGTCCGAGACTTTTACACCCAGACAGGTGGCAAGTGCAGGTATCCGGATCAATCAGGATGGCAACAGGCGGACTGGTTTGGATGTTCTGGCTTTTCCTGATGTCACTTTTGATGAAGTGATCCAACTGATGCCTGACTTGGATGGAGTGGATCCGGAGATTCGCCGGCAGATGGAGCGGGACGCCCTCTACGCAAATTATATTGCGCGTCAGGAGCGGGAGATCTCCGCAATGAAGCGTGATGAAGGTCATGTCATCCCGAAGGGCTTTGTTTTTGAAGATGTCGACGGGCTTTCCAAAGAGCTTCAACAGAAGCTAGCGCGAGTGCGTCCGGAAACCCTGGCTCAAGCCGCCCGGATAGACGGAATGACTCCCGCTGCCCTTGCGCTGATCCTTGCCCGTCTTCGCAAGGGAAAATCGGGGCAGGAGAAGACTGCATGAGCAGCAAGAAGCTCCTAGATGACCTCAGTGTTTCACGTGAAACATTTGAACGCCTCGAGATCTTTGAAAGAGTTATTCGCAAGTGGAATCCGAAGATCAACTTGGTCTCCCGTTCCAGTCTTGACGAACTCTGGACGCGTCATATAGCGGATTCTGTTCAAGTTTTCCGCAGTGTCGACGCGCCGAAGCATTGGGTCGACATCGGCAGCGGCGGAGGATTTCCTGGAGTTGTGGTTGCGTTGCTCGCCGCGGATGAAACTCCGGAAACCAAGATAACGTTGATCGAGAGTGATCAACGCAAGTCTGCCTTCCTTAGAACAGCGGCCAGAGAGTGCGGCGCATCGATTACAGTCCTGAGCAGCCGGATTGAACAGGTTGAACCGCAGAGCGCAGATGTATTGTCTGCCAGGGCACTTGCCGGATTGAGTGATCTCTTGGGTTTCGCAGAGCGTCATCTCGCGGCCGATGGCGTTTGTGTGTTCCCCAAAGGTGAGAACTGGAAAAAAGAAGTGGATAACGCTCGGCAGCAATGGCGATTCGAGTTGGAAACGACTAAAAGTTTGACTGAGCCAGAAGCAGTAATCCTGAAAATCAGGGGAGTAGAACGTGTCTGATTTTTCCCGCCCGGAGGGGCCTCGGATCATCGCGGTCGCAAATCAGAAAGGCGGGGTAGGGAAGACAACAACAGCCATAAATCTTGCAGCAGCGTTGGTGGAATGCGGGCTGCGGGTACTGGTTGTCGACCTGGATCCGCAAGGCAATGCCTCCACAGGATTGGGTATTGAACCGTCGGATCGGGACCTGACGACTTATGATCTCCTTGTTGAGGACGCATCTTTGTCGGATGTTATCCGGCAAACGGAGATTGATGATCTTTGCATTATTCCAGCGACTGTTGATCTCAGTTCTGCCGATATCGAACTATTCACCAATGAGAAGCGCAGCTTCCTATTGCACGATGCTCTTAGGCAAACGGCTATGGATGAATATGATTGGGATTATGTTCTGATTGATTGTCCGCCGTCCCTGAATTTGCTGACAGTTAATGCGATGGTTGCTGCGCATTCAGTCCTAGTGCCATTGCAAAGCGAGTTCTTTGCGCTGGAAGGCGTGACACAGTTGATGCTGACGATCCGGGAAGTCCGGCAGTCGGCTAATCCGACTCTGCGGATTGAGGGAATCGTTCTGACCATGTTCGATCGGCGCAATAACCTGTCGCAACAGGTTGAGCAGGACGCACGGGATAATTTGGGTGATCTTGTATTTCAAACGAAGATTCCGCGCAACGTGCGTGTGAGTGAGGCACCGTCTTACGCACAGCCCGTATTGAACTATGACAGCAACTCCCAGGGTGCACAGGCTTATCGCGCACTGGCAGAAGAAATCCTGAGTAAACATCACAAGATAGCGGCGTAAATGCAGAATACGGACCGGAGGCAACCATGGCAGACAAAAAGACAAAACCACGCGGACTTGGCCGGGGGTTGTCGGCGTTGATGGCAGATGTGAACCCTGCGCCAGTCAGCACGCAGGCTGAAGCACCACGAAATGCGGAAATACTGGTGCCAATCGAAAATGTCATTGCCAACCCGAACCAGCCGAGGCGCCAATTCCTGCAGGAAGACCTGGATGACCTGACGGCTTCCATCAAGGAGAAGGGGGTTCTTCAGCCACTGATCGTTCGGCCCCGTCCTGGCGGGAAGTATGAGATTGTTGCTGGTGAGCGCCGCTGGCGCGCGTCGCAGGCAGCCCAGTTGCACGAAGTTCCGGTTCTGATCCGCGATTATTCCGACCTGGAAATGATGGAAGTTGCCATCATCGAAAACATCCAGCGCTCGGATCTGAACGCAATGGAAGAGGCGCAGAGCTACAAGCAACTGATGGAAAAATTCGGGCATACGCAGGAAAAGATGGCAGAGGCGCTGGGGAAAAGCCGTAGCCACATCGCCAATCTTGTGCGCCTTCTGCACCTCCCGGAAGATGTCCAAATCCTGGTTCAGGAACGCAAACTTTCCGCGGGCCATGCCCGCGCTCTGATCACTTCGGATCATGCCTCAGAATTAGCGGCAAAGATCGTGAAGGGTGGTTTGTCCGTTCGTGCTACTGAAGCATTGGTGAAAAAAGACGCGGCTGGCATTCAGGCGGCCGGTGCCAAGAAACCTCGTAAAGCTCCAGAAAAGGACGCCGATACCCGGGCACTGGAAGGCGACTTGTCAGCGGTTCTGAAAATGAAGGTCTCGATCGATCACAAGCCTGGCGGTGAGGCGGGCGCGGTGACGATCAGCTATGAGAGTTTGGATCAGTTGGACGAACTGTGCAATCTGCTCAGCCGTTAGGCCTGGTCCAGATGAAGACAAGCACGGCGGACAGAACCACTGTTTGAATCCCCAGCACGTGACCGGGGGCGCCCAACAGCAGAGACAGGCCAAAGACGGCGGCAATCGACAGGGTTGCCGCCTTTTTTGCACCCGGCCGGATGGCGCCATGATCGCGCCAGTCCATGATCATGGGACCAAAGACGTTGTGATCGACGATCCAGTTGTGCAGGCGTTCAGAGGAATTTGCGAAGAAGAACGCTGCAAGAAGTAAGAATGGAACGGTGGGAAGCAGGGGGAGAACAATGCCAATGACGGCCAAAGCGACACAGAATAGTCCCAGGCCGGCGTAGAGGAAACGCATTGCTTCAATCCATCAACAGTTCGCGGAGTACCGCATTCAATACCGCGCGGCCTTGGTAAGTCGCGCGAAGCCTCTGGCCAGAGATAGTAACCATACCCATTTGTGCAAGATCATGCAGCCGGTCTTCTGGCAATTTGCACCCCGAAAGCTGGCTGTATCGCCCCATATCCAGACCTTCAGACAGGCGCATCCCCATCATGAGGTATTCAGCCGCAGCATCTTCCCGGTTTAGTTTCTCTCGCAGGGATTCCCCGTTGCCACTACTCACTGCATTCAACCAGGCCCCGGGCGCCAGATGGGTTTCAGTTGCATGACGCAGGCCGTTCAAGGTCAGACGTCCGTGGGCCCCGGGGCCGATGCCGGCATAGTCGCCATAGCGCCAGTAGATCAGGTTGTGGCGTGATTCTGCTCCGGGCTTGGCGTGGTTCGAGATTTCATAGCCAGCCATACCGAAGCCGGCGCAGACCTCCTGGGTAGCCTGGTACATATCTGCTGCCGTGTCGTCTTCCGGCAACCCGCGCAACTTGCCGCGGGCATACCGGTCGCCAAAGGCAGTGCCTTCTTCGATGGTAAGCTGATAGAGCGACAGGTGGTCGATGGCCATGGAGAGCGCTTCGCGCAGTTCTGATTGCCAAGCTTTCAATGTCTGACCCTGACGCGCGTAGATGAGGTCAAAGCTTACGCGGTCGAAACATCTACGGGCTATATCGAAAGCTGCCTGGGCTTCCTGGACGCTGTGGATCCGGCCGAGCCGGCGCAGGTCTTCGTCGTTCAGGGCCTGTATCCCCATGGAGACCCTGTTTACGCCTGCGTCGCGGTAGCCCGCAAAACGGCCGGCTTCAACAGATCCAGGGTTTGCTTCAAGAGATATCTCTATGTCATTGGCGAAAGGCCAAATTTCACGTGCGCGTTCAATAATAGCGGCCACGGTGTCCGGCTGCATGAGGGAAGGGGTGCCGCCGCCAAAGAAAATCGAGTTCAGAACACGACCGGAAAGCTGCTCTGAGAGTCTGTCAAGTTCGCTCAGATAGGCTCTAACCCATAGCTTTTGGTCTATGCTTGCCGAAACATGGCTGTTGAAATCGCAATAGGGGCATTTGGCCTGGCAAAAAGGCCAATGCACGTAAAGGCCAAAGCCCCCATTGCGCCAGTCATCCACCGAAACAGCCCTGGACGAACTGGGCCACCGCCTTGCCGCGGTGGCTGATCTTGTTCTTCTCCGCCGGGTCCATTTCGGCGCAGGTGATGTCAAAGCCGTCAGGCTGGAACATCGGGTCGTAGCCAAAGCCGTGTTCGCCGCGGATCGGCCAGACCAGCTGACCTGGCATCACGCCCTCGAACACTTCGTCATGTCCGTCGGGCCACGCAATCACCAGGGTGCAGCGGAACTGGGCAGTGCGCGGCGCGCTGGCTCCGGCAGCGGTTAGCTCATCATTGGCGCGGGTCATTGCCAGCTTGAAGTCGCGGCCGTTCGGTGTTTCGGCCCAGTCGGCAGTGTAGACGCCGGGCGCTCCGTTGAGTGCGTCGATGGTGATGCCGGAATCATCGGACAGGGCCGGCAGGCCGGTTGCTGTGGCGGCAGCGTGGGCCTTGATGCGGGCATTGCCGACAAATGTGTCCTCGGTTTCCTCGGGTTCCGGCAAATTCATCTCGCCGGCGCCAACAACCTGCACGCCGAAGGGGGCGAGGATTTCGGAGATCTCGTTCAGCTTGCCCTTGTTATGGGTGGCGACAAGCAGCTTGCCGCCTTCCAGTTTGCGGGTCATTTGCAGGCGGCCTTCTGCATTTCTGCCAGCTCGGAGGTGCCTTTAGCGGCCAGGTCCATCAGCTGGTTCATCTGGTCGCGGGAAAAGACGGAGCCCTCGGCAGACATCTGTACTTCGATCAGCTTACCGGATCCGGTCATGATGAAGTTGCCGTCCACGCCGGCCTCAGAATCTTCGGGGTAATCCAGATCCAGCACCGGCTGGCCGGCATAGATGCCACAGGAAACGGCCGACACAGGATCCACCAGCGGATCAATATGCACATCACCAGCTTTCATCAATTTGTTGACGGCCAGACGCAGGGCAACCCAGCCGCCTGTGATCGAGGCGCAGCGGGTGCCGCCGTCGGCCTGCAGGACGTCGCAGTCGATGGTGATCTGGCGCTCGCCCAGGGCAACGCGGTCGACGCCGGCCCGAAGCGCGCGGCCGATCAGGCGCTGGATTTCCACTGTGCGCCCGCCCTGCTTGCCAGAGGCTGCTTCGCGGCGCATCCGGGTGTTTGTGGCACGGGGCAGCATGCCGTATTCGGCGGTAACCCAGCCCAGGCCGGTACCCTTTATGAAGGGCGGCACACGGTCTTCGATGGTGGCGGTGCACAGGACATGGGTGTCGCCGGCCTTGATCAGGCAGGAGCCCTCGGCGTGTTTGGTGAAGCCGGTCTCGATCGAGACAGGGCGCATTTCATTCAGTTCTCGTCCTGAGGGTCGCATGGCACTTCCTTTTGCTGTTGGCTTGGGGATATCCCCCGGACGCGGGGCTATGCAAGCCCGATTGACCTTTTCCCGAAGTGCTCTTTAATGACATTTTGGAGCCGGGTTCCTATGTTTAGACCGGAAGAAATGCTGGCAGGCTGATGAGCGATCCGAACAACATTCTGAAGGACTTGAATGACCGCTCCCGGGACGTGTTCCGCGCAGTGGTGGAAAGCTATCTAGAGAGCGGCGATCCGGTTGGCAGCCGCACGCTGACCCGTTCGCTGAGTGAAAAGGTCAGCGCAGCCACCGTGCGTAACGTTATGCAAGATCTTGAATACCTTGGCCTGCTGGACAGCCCGCACGTCAGCGCCGGCAGGGTACCCACGCAGATGGGCCTCAGGATGTTTGTTGATGGTCTTTTGGAAGTTGGCGATCTCAACGTAAAAGACCGTGAGAAGATTGATGCGACTCTAGGCCGGAATGCAGGTGACGTTGGCGGGATGCTCGACCGGGTTGGCGCTGCACTGTCTGGTGTCACGCAAGGCGCTTCCCTTGTGCTGACACCCAAGCATGAAGCGGAGATCCGGCACATTGAGTTTGTTTCTTTGGCGCATGACCGCGCACTGGTGGTTCTGGTATTTTCTGACGGTCATGTGGAGAACCGGCTATTCACACCGCCGCCAGGGCAGACGCCCAGTTCGATGCGTGAAGCCGCAAATTTCCTGAATGCACTGATCGAAGGCAAGACGCTGAGCGAGGTGCAACGGCAGATCCAGAGAGAGATTTCCGCCCGGCGTCAGGAAATCGACAGTCTTGCACATGCGATGATCAAAAGCGGGCTGGCTGTCTGGGAAGAGGAAGGCAGCGAACAGGCACGACTGATAGTGCGAGGCCGCGCGAATCTTTTGGCCGAGACTGGAGCAGCTGAGGAGTTGGAGCGGATCCGCACGCTGTTCGATGATCTGGAACGCAAGCGGGACATTGCCGAATTTCTGGAACTGACCGAAGAAGGCGAGGGTGTGCGCATTTTTATCGGGTCGGAGAACAAACTTTTCTCACTTTCGGGTTCCTCTTTGGTGGTGTCTCCCTATATGAACGCGGATCGAAAGATCATCGGTGCGGTTGGGGTGATTGGCCCAACGCGCCTGAATTACGGACGGATTGTGCCGATCGTGGACTACACGGCACAGCTGGTCGGCAAACTGTTGTCCGACCGGAGTTAGAGGTGAAACATGGCAGAGCTCAAGGACGAAGACTTTCTGGATGACATCGCCGCCGCCGAAGCTGAAGAGCTGGCTGCGCAAACCGAGGAATTTGATGATGCCTCGCTGGAACTTGATGCGCTCCGGGCAGAACGGGATGAGCTGAAAGACCGCTTCATGCGGGCGCTGGCGGATGCTGAGAACGCCCGCAAACGCGGTGATAAAGCGCGCCGTGAGGCAGAAAACTATGGCGGGTCGAAGCTGGCCCGCGACATGCTGCCGGTCTATGACAACATGAAGCGCGCGATTGAAGCGGCCACCGACGAGCAGCGCGAGGTGTCCGCCGCCCTGATTGAGGGCGTGGAACTGACAATGCGTTCGCTGCTTGGCGTGTTTGAGAAGCACGGAATCCGGATTGTGTCGCCCGAGGTTGGCGACAAGTTCGATCCGCAAGTACATGAGGCAATGTTCGAAGCGCCTGTACCGGGCACCAAGGCGGGTGACATTATTCAGGTCTCAGCGGAAGGATTCATGCTGCACGACCGTCTGCTGCGCGCGGCGCAGGTGGGTGTGTCCTCGACCCCGGCCAGTTGATGAGCAAACCCTGGAGGGCCTGCGCCTCCGGCGGGAGTATTTTTGAAAGATGAAAGGGCGGGTCCGTTTGGACCCGCTCTTTGCTTTAGTTCGCAGCTTCCTTGAGCTTGTAGAGCACTTCAAGTGCTTCCCTGGGAGAAAGCTCGTCCGGGTGAATGCTGGCGAGGAGCTCTTCGGTCGGCGAGGGCCCTGCCGGTGCCTTGGGCTGTGGTGGCGGGGCGGCTGCGAACAACGGCAGGTCGTCGATCTGGATCTTGGACCCGCCTTCGCGGCTGCCTTGCTCCAGCATGTCGAGGACGTCGCGGGCTCGGGCGACAACAGATGCAGGCAGGCCGGCGAGCTGGGCCACTTGAACGCCATAAGAGCGGTCAGCGGCGCCCTTGCGCACCTCATGCAGGAAGATCACTTCGCCCTCCCATTCCTTGACTGCTACGGTGGCGTTCTCAACACCTTCCAGTTTGGCGGCAAGCTGGGTCAGCTCGTGGTAGTGGGTGGCAAAGAGTGCACGGGAGCGGTTCACCTCGTGCAGATGCTCCAGTGTCGCCCAGGCAATCGACAGGCCGTCATAGGTGGCAGTGCCGCGGCCGATTTCATCGAGAATGACCAGAGCGCGGTCATCTGCCTGGTTCAGAATCGCGGCGGTCTCGACCATTTCCACCATGAATGTGGAGCGGCCGCGGGCCAGATCATCAGAGGCACCGACGCGGCTGAACAGCTGGCTGACAAGGCCGATATGTGCGGCCTCGGCCGGGACAAAGCTGCCCATTTGGGCGAGCAGGGCTATCAATGCGTTCTGACGCAGGAAGGTCGATTTACCGGCCATATTGGGACCGGTCAGAAGCCAGACGGCAGCACCGTCCTGCGCAGTCAGATCGCAGTCGTTGGCGACGAAAGCTTCTCCGCCTTGCTGGCGCAGGGCCTGTTCCACAACCGGGTGACGGCCGCCTTCCACGTCAAACGCACGGCTGTTGTCGACCTTGGGGCGGATCCAGTTTTCGCCGCGTGCCAGATCGGCCAGTGCCGTCAGCAAGTCCAGTTCTGCCAGTCCCCGCGCAGCAGTGTTGAGGCGCGGGGCATTGTCCAGAATGGCGCCAGAAAGCCTTGCATAGAGCCTTTTTTCGATCTCTAGCGCCAAGTTGCCCGCGTTGAGAATACGGGTTTCGATCTCACTCAGCTCCACCGTGGTGAACCGGACCTGGTTTGCTGTGGTCTGGCGGTGAATGTAGGTCTCGTTGAGGGGTGGCGACATCATCTTGTCCGCGTGGGTCGCGGTGGTTTCAATGAAGTAGCCCAGCACGTTGTTGTGCTTGATCTTCAGCGAGGCGACGCCGGTGTGCTCTGCGTATTGCTTTTGCATTGACGCGATTACCGATCGGCCCTCGTCGCGCAGAGTGCGGGCCTCGTCCAGCTCAGGGTCATAGCCGGCCGCAATGAAGCCGCCATCGCGGGCCTGCAGCGGTGGTTCTGCTACAAGGGCAGCGTCAAGCAGCGATACCAGATCATCGAACCCTTGCAGATTGGATATGGCGCCGGATATCAGGTCCGGCAGATCCAAACCAGTGCAGAGGTCCGCGATTACTTCTGCCTGTGACAAACCGTTTCGGATGGCGGCCAGATCGCGAGGGCCGCCGCGTTCCAGCGCGAGACGCGAGAGCGCACGGTCAAGGTCCGGTGTCTTGCGCAGTGCAGCGCGCAGGTCTTCGGCTTTGCGCGTAGTTTCAACAGCAAAGTCGAGGGCGGTCAGCCGCTGATGAATGGTGTCCAGATTGCGCGATGGGCTGGACAGCCGCTGTTCCAGCAAGCGGGCGCCGCCGGGGGTGACGGTCCGGTCTACGACAGACAGAAGAGAACCGGCCCGGCCGCCGGATAAGGACCGGGTCAGTTCCAGATTGCGGCGAGTGGCGGCGTCGATTTGAACCACCCGGTCCTGTGCCTCTTGCTGGGGGGGCTGCAGCAGCGGCAGTTTGCCCTTCTGGGTGATCTCCAGATAGTCGATCAGTGCGCCCATTGCGGAAACTTCAGCGCGGGTGAAGGTGCCAAAGCCGTCCAGAGCGCTGACGCTGAACAGGGTGCAGATGCGCTTTTCCGCAGCGGTGCTGTCAAAGCTTGATTTGCCCAGCGGGGTCAGCGGGATCTTGTATTCATCGGCCAGCGGGCGGGCGGCCTCGTAGGCTGGGCCATCTGCAACAATCAGCTCTGAGGGCGCGAGGCGGGCCAGCTCTGGAGACAGGCGCACCCGTGCAACCGGCATCACGTGAAATGCGCCGGTGGAGATATCGGCCCAGGCCAGCGCAGCCTCATCGCGCAGTTCGGAGTAGGAAACCAGGAAGTTGTGACGGCGGGCTTCCAGCAGGGAATCCTCGGTCAGGGTACCTGGGGTCACCAGTCGAACCACATCTCGCTTCACAACAGATTTGGAGCCGCGTTTTTTGGCTTCGGCTGGGCTTTCCAGCTGTTCACCTACCGCAACGCGGAATCCCTTGCGGATCAGAGTCAGTAGATACCCTTCGGCTGCATGCACCGGCACACCGCACATCGGGATGTCTTCACCGTTGTGCTTGCCGCGTTTGGTCAGTGCGATGTCTAACGCTTCGGCTGCGTTGACGGCGTCCTCAAAGAACATTTCGTAGAAGTCGCCCATCCGGTAGAAAAGCAGCGCATCCGCATGCGCTTCCTTGATCTCGAGATATTGCGCCATCATGGGCGTTACGGTCATTGGAGGTCCCCCGGGGTCGTCTTTGCAAGACATCTACAATGGGGGCGGAGCGAGGAAAACCCGGATATGGCTGCCGCCAGCGCGCCGGCGGCAGCCTGCTGTCAGTAGAGATTGCGCAGAGTGTCAGGCATCGTGTTGACGATGGAGAGCGAGAGGGTGCTCAGCTGTTGCTGTGCTTGCAACGCCAGCATTTTGGTTGCAGCTTCCTCCATGTTAGTGTCGATCATGGAGCTGACACCGCGGGTGAGCGCATCAGATTGCTTGCTGACATAGTCGCCCTGGCCAGCCAGCTGATTGGCACTCGACCCCAAAGCCGCCGAGCCTTCGATTGCGTAGGCAAGAAAGCCTTCGATTTCGCCCAATGCAGTTAGAGCACTTGCGCTGTCTGTGATTGCGGTTCGGCCACCGAGATCGAACAGCGGGCTGCCTTCAAAGTCCACACCGTCCACGCTGAGGGTGCTGAGGGTGCCGTCGCTGGAAATCGCTGACGGTACTGTCAGTCCAGCGCCGCCGGCCCCGTCGACATCGGTTTTCAGCAGGTTCACCCCGTTGAAGCCGGAAGACGAGATGATCGAATTGATCTGCTCGGTCTTCTTTGCCATGGCCGCTTCATATTTGCTGAAGTCGCCCATTCCGCTGCTGGCCATGATTGCAAGTGACCGCATTTCAGTCAGGGTTTCGGTGATCTGCTCTGCCCCGGCTGAGGCAACCGCCACGGTAGCTTCGCCCAGCGACAATGAGTCCGACACCGAGCGTAAGCCGGAAATATCCGAGTTCATCAGCTCGGAAATTGCCCAGAGGGCCGCGTTATCTTGTGCTGAGTTAATGGTCTGACCGGTGGAAATGCTGTCTTGCGTTTGATTGAGCTGAGAATTGACTCCGCCCAATGTCTGCAAGGCCACCATCGCACCGGAATTGTTGTGGAAGCTTATCATTCCTCACTTTTCCTTTGATCCTATGCCCTTTGCGGGCGGACAAACGCCGTTCTGGCCCTTGCTTGCAGGCCTCTGAATTCCTGGCCATAGCGCCACCTGGGAGGCAGGTGCGCGTTAATACCTATTAAGAAATTACAGCATTCCGCGGTCTGCTTTGAGGCGAAAACCTGACGGAATCTATCGTCTTTTAGCCGCTTTTTTCTAAAATCTGGCGATACAGATTCTTGAAACCGCGGATTGAGAGGCGCCGTGGGCTGGGCTAAGACGGTCCGCGACGAGGAGAGGACACGTAATTAAATGCCCAAGAACAAGATCACCGATGAAGAAGCCCTGGCGTTCCACCTGGAGCCGTCTCCGGGTAAGTGGGAGATCAATGCCACCGTCCCGATGACCACACAGCGGGATCTGTCGCTGGCTTACTCTCCGGGCGTAGCGGTGCCTTGTGAAGCGATCGCCGAAAATCCAGAGACAGCCTATGATTATACCAACAAAGGTAACCTGGTTGCGGTGATCTCCAACGGCACGGCTGTTTTGGGTCTGGGCAACCTCGGCGCACTGGGCTCCAAGCCGGTGATGGAAGGCAAATCCGTCCTGTTCAAACGGTTCGCTGACGTCAACTCAATCGACATCGAGCTGGACACTGAGGACCCGGACAAGTTCATCGAAGCGGTTAAGCTGATGGGGCCGACGTTTGGCGGCATCAACCTGGAAGATATCAAGGCACCCGAATGTTTCATCATTGAGCAGAAGCTCAAGGAAGAGATGGACATTCCGGTGTTCCACGACGACCAGCATGGCACCGCGGTGATCTGCGCAGCGGGTCTGATTAACGCTTTGCATCTGTCGGGGAAAAAGATCGAGGATGTGAAGATCGTCCTCAATGGCGCCGGCGCGGCGGGCATTGCCTGTATCGAACTGCTGAAAGCGATGGGCGCGCGGCATGAAAATTGCATCGTCTGCGACACCAAGGGTGTAATCTACCAAGGCCGCACCGAGGGTATGAACCAGTGGAAATCGGCGCATGCGATCAGCACTGATCTGCGCAGCCTGGAGGAAGCGATGCGCGGAGCCGATGTGTTCCTTGGCGTTTCGGTCAAAGGCGCGGTGACCCAGGAGATGGTGGCCTCCATGGCCGACAACCCGGTGATTTTCGCCATGGCAAACCCGGATCCGGAGATTACACCGGAAGAGGCGCATGAAGTGCGGGTGGATGCCATCGTTGCCACTGGCCGCTCGGATTACCCGAACCAGGTCAACAACGTTCTTGGCTTCCCGTATCTGTTCCGCGGCGCACTGGATATTCATGCCCGCGCCATCAATGATGAGATGAAGATTGCCTGCGCCCATGCGCTTGCGGCGCTGGCGCGTGAGGATGTGCCGGACGAGGTGGCGCTGGCCTATGGCAAGTCGCTGACCTTTGGCCGCGATTACATCATTCCGACTCCGTTTGATCCGCGGCTGATCCACCGGATTCCGCCGGCTGTGGCCAAGGCAGGTATGGATACCGGCGCGGCGCGGCGCCCCATCGTGGACATGGATGCCTATGAGGTTGGCCTGAAATCTCGCATGGATCCGACGGCGTCGATCCTGCGCGGCCTGAACGCCCGTGCGCGCTCCGCCCAGTCGCGAATGATCTTTGCTGAGGGTGACGATCCCCGGGCGCTGCGGGCCGCGGTTATGTACCAGCGCTCCGGTTTCGGTAAATCGCTGGTTGTGGGCCGCCAGGAAGACGTGCGCGTCAAGCTGGAAAAAGCCGGACTTGGCGATGCGGTGCGTGAACTGGAGATTATCAACGCTGCCAACACGCCGCATTTCGAGGCATACAAGGATTTCCTGTATAACCGCCTGCAACGCAAAGGGTTTGACCGAAAGGACATCCACCGCCTGGTTGGCCGCGACCGGCATGTGTTCTCCAGCTTGATGCTGGCGCACGGGCATGGTGATGGCCTGGTTACCGGCGCAACTCGCAAGTCGGCGCATGTTCTGGACCGGATCAACCATGTGTTTGATGCCGATGCCGACCACGGTGTGGCTGGTGTGACCGCGCTGCTGCACAAGGGCCGGATCGTGCTGATCGGCGACACGCTGGTGCACGAATGGCCGGATGAAAACCACCTAGCCAACATCGCAGAG
The DNA here is from genome assembly GCF_000813905.1 of Leisingera sp. ANG-M6. Taxonomy (NCBI): domain Bacteria; kingdom Pseudomonadati; phylum Pseudomonadota; class Alphaproteobacteria; order Rhodobacterales; family Roseobacteraceae; genus Leisingera; species Leisingera sp. ANG-M6. The sequence continues at coordinate 344,348 of NZ_JWLG01000015.1, forward strand.
CGCGCCGCCGTGGTTGCCCGTCACATGGGGCTTGAACCGCGGGTGGCCTTTGTCAGCTTTTCCACCTTCGGCTATCCGGTTTCGGAGCGTGCTGAAAAGATGCATGTCGCGCCGACTGTTCTGGACCAGCGCGGGGTGGATTTCGAGTATGAAGGCGAGATGACCGTGGACGTGGCATTGAATGAGCGCGCGCAGCGGTATTACCCGTTCCAGCGCCTGACCGGTCCTGCCAATATCCTGATCGTTCCGGCCCGACACTCGGCTTCGATCTCGGTCAAGCTGATGCAGGAGATGGGCGGTGCCACCGTGATCGGTCCGATTCTGTCCGGTATCGACAAGCCGATCCAGATCTGCTCGACCACCTCCACGACCAATGACATTCTGAACATGGCGGTGCTGGCGGCCTGCAATATCGGGTGATCTGACATGGCGATCTGGAATCTCGGCTCTATCAATGCGGACATGGTTTATAGCATGCCGCATCTGCCGGCGGCGGGGGAAACCCTTGCCGCCCGCGGCCTTGACCGTTTCCTTGGCGGTAAAGGTGCCAACATGTCTGTTGCTGCCACTCGCGCCGGCAGTGACGTGTACCATATCGGTGCTGTGGGGCCTGACGGTGAATGGGCGGTGGAGCGTCTTAAGGAGTATGGGGTCGGCATCGGCCACATTGTCCAGACGGACACTCCAACCGGGCATGCCATCATTGCGGTGGAACCTGAGGGAGAAAACCAGATCATCCTGTTCCCCGGTGCCAACCGGGCGCTGAGTCTAAAGCAGGTAGAGAAGGCTCTGTCCATGGCGAAGTCTGGTGACATTCTTGTCATGCAGAACGAAACCAGCATGCAGGCAGAGGCGGCGCAGCTGGGCCGCCTCAAAGGGTTGCGCGTCTGCTACGCTGCTGCCCCGTTTGATGCAGACGCTGTGCAGTCGGTCCTTCCATACTTGGATTTCCTGATCTTGAATGAGGTCGAAGCGCAGCAGCTTCAGCAAGCTACGGGAAAGGAACCCGGTGAGCTTGGCATCAAGGACGTGATCATCACTTTAGGTGCCAAGGGTGCGCGGCATATTAACGGGGAGACGGGCGCTGTCAGTGACGTGCCAGCCTTGCCGGTCACGCCGGTTGATACAACCGGCGCCGGCGATACCTTTACCGGCTACGTTCTGTCTGGTCTGGATCTGGGGCTGACAGTGGCAGAGGCAATGGCGCAAGCCAGCCGCGCGGGGGCTCTTATGGTCACACGGCACGGTACGGCTGATGTCATCCCTACCTTGGCGGAACTACAAGCCGCCCGGTTCTGAAACCGGACGGCTCCGGCTCAATGCCCTTTGGCAAAGGGCGCAGTATCACCCCACAGCTGGATTACTCTTGCGTCGCGGCCGCAGGCCTGGCGGTAGCGTTTGTAAGCCTCCGCCTGACGCTTGGGACCAAACCGGGTGAATACCAGACTGTCGCCCTTGTAGTAGTCCTGGTGGTAATCTTCAGCCTGAAAAAAGGTCTTGGATGAGAGTATTGGGGTCACAATCTTCTGCCCTAACGCCTGCTGAGCCTGTGCCTTTGTTTGTTCGGCTAGGGACCTTTCTTCGCCGTTAGAAACAAATACTGCGGTGCGGTAGCTGTCGCCACGGTCGCAGAACTGGCCTCCAGGGTCGGTGGGGTCTACTGAGCGGAAGAACAAGTTTATTAGGTGCCCGCGAGAGACTTTAGCGGGATCGAAGACGATTTGCACCGCCTCATAATGGCCGGTGCCGCCTTTGGTGACATCTTTATAGGTGGGGCTTACCGTAGTGCCACCAGTATAGCCGGATATGGCTTCAACCACACCCGGCACGCTTTCGAAATCGCTTTCCACGCACCAGAAGCATCCGCCGGCAACGGTCAGAGTTTCTGTGGACTGCGCTTGAACCGGAATACCATGCGCGGCGAACCCGGCAGCAATCAGACCGCTCAGAACCAGGGGTTTAATCTTCTCCAGAACTCGCATTCCCGACTCCTTGAATAGCTTGGGGCCAGACTGCCGGCTGCAGTGGGTTGTCTCAACCCGGCAAGTCAGGATTTCACGGACTGGTGACAGCACGTTATCGTTTGGATTCCGGATCCAGTATCAATAACGTGCCGGCCAAGGAGGACCCCATGACCGAAAAGATGAGCACCCACCAGGCCGAAGAAGATCAGCGCAACGAAGAGATCCTGATTTATCTGAACGGTGAAATTGTGCCCAAGGCCGACGCCAAGGTCAGTGTATATGACAGCGGTTTCATGCTGGGTGACGGCGTGTGGGAAGGGTTGCGCCTGTATAACGGCACCTGGGCCTTCATGGATGAGCATTTGGACCGGCTGTTTGAGGCGGCCAAGGCCATTGATCTGGACATTGGCCTGGACCGAAATGGTGTCAAAAATGCTGTGTTGGAGACTCAAAAAGCCAATGGAATGACGACCAATGCTCACGCCCGGCTGATGGTGACGCGCGGCGTGAAAACCCGGCCGTTCCAGCATCCTTCACTGTCGCGCCAGGGGCCGACGATGACCATTATCATGGAGCACTCCCGCCCCAATCTTCCGCGCCCGATCAAACTGGCGACGGTGCCGCATCTCCGCGGGCTGCCGATGACCCAGGATCCCAAGCTTAACTCCCACTCCAAGCTGAACTGCATCCTCGCCTGTATCGCGGCAGAGAAGGCCGGCGCGGATGAGGCGCTGATGCTGGATGTGAATGGCTTTGTGAACACCACCAACGCCTGCAACTTCTTCATCGTGCGCAAGGGGGAGGTTTGGACTTCCACTGGTGACTACTGCATGAACGGCATCACCCGGCAAAAGGTGATTGATCTCTGCCGTGCAAACAGCATTCCGGTCTACGAGCGGAACTACTCTTTGGTGGATACTTATGGCGCAGACGAGGCCTTTCTCACAGGGACTTTTGGTGCCCAAACCCCGGCCGGCAGCATAGATGGCAGGCAAATCGGCAGCGGCCAGATGGGACCGATGACTGAACGTATTCGCGGCCTTTACAAGGCGCTGATCGAGAAGGAGTGCGCCTGATGCGGATTGCCATGTGGTCCGGGCCAAGGAACCTGTCGACGGCGATGATGTATGCCTTTGGCAACCGCGGCGACTGCGCCGTGGTGGATGAGCCGTTTTATGCAGCCTATCTGGCGATGACCGGACTCGATCACCCTATGCGTGCGGAAATTCTGGAAAGCCAGCCGCAGGACCCTGAAACCGTGGCGCAGGCATTGCTGGGAGCGGTGCCGGCGGCCAAGCCGTTTTACTACCAGAAGCACATGACGCAGCACATGATTCCTGGGGTTCCGAGGGAATGGATGCGGGAGGTCACCAACGTCTTCCTGATCCGCCACCCGGCACGGGTGATCGCCTCATATGCCGCCAAGAGGGAAAACCCGGTTCTGGAAGACATCGGCTTTCGCCAGCAGGCGGAGCTGTTTGATTTGGTGCGAAGCTGGGGGCAGGTGCCGGTTGTGGTGGACAGCCATGACATCCGCGAGGATCCGGCCGCCAAGCTGGAACAACTGTGTGAGATGATCGGGATGCCCTATTCACCAAAGATGCTGAGCTGGCCCAAAGGCGGCCACAGGGATGACGGTGTCTGGGCGGCGCATTGGTACGGCGCTGTCTGGACTTCCACCGGATTCGCCGGCCCTGAAGGCCCTTTGCCGGAGGTGCCGGAGGTATTGCAGCCGGTCCTGCAGGCGGCGATACCCTACTATGAACAAATGAAGGCTGCAAAGATCTGACTTGCCGAGAGGGGTGCCCGGCGCCCCTGCGGCGCGCAGCCCGGGAAACTTGCGGCCAGCAAAGCTGATCAGCTGATCAGCTTGCTCAGTTTCATGGCAACGCCAATATCTCCGGAAACCTTGATCTTGCCCATCATGACAGCGGTCATCGGATTGAGGTTTCCGTTCAGCAGCTTTTTCAGGTTTTCAGCCGACAGCCGCAGCGTGCAATCTGTTTCACGGTCGTCTGTGCCGGCGCTTCCCTCCGACAGGACAATCACACCGTCCGGTCCGCAATCGAACTTCAGCGACCCGTCGAAACTCTTCCCGGCCAGACCGTCCCGGATTCCTGCCGCAATATCGTCCAATGCCATCTTCTTCTCCCTCGCTTAGCGAGAGGGTTAGGCAGAGGGATAAATCCGGGCAAGATTGACCGCGGGAGAGGCGGAAGGATTACGCCGCGGCAAGTGCGGCCTTGGTCAGCGGGCAGGGCTGGCCGCCGTAGAAAGCATCCAGAACCTGCTGGAATTCCACCGGTGCGCCGGGGACCGCGGCAAACAGCGTCATTGAGGAGCGCAGTTTCTTGGCATCAATTCCACCGAGGATCTGCTCGGCATCCTTGTCCAGATGAGACAGCATCAGTTGGCTGACCTCGACCAGGCGCGCGCGCAGTATCTCATGGTTCAAATAGGCCGTGGCTTCAGCCTGATCTTCGATCCCATAGAGCTGGGCCAAGTGGGAGCGGCCAAGTTCGGCAAGCTGGGGAAAGACGAACCACATCCAGTGGCTCGTCTTCTGTCCTGCAGAGAGTTCACTCAGGACATCCGCCCATACGGTGTCCTGAGCTTCGACGAACATATCCAGCTCTTCCGCGAAATCGTCCTCGAATTCGCCGTCTATGTCGTCATATTCGCTCACTTTTTGATCCGGCGCTCGCGGGCGGCCAGCAGTTTGAGACGCAGCGCGTTCAGCTGGATGAAGCCTGCGGCGTCTTTCTGGTCATAGGCGCCGGCGTCTTCCTCAAAGGTCACATGCGCCTCGGAGTAGAGCGAGTTTTCGGACCAGCGGCCGACGGTGTTCACCGAACCTTTGTAGAGCTTCACGCGCACGGTGCCGGAGACATGTTTCTGGCTGGCGTCGATGGCTGCTTGCAGCATTTCGCGCTCGGGGCTGTACCAGAAGCCATTGTAGATCAGCTCTGCGTACTGCGGCATCAGCTGGTCCTTAAGGTGCATCGCGCCGCGGTCCATGGTGATGGATTCGATACCGCGGTGGGCTTCCAGCATGATGGTGCCGCCCGGGGTTTCGTAGATGCCGCGGGACTTCATGCCGACGAACCGTCCTTCGACCAGGTCAAGGCGGCCGATGCCGTGCTTGCGGCCGTACTCATTTAGCGCGGTCAGGATGGTTGCCGGGCTCATTGCTTCGCCATTGATGGCAACCGGGTCACCCTTTTTAAAGGTGATCTCGATGAATTCCGGGGTGTCCGGCGCCTCTTCGGGGTGAACGGTGCGCTGGTAGACGTAATCGGGCGCCATTTCCGCCGGATCCTCCAGCACTTTACCCTCAGATGAGGTGTGCAGCAGGTTGGCGTCGACGGAGAAGGGAGCCTCACCACGCTTGTCCTTGGCGATCGGGATCTGGTGCGCCTCGGCAAACTCCAGCAGCTTGGTGCGCGAGGACAGGTCCCATTCACGCCAGGGTGCGATCACCTTGATGTCCGGGTTCAGCGCATAGGCCGCCAGTTCGAAACGGACCTGGTCGTTGCCTTTGCCGGTGGCGCCGTGGGCAACGGCATCTGCACCAGTGGCTTCGGCGATCTCAACCAGGCGCTTGGAGATCAGCGGGCGCGCAATGGAGGTGCCCAGCAGGTATAGACCCTCGTAAACCGCATTGGCGCGGAACATCGGGAAGACGAAGTCGCGGACGAATTCCTCGCGCACATCTTCGATGAAGATGTTTTCCGGCTTGATGCCCAGCATTTCCGCTTTCTTGCGGGCGGGCTCCAGTTCCTCACCCTGGCCGAGGTCGGCGGTGAAGGTGACAACTTCGCAGCCGTATTCGGTCTGCAGCCATTTCAGGATGATCGAGGTGTCGAGGCCGCCGGAATAGGCGAGCACAACTTTCTTGGGCGCGGACATGGAATTCCCTCTCAGGTCAGAACGCCTGCGGCGTAGCGGGTTTTGGCCGCAAGGGCAAGGTTTTCCGGGGTTTCACACTAGGCCTGCTGCAACTAAGGTCCGCGCCTGACGCGATTTTCAAACCGGAGCGGATTTTTATGAAACCTTGGGCGTTGTTCAGTCATTCCGTAGGAATGCTTGTACGTAACTTTGGGGACTTGCTTAAGGTGTTTCTTGTACCAGTACTTCTGATTGTGGTGATCTTTTCGGCGTTTCTCGAACTGTCCGGGTTACCGGATTTCCTGCAGTCGGGCACGGTATCGGTCTTACCGGAGAGTGCCACCCAAAACGGGCTCCCGCTTTTAGTTGTGTTTGTAACCCTTTTTATTGGAATTTGGAGTGTGGTTGCCTGGCACCGATTTGTTTTGCTTGAAGAGATACCAGAAAGCTGGGTACCGCGAGTACAGGGAGACAGGATAATGGCCTACTTCGGTAGGTCGATACAGATCGTCCTCGTACTCATCTGTATGATGATTCCGCTGCTCTTGATTGTTATGCTAACAACGTCTGTCCTAAGTTTCGCTGTGCCAGCCGTGATGGAGCTGATTGACTTACCTCTGGCAATCTTACTCACGTACTTGGTTCTTAGGCTTTCAGTGCTTTTGCCGGCAGCGGCGCTGGGCGCCAAATTTGAGGTTGGCGACGCTTGGCGCTCGACCAAAAATGCCTTTGGGGATCTTTTGGGGCTGGCAGCCATTCTTGTCGCCGCTCAATTTGCTGGTCAGTTTGTTGTGGACTCCCTGTCAGAATTACCGATTCTGAATTTAGTATCCGCACTTGTCGTATCTGCCGCTCTTGCACTGGTGAATATCAGCATTCTAACAACACTTTACGGTCATTACGTAGAAGGCCGCCCCATCTAAACCCCGGTATTCTTATGTATGCTTCGCACGCGCCTCTTGCCTTAGTGGCGGGCATACGCCACTGAAGAATACATGAGCGATTTCAAGATCCAGGCCCGCGCCGCTGAACAGGCGATGCGCGATGTGTTTCCCGCAACGCCGCTGCAGCGCAATGTGCATCTTTCCGAACGGTTTGGCGCCGACATCTACCTCAAGCGCGAGGATCTGAGCCCGGTCCGATCCTACAAGATCCGCGGTGCGATGAACGCGATGCGCAAGCAGCCGGACCAGGAGCTGTTTGTCTGTGCCTCTGCTGGTAACCATGCGCAGGGGGTGGCCTTCATGTGCCGCCACATGGGTAAGCGCGGGGTGATCTTCATGCCCGTCACCACGCCGCAGCAAAAGATTCAGAAGACCCGGATGTTCGGTGGCGACAATATCGAAATCCATCTGGTCGGCGACTACTTCGATGTGTGCCTGGCTGCCGCACAGGAATGGTGCGCCCAGGAGGGAGGGCATTTCCTGTCGCCGTTTGACGACGCCGATGTGATCGAAGGTCAGGCCTCCATTGCGGTGGAGATCGAAGAGCAACTGGGTAAGGCACCGGATCATGTATTGCTGCCAGTCGGAGGCGGTGGCATGTCGGCGGGCGTTTCTTCGTGGTTTGGCGAAGAGGTCCACAGCCTGTTTGTTGAACCTGACGGTGGCGCTTGCCTGCGCGCTGCCTTGGCGGCGGGAAAGCCGGTGCCGCTGGACACGGTCGATACCTTTGTCGATGGCGCCGCGGTAGGACGGATCGGCGAACTGCCTTATGATATTTTGAAGGACGTGCCTTTGCCTGATGTGCTGGCAATTTCCGAAGACAGGATCTGCGCCACTATCATCGAGATGCTGAATGTAGAAGGAATCGTGCTGGAGCCTGCCGGCGCGCTGTCAGTTGAGGCTCTGCAAGATGTGCGCTCATGGATTCGGGGCAAAACCGTTGTTTGCGTTACATCCGGCGGAAATTTTGATTTTGAGCGGCTGCCCGAGGTCAAGGAACGTGCGCAGCGCTATTCTGGAGTGAAGAAATACTTCATTCTGCGGCTGCCGCAGCGGCCCGGCGCGTTGAAGGAATTCCTCGGGATTCTGGGCCCGGAAGACGACATTGCCCGCTTTGAATATATGAAGAAGTCAGCCCGCAATTTCGGTTCTGTTCTGATCGGGATCGAAACAAAACGGCCGGAGAATTTTGAGCAGTTGTTTGCGCGCCTGGATGCTGCCGGGATGACTTTCACGGATATCACCCAGGATGAGACACTCGCGCAGTTCGTGATCTGACGGCGCCGGAGTCAGAACTTCTCCGAAAGGCCGGTCAGAAACACGGACTTGGAAGCTTGGAAGTTCGCAATGATGGCCGGGACATCGACTCCGTCCGCTCCGCCTTGCGCAGAGCGCCGCTCGCCGTCCAGGCACATGGAAGAAAACTCATCAAATCCAAGGTTGAGTGCGCTGCCTTTCAGGAAGTGCAGGTCCTGCTCAAGCTGGCCGCGGTCGCCGCCTTCCAGCTTGCCGATTACTTCTTCGACTTCTTCCAGAAAGATTTCAACAACTTCACCGAAGTCCTCGGCGCCGACTTCTTCACGCAGCTCGGTCACGCGTGGCCAGTCAATCATGTGATACGTCCTTACGATCTTTCGCTGAGTGCACTTCTTAAGTTGATTGCAGTAAAAATATGGTGAAATAAAGGAGGAAGCTCAAATTTTAGGCTTCACCGCCTGTTAAATCTCTGGACCGATAGTATCACAAGATCTTCTGATTTTGCCATTTGTGAGGTGCCTTCGGTGCTGCCAGAAAGTTCGATGGACGACGAGGACCAGACAGTGGCCGGATCAATACGCCGTGTGCTGGTTGTGGACGACAGCCGCCTGCAAAGACGCATTCTTGTGGCCTCTCTCAAGAAGTGGGGATTTGAAGTTGTCGAGGCTGACAGCGGCGAGGCAGCAATGGAAATTTGCCAAGCGGACCCCCCCGACCTGATTCTCAGCGATTGGATGATGCCCGGCATGAACGGGCTGGAGTTCTGCCGCGCGTTCCGCGCGCGCGCCACTGAGGACTACGCTTATTTTATCCTGCTGACCTCAAAGAGCGAAAAAAACGAGGTGGCCGAGGGCCTTGATGCTGGCGCTGATGACTTCCTGACTAAACCTGTCAGCTCTGATGAGCTGCGGGCTAGGATTTCAGCGGGTGAGCGCATTTTGCGGATGCAACGGGAACTGTATGAGAAGAACCGTATCGTGTCAGAGACCCTGGGTGAGCTGCAGCGGGTGTACGACGCAATCGACAAGGACTTGATCCAGGCTCGTAAAATCCAGGAATCACTGGTGCCGGAATTGTCCAAGGATTTCGGCTCTTCCACAGTCAGCCTGCTGTTAAAGCCATGCGGACATATTGGCGGGGACCTGGTTGGGATGTTTTCCCCCGGTGTGAACCGAATCGGCTTCTATTCTATTGACGTGTCCGGCCATGGCATCACCTCTGCAATGATGACGGCGCGGTTGGGTGGTTACCTGTCGTCAAACTACTTCGACCAGAACGTAGGGATGGAGAAACGGTTCAATCGCTTCTATGCATTGCGCCAGCCAGAGGAAGTTGCCAGCCTGCTGAATGCCCGGTTGATTGCTGATACGGGGATCGAAGAGTATTTCACCATGGCCTATTGCATTGCGGATCTGCGCAGTGGTGTCGTCAAGATGGTGCAGGCAGGCCACCCGCATCCGCTGTTATTGCGAAAGAACGGCGAGCTGGAGTTCATCGGCAAAGGCGGTGTCCCAGTAGGCTTGGTCCCGGACATCGGCTACAGCCAGGAAGAGTTCACAATGGAGCGGGGCGATCGCCTGCTGCTGTTTTCTGACGGGTTTACCGAAGCACGGCTGGAGAACGGGGCAATGCTGGAGCCTGAAGGCTTGCTCGACTTGGTTCAGAAATGCGGACCGCAGCAGAACGGCAAGGAGTTCCTTGACGATCTTTACTGGCACTTGACCCAGATGATGAGCAAGGAGCATGGGCTGGAGGATGACGTTTCCGCCACCCTGTTCGAATACCAAGGCCCCTAAACAAGCTTTTATTCTGTCCGATGTGTCCTGGCCTTTGCCGGGATTGTTTGCGTTTTGCAGAATAGGCTGATCTGACTACATGCGGGCCGCCAGTTGGGAGGCAAAATGGCGGTCGCCGGCGTTGCCCAGGCAGACGGCCGCCTCTGCAGGAGCCATCCAAAGCGCTTCATGCCCTTGTTCTGCCGGCGGACCGAGCCTGCGAAGGGGGCGGGCCACATAGATGTGGCACAGCTTTTCTGCCCACAGATCGTATTCCGGCATATAGGCAAACCGCCGGAAAGCACCCAACTTGCGCGGGGGGGAGATCTTCCAGCCGGTTTCCTCGTACACCTCGCGGTGCAGGGCAGGGATTGGTGATTCGCCGGGATCAATACCGCCACCCGGAAGCTGCAGATCGGGGTGCGGATCATACTGGCAAGTAACCAGCAGCTTTCCGTCTCGTGGCAGCAGAGCATAGACCCCGGGACGTATCCGGTAATTCCGGCCCTTCTGAGGTGTGTCGCCAAAACGTCTGATCACAGGCCGGCCTCTTCACTCTTGTGTCGTTTCTCCTATATAGCCCCGGTATGCCAATCCCCGGCGCGTAAGGAAACCCCATGACACTTGGTTCTAAAATCGCGTGGGACGACACCGTCCTGCCTTTCCAGCTTGATGCATCCGACATGCGCGGCCGTGTGGCGCGGCTGGATGGCGTGCTGGATGGTATTCTGAAACAGCATGACTACCCGCCGGTTGTCGAGGCGCTGGTTGCCGAGATGGCGTTGCTGACAGCACTGATCGGGCAAACAATCTCTCTGCGCTGGAAGCTGTCGCTGCAGGTGCAGTCCAAGGGTGCGGTGCGGATGATTGCAACCGATTACTATGCGCCTCGAAAGGAAGGTGAGATCGGCCAGATCCGTGCTTATGCGAGCTTTGACCGCGACCGCCTTACCGACAGCAACCCCTTTGACCAAGTGGGCGAAGGCTATTTTGCCATTCTGATTGACCAGGGCAATGGCACCCAGCCCTACCAAGGGATCACACCGCTGTCCGGCGAATCGCTGAGCGCCTGTGCAGAGGCCTATTTCGCGCAGTCCGAACAATTGCCGACCATGTTCAAACTGAGCTTTGGAAAGTCGGCGGAACCGGGCGTTGCCGAGCATTGGCGTGCGGGAGGTGTGATGCTGCAGAGCATGCCCAAGGCTTCTCCATTTGCGGCGCAAGGCGAAGGTTCCGGCGAAGTCCTGCAGGCCAGCGACCTAGTTTCCGGGGACGAGGAAGAGAACTGGAACCGGGCCACCACACTGCTGAGCACGGTGGAAGAGCTCGAACTGATCGGCCCGTCTGTCACCCCTACCGATCTGCTGATCCGATTGTTTCACGAGGAACAACCGCGGGTCTATGACACCCAGCCTATGCGATTTGGCTGCACCTGTTCCGAGGACCGGGTACGTCAAAGCCTGTCGATCTACTCTGCCAAGGACATCGAGAAGATGACCACGGATGATGGCCGTGTGACTGCAGACTGCCAATTCTGCGGAGCGCACTACGATCTGGACCCGTTGAGTGTGGGTTTCGACGCGGAAAACCCGCCCAGTGAGTGACCCTGCCCAGGATCTGACGGACAGGATTGCCGTCGCCCTGAACCGTGAGGGCGGCGGCTCCTCCGATTTTGACCTGAACCCTGGCACTGTGCTGCCGGAGGGGCGCAAGCTGCGCCCGGCTGGTGTGCTGGTTCCGGTTTCCATTGCTTCGGGCGCTCCGCGGCTGATCCTGACCAAACGGTCCTCGGCGCTGAAGCATCATCCGGGGCAGATCGCCTTTCCTGGCGGCAAAGTGGATCCGGGCGACAAGGACGCCTGTGCGGCGGCGTTGCGCGAGGCGTGGGAAGAGATAGGCTTACCGCAGGACGTGCCCCGGATCATCGGCTGCCTGCCGGAGCATGAAACCGTAACTGGCTTCTCCGTGACACCAGTTGTAGCGCTGATCCGTGACCGTTTTGACGAATGTCCCGAGGCGGGCGAGGTGGCAGAGGTGTTTTCAGTTCCTCTGGCGCATGTTTTGGAACCGCAAAACTACATCATCGAATCCCGCCGTTGGCGCGGCACGCGCCGCCGGTACTATACCGTGCCCTATGGTCCCTATTACATTTGGGGCGCTACCGCCCGTATGTTGCGCGGGCTCGCGGCACGGATGGAGGGAGAATGCGGCTAGATCAGCCATGGCTGGAGGACCCGGCTACGCAGGCGGTTTGCGAAGCTGTTTCGGCAGACGGTGCGGAGGTATTGTTTGTTGGCGGCTGCGTGCGCAATGCCTTGCTGGGTGAACCGGTTTCTGATCTGGACATTGCCACCGATTCGCAGCCGGAGCAGGTGATGGAGCTGGCTGCTCGTGCCGGGATCAAGGCAGTGCCGACCGGGATCGACCATGGCACAGTGACATTGGTAAAGAACGGCATCCCGCATGAAATCACCACTTTCCGCAAGGATGTGGCGACCGATGGCCGCCGGGCAGTGGTGGCATTTTCCACCGATATTGCCGAGGATGCCCGCCGCCGCGATTTCACAATGAACGCGATTTATGCGCGCCCGGATGGTGAAGTCGTCGACCCTCTAGGCGGGCTGACGGATATCGCTGGGCGCCGGGTGCGTTTTATCGGCACCGCGGAAAACCGTATCCGGGAGGATTACTTGCGCAGCCTGCGCTACTTCCGCTTTCACGCCTGGTATGGCGATCATGCCTTGGGCTTCGATCCGGACGCGCTAGCGGCGATTGCAGCCAACTTGGACGGACTGGGTTCGCTGTCTAAGGAGCGGGTTGGGGCGGAACTGCTGAAGCTGCTGGCGGCTCCCGATCCTGCTCCTTCGGTTGCGGCGATGCGGCAGGCAGGCGTGCTGGCGCAGGTTCTGCCTGGCGCCGATGACCGTGCGCTGGCGCCGCTGATTCACCTGGAAGCCGGAAGGGCGGCCTCGGGCATCCGGCGCCTTGCCGCGCTGGGCGGCGATGGCTTGCAGGAGACCCTTCGGCTGAGCAAGGCTCAGGCCTCGCATCTGGTGGCAATCCGTGCGGCAGCGGCTGGAACTGCCGGGGCAGGGGAACTGGGATTCAGGCTGGGTGCAGAAATGGCGCTGGACGCATTGCTGTTGCGTGCTGCGCTGCTGGAACAGCCGCTTTCATCCAATTTAGAGACTGATATCGCGCAAGGCGTGGACGCGGAGTTTCCAGTTAAGGCCCGGGATCTGCTGCCGGAACTGAAGGGGCCGGCACTGGGAAAAGCGTTGAAAAAACTGCAAGCGGATTGGATTGCGTCGGGGTTCTCCCTCAGCCGAGAGGAACTGCTGAATTCCTTCCGCTGACAAGGGATGTCAGCAGCGTCACAACCTTGGGGGGTGACAAAACCGCAAATCTTGCGTACGCATGAGGCAGCCACCACATGACGGAGGAATGCTGATGTATTACGGGATCTGGTTTCTTTAACGCCTGAGACCTTGCCCCGTTTGACGTGGGAGCCTTGGGCGGCCCGCAGTCTGCATCTGTTTTCCGATTTGCTCGAACACCTGGAGCACCCGCATGTTTCGCTATTTTGAAAATCTCATTGACCCCTATTGCGCCTACCCGGAAGTCAACACGCCACCGACACGGCTGTGGCCTTTCTTGCGCGACTATTCCAAGCCATTCAAAACCATCTTTGTCCTGACTGCGCTGATGTCGGTTGTGGTCGCAGGGATTGAGGTCGGGCTGATCTACTACATGGGCCGGATTGTCGACCTGATGTCGGGCACGCCGGCCGAAGTGTGGGAAGAGCATGGCACTGAACTTATCCTGGTTGCCTTGTTCATACTGCTGCTGCGGCCGCTGATCCAGCTGCTGGATGTCGCGCTGCTGAACAACGCGATTCTGCCGAATTTTGGCACTCTGATCCGCTGGCGGGCGCACAAGCATGTTTTGCGCCAGTCGGTCGGCTGGTTCGAGAACGATTTTGCCGGGAGGATTGCCAACCGGATCATGCAGACCCCGCCTGCCGCGGGGGAGGTGATCTTTCAGGTATTTGACGCAATCACGTTTTCGCTGGCCTATCTCGTAGGCGCGGCAGTTCTGCTGTGGGTCGCGGATATACGGCTGATGCTGCCGCTGGCGCTTTGGTTCGCCCTCTACGCAGTTTTGGTACTGTGGACGGTCAAGCGGGTCGGGCCGGCCAGTCAAGCGTCTTCCGACGCACGCTCGACCGTGACAGGGCGGGTGGTCGACAGCTATTCCAACATCCACTCGGTCAAGATGTTTGCCCATCACAACCGCGAACTGACCTATGCCCGCGATGCGATTGAGAACACCCGCAAGACGTTCCAGACGGAGATGCGGATATTCACCATCATGGACGCCACGCTGGTTACGCTGAACGGGCTGCTGATTGTCGGAGTGGTGGGCTGGGCCGTGATGCTGTGGATGCAAGGCTCTGCTTCGGTTGGGCTGGTTGCTGCAGCGACGGCGCTGACACTGCGCCTGAATGCGATGACCGGCTGGATCATGTGGGCGCTGACGTCCTTTTTCCGGCAGCTGGGTGTTGTGGCTGAGGGAATGGAGACCATTGCGCAGCCGATCGACCTGGTGGATGCGGCCAATGCGGAGCCGCTGCAGCTGGTAAAGGGGGAGATAGAGTTGCGCAACCTCTCGCACCACTACGGGCGTGAGGCTGGCGGGCTGGACAGGATCAGCCTGGTCATTCAGCCGGGGGAGAAGGTAGGCCTGATCGGGCGTTCCGGCGCCGGGAAATCAACCCTGGTCAAACTGATCTTGCGGTTCTACGACGCCGAAAGTGGACAGATTCTGATCGACGGTCAGGACATCCGCTGTGTGACACAGGACAGCTTGCGCAGCCATATCGGCATGGTGCAGCAGGACAGCTCTCTGATGCACCGCTCGGTTCGGGACAACCTGCTGTACGGACGTCCGGAGGCCACTGAGGAGCAGATGATAGCTGCTGCCAAACAGGCGCAGGCGCATGAGTTCATTCTGGATCTGGAGGACCCGCAGGGGCGCAAGGGGTATGACGCCCACGTGGGCGAGCGTGGCGTCAAACTGTCCGGTGGGCAGCGTCAGCGGGTGACACTGGCCCGGGTGATCCTGAAGGACGCGCCGATCCTGGTTCTGGATGAGGCGACCTCAGCACTGGATTCAGAGGTCGAAGCGGCAATTCAGGAGACACTGTATGGCATGATGCAGGGCAAAACGGTGATCGCCATCGCACACCGGCTGTCCACCATCGCGCAGATGGACCGTATCCTGGTGATGGATCAGGGCCGTATAGTTGAAGAAGGGTCTCATGAGGCGCTATTGCAGGCGCAGGGGCTTTATGCACAGCTTTGGGCGCGCCAGTCCGGCGGCTTCCTGAACATCGAGGCAGCAGAATGACCATAGGCAACCTGATCGACGCCTTCCGCCCGGCAGACGGTCCGCCACCGCAGCGGCTGGGAGCTTTCTTGCGCTGGTGCCTGGCCGGCGCTTGGCCGATGCTGCTGCTGGCTGCGGCCTTTTCAGCACTGGCAGGCGGGATGGAGGCGGGCACCGCCTTTATCCTGGGCATGGTCATCGACACCGCCATCGCCAGCGGGCCGGAACAGTTCTTTTCGGCTGGTAATGTGGCAGTGATCGCATTGGCGCTGGGCTTTTTCCTGCTTGTGCGTCCGGTGCTGTTCGGCCTGTCCGCAGCCTCCAACGCCATTGTGGTGCAGCCGAACGTGAACCCGCTGGTTCTGTCGCGGCTGAATCGATGGACATTGGGCCAGTCGGTGCGGTTCTTTGACGATGATTTTGCAGGCCGGATAGCGCAGAAACAGATGCAAACGGCAAATGCCGTGACCTCCGTGACCACTGAGGTGATCAATGTTGTGGCCTTTGCGCTGGCCTCTCTTGCGGGCTCTTTGGCCTTGTTAGGGTCTATTGATTGGCGCATCACTGGGGTGTTTCTGATTTGGCTGGTGGGATACTTCGCATTGATCCGCTGGTTCCTGCCAAGAATCCGCAAGAGGTCAGGAAAGCGGGCCGGGGCGCGGGCGATGGTAACCGGCCAGGTCGTCGATTCGATCACCAACATCAAGACGGTGAAGCTGTTTGCCCATGCTGACCATGAGGAACGGACTGCACAGGATGCAATGGTCGAGTTTCGTGAAAAATCGCTGCACTTCGGCTATCTCTCTGCCAGCTTCCGGTTCTTTCTGATGTGCCTTGCAGGCATTCTGCCGGTGCTGCTGATCGGAGCAACCTTGCACCTGTGGCAGTCGGGGAACGCGACCGAGGGCGACATTGTGGCTGCGGGTGCGGTTTCGATACGGATTGCACAGATGACTGGCTGGGTGAGCTTCACGCTGATGGCGATCTACTCCAACATTGGAGAGATCGAAAACGGCATGAAGACTTTGTCCGTCCGCGACAGGGTGGAAGATGCGCCCGGAGCCAAACCGCTGGAAGTGCGAGAGGGCGGGATTGTTTTTGATCAGGTGGAATTCGCCTATGGCCGCGATGTGGGCGGGGTGCAGGGGATCAGCCTGCACATTCATCCGGGGGAGAAACTAGGCATTGTCGGGGCTTCCGGTGCTGGGAAGTCGACACTCGTTTCGCTTCTTCTCAGGCTCTATGAGGAAGAAAACGGGCGTATTTTTGTCGACGGGCAAGAGATCTCGGAGGTTACCCAAAATTCCTTGCGCAGTCAGATCGGCATGGTCACGCAGGAGACTGCAATGTTCAACCGGTCTGCGCGTGAAAATATCCTGTATGGGCGGCCGGATGCGTCTGAGGAAGATCTGATTGCCGCGGCCAAGAAGGCTGAAGCGCATGAGTTCATCACGGAACTGGAAGATGGTCAGGGCCGTACGGGCTATGATGCATATCTTGGCGAACGCGGGGTGAAACTCTCTGGCGGGCAGCGGCAGCGGATTGCCCTGGCCCGCGCCATCCTCAAGGACGCACCGATCCTGGTTCTGGATGAGGCGACCTCGGCCCTGGATTCCGAGGTTGAAGTTTCAATACAGGCTGCGCTGCACCGGGTCATGGAGGGCAAGACGGTTCTGGCCATTGCGCACCGGTTGTCAACGCTGAGCGAAATGGACCGGATTGTCGTGATGGACAAGGGTCGGATCGCCGAAAGCGGCAGCCATCAAGAGTTGCTGGCCAAGGGTGGTCTTTATGCCTCGTTCTGGGCGCACCAGTCCGGCGGGTTTATCTGCACCGATGATGAGCGGACAGCGGCAGCTGAATAAACTTCCCAGCGCATTTTGCTTTTGCTGGCTGGATTGCCGGGGTAATGAGCGCGCATGACTGACACAGCCAGAACCAAAGCAACGATCAGCCGGCTGGGCCATCAGGGTGATGGTGTGGCCGATGGTCCATTGTTTGCCCCTCGGACACTGCCGGGCGAGGTAGTCAGCGGTATTGCCAATGGCAGCCGTTTGACACATATCCGCATCGAAACGCCTTCCGAACACCGTGTGCAACCGCCCTGCCGACATTACAAGGCCTGCGGCGGATGCCAGCTGCAGCACGCCAGCGATGCGTTTGTGGCAGAGTGGAAAACGGATGTGGTGCGCAATGCACTGTCAGCACAAGGTCTGGAGACGGATTTCCGGCCTATACACACATCACCGCCCAGATCCCGCCGTCGAGCCACCTTGTCGGTACGGCGGACCAAAAAAGGGGCGATGGCCGGTTTTTATGGCCAGGCATCAGACGTGATCACGGAAATTCCGGATTGCCAGCTGCTGGAGCCTGAATTGCTGGCCGCCATTCCTGTAGCAGAAGCATTGGCACTTGCAGGAGCCAGCCGCAAGACGCCGCTGGCTGTGACAGTTACTACGTCTGATGCGGGACTCGACATGCTGGTTCGCAATGGCAAGCCGCTGGATGGCCCACTGCGGATCGGACTGGCGCAGCTGGCTGAAAAGCACCGGATTGCGCGACTGACCTGGGATGACGAGCCGGTGGCGATGGAGCAGCCGCCCGTGCAGCCCTTTGGCCCGGCACTGGTCTGCCCGCCGCCGGGCGCATTCCTGCAGGCAACGCGTGAAGGGGAAGCTGCTTTGCTGGCAGCGGTTCTGGAAATCATCAAAGACGCCAAGCGGGTTGTGGACCTGTTTGCCGGCTGCGGGACCTTCTCTCTCCCGATTGCGCAAACGGCAGAAGTTCATGCGGTTGAGGGCGAGCGGGATATGGTAAAGGCCTTGGATGCTGGCTGGCGTGCGGGAAAGGGGCTGAAAAAAATCAGTACCGAAGCTCGCGACCTGTTTCGTAATCCCTTGCTGCCAGAGGACCTTAACCCCTTTGGTGCCGCATTTGACGCCGCGGTGATTGATCCGCCTCGAGCCGGTGCTGAAGCGCAGGTAGCGCAACTGGCTAAGGCGCGCACGCCGTTGATTGCTTATGTATCCTGCAATCCGGTCAGTTTTGCCCGTGATGCCAAGACACTGGTTTCAGCAGGCTACGATTTGAACTGGGTTCAAGTTGTTGACCAGTTTCGCTGGTCAGCCCATACCGAGCTGGCCGCAAGGTTTACCCTGAAAGACTGAAATGACGGATATTCAAGTGATGACACCGACCCGACGCATGGAAGCCATTCTGGACAGCAGCCGCTTTGGCCGCTTCATAACCGCTGTCATTTTGGTCAATGCCGTTACTCTTGGGTTGGAAACCGCTCCGTCGGTTATGGAAAAGGCCGGCGGGCTGATTCATCTGATCGACAAAGTTTGCCTGACAATCTTTGTCGTTGAAATTCTGGCAAAGCTTTTGGTGCGCCGGCTGCGGTTCTTCCTGAGCGGATGGAATGTGTTTGACTTCGCAATTGTCGGCATTGCGTTGGCGCCAGGTACACAAGGCCTGTCGGTACTGCGGGCTTTACGTATCCTGCGTGTGCTGAGGGTGATCTCCGTCGCGCCGCGGCTGCGCCGAGTGGTCGAAGGGTTCATCACCGCCCTGCCGGGGATGGGCTCGGTCTTTTTGCTGATGGCGATCATCTTCTATATCGGCTCAGTTATTGCGACCAAGCTGTTCGGCCAGGACTTCCCGGAATGGTTCGGGAACCTTGGCCTCAGCGCCTACTCGCTGTTCCAGATCATGACACTTGAAAGCTGGTCCATGGGCATTGTGCGTCCGGTTATGGAAGTGCATCCGCATGCCTGGGCATTCTTTGTGCCTTTCATCATGGTGACGACCTTTGCCGTGGTGAACCTGTTGGTTGGCCTGATCGTGAACTCTATGCAGGATGCCCACGGCGAAGAAGAAGGTGAGCGCACAGATGCTTACCGGGACGAGGTGCTGAGCCGGCTGGAAGCGATCGAGCAAAAGCTGTCCAGTCAGACGGTCCAGGACAGGAAATTGTGAATTTCCTTAACAGCAATTTCGCGCTAAAGCCTGAATAGAGGCAAAAGAAAAATACAGGCTGGGACAATGAACAGAAGGGCATTTGGCATTGGTGCCGCCGCAAGCCTTGCGCTGGCTGGCTGCAGCACTACAGGCGGTGCAGTAAGCAGATTCAAGACTTATAACGGTCCACAAGTCACATCGATCGTGATCAATAAAGGTGCGCGCAAGCTGTACTTGATGAACAACGACGAAATCCTGCGGGAATATAAGGTCGATTTGGGTTTTGCACCGCTTGGGCCGAAGCAGTTTGAGGGTGATGGTAAGACGCCGGAAGGCACTTATTTGATCAACCGGCGCAACCCGAACAGCCGGTACCATCTGTCGGTTGGCATCTCATATCCCAACAACCAAGACCGCGCTCATGCGCAGGCCAATGGCAAGCGGCCTGGCGGAGAGATATTCATCCATGGGCAGCCGAACAACCCGAAGGAACGCAAGCGAGCGGCCAGGGTTGACGACTGGACTGCTGGCTGCATCGCTGTAACCAATGAAGAAATCGAAGAGATTTACGCGATGGTACAGGATGGCACCACTATCGCACTGCGGCCCTGATCGGAGCCAATGATGAGAAGTGAAGGTCCGCTGCGGTTGCGCCGGACCTTTCCCTTTCGTGCAGTTTTCAAGCGAAACGCTGCGCTAAAGCACGGCGTAGTGGCTTAGTTCGCCATAACCAATGTCCACCAGATCTTGCCGTTCGGCTCCTGGAACCAAGAAAAGCCCATGTTCACGGCCTTGGGATCCAGTATCACTGCACGAGTGGCCGGTCTTTCCAGCCAGGCAGTCAGGGTCTGCTGCTCATTCTCGTAGGTTTCGGATATGTTTTCACCCAGCAGTGTGCCCGTGTAGCCAGCACGGGCAACCCGGTCCAGCGGCGACGATCCGTCTGAACCGAAATGCCAAGGACGGTTCTGCACCGACATGTCACGGGAATGGGTGGCTGCGGCGGCAGTCAGTTCAGCGTTCAGTTGCACGTTTTGAGCGCCTGAAGCCTGGCGCAGTGCATTCACCGAGTCGAGCATCCGCAGTTGCACTTTGTCCGCATTCCTGATGCGGTAGGATCCGCCGGATTCCGATGACGGGGTACAGGCGGCTGCCACCGTGAGAATTGCAGCTGCCATCAGCAGAAAAACGCGATTCATAATGCTCTCTCGCTCCATCAGTTGCTGATGCATGTATCCTTCCTGTGGCAGCTGTGCAAACGGGCCGGCAGAATTATGCAGGCTAAGCTTCCGGATTGATTTGCGACTGCGGCTTTCCGGCCATAAAATGCTTCAATCTTGGATCCTCAATGCGCAAGTTGGTAGAAGTGATGCCCCGAAAACCTTTTGAAATATTCAGCCGAAGGCAGTTTCTTGCTGGCAGTGCTGCTTTGATATCCTCCTCCGCGCTTGCACAGGAGGCTGACGATACCGCGGAGCAGGCATTTGATCCCCTGCGCCCGCCGCCAGAGCCAGAGCCGCCGGTTCAGCGCAATATCTCAGCTTTCCGTGCTAAATCCTGGCGGCCCTATTTTGATAACCTGCGCAATGGGGCGATACTTGTCGATATAGACAGCCGTGCGCTGCACTATTGGTCACCAGATGAAGGCACCTACAAGCTGTTCCCGTCTTCCGTGCCGCTGTCAGACGATCTGACCCGCCGCGGCCGCACTCAGGTTGTGCGCAAGGTGGAGGGGCCTAGCTGGGCACCAACACCCAATATGCGCAAGCGCAACCCGGAATGGCCGGCCTATATTCCACCGGGGCCGGATAACCCGCTGGGCACTCATGCTTTGTACCTGGGCTGGAAGTACTACCGGATCCACGGAACCCACGATACGCGCAAAATCGGACGCAAATCGTCGAACGGATGCATTGGCCTTTACAATGAGCATATCGCCGAACTGTTCGGCTTGGCGAAAGTCGGCACTCAGGTGTTGCTAATTTGACGACACGCAGCGGGGCGCTAAGCTGTTAACTATAACAAGCAATTGCAATCCCGCGTTTTTGCTGGTTAGAAAAAAATACGAGGTAAGTCTTGGGTGCGCGGTTCAGATGTTTGATCCGCGCAAATTCTGGAGGTTAACATGAAAAAACTCGTTATCGCTGCTGCGCTGACCGCTGCTGCTTCCACTGCCACCGCTGGCAACCTGTCCGAGCCGGTTGTTGAACCGCCGGTCATCGTGGAAGAAGCTCAGGGTTCTTCCAGCGGCATCCTGCTGCCGCTGCTGCTTCTGGTTCTGGTCGGCGCAGCTGTTGCATCGAGCTAATTTCGATACACAGTTACAGAAAAGGCGGTGGGGCAACCCGCCGCCTTTTTTCGTTGCCCGTAGGAATTGCCGGAGGGACTGTCAGACCGCTTCCACCTCCTGCAAAATGTTATCCAAGATTTTGACGATCATGTCTGTATCGTCAGAATCAATAGTCATTGGCGGCCGGATCTTCAGAGTATTGTCCTTGGGGCCTTCACTGCCGATAAGGATGCGGTGATCCCGCATCCGGTTTTTAACGTAGGAGCAGATCTCTGTGGCTTGTGAGCCATCCAGATTGATAAGTTCCAGCCCAAGAAACAACCCCATACCACGGACGTCACCTACGCAGGCATATTTCTGTTCCAGTTCCTTCAGGCCTTCAAACAGCCGCTTGCCTTGGATACGGGCGTTTTCCTGAAGTCCCTCGTCATCAACGATATCCAGAACTTCTTTGCCAATCCGGCAAGAGAGTGTGGAACCGCCAAAAGTAGAGAAAAACTCGATCCCGTTGTCGAAGCTTTCGGCAACTTCTTTTGTGGTGACAAGCACGCCCAAGGGATGGCCGTTGCCGATTGGTTTGCCCAACACAACGATATCAGGCAGGGCACCTTGATGTTCAAACCCGAAGTAGAAGTCGCCGAGTCTGCCCAATCCGGTTTGCACCTCATCGGCAATGCAGACACCGCCTGCAGCGCGAATCTTCTGATAAACCGCACCCAAATACCCCTTGGGAGGAATGATTTGGCCACCGACTGACGGAAAGGTCTCTGCGATGAAGCCGGCAACGCCGTGCCCTCTCTCCTGGAGGCGTGCGATCGCTGGATCTATGAGACCGGCGTATTTTTTTGCCCGGTCCAGGTCATCCCGGCGGAAGGAGCCGCGGTAGTCATCGGCAACTTCAACAAGTTCTACCCAGTCTGCCTGACCGGTTCCCCCGGGTTTGTTGAATTTGTAGGCTGAAATGCTGATCGCACCGGTGGTGTTGCCATGATAGCCGTGATCCGGCGTCACCATACCCTTGGCGCCGGTATGCGCGCGGGCCAAGCGCAGGGCTAGCTCGTTCGCCTCTGTCCCGGAGTTTACGAAGAAACAGACCTCGAATTGATCCGGCAGCTTGGACAGAACTTTTTTGGCAAAGGCCGTCTGGGCGGGGTGCAGATAGCGTGTGTTTGAGTTCATCCGCTTCAACTGGTCGGCGGCAACTGCCTGGATGCGGGGATGGGCGTGGCCTACATGCGGCACGTTGTTGTAAGCATCCAGATACGGTCGTCCCCATTCGTCAAACAGATGGTGCTTCCAGCCGCGCACTAGCATGACGGGGTCTTTGTATGTCAGGCTCAGGTTGCCGCCGAAATGTGAGCGGCGTTCTGATAGAACTTCTTCCTTGCAGGTAGGCTGAAAAAGAACCTTTTCTTCCGGCAGATTAAGCAGCGCAGCCGGGTTCGGGCAAAGCGCGCGCCACAGGTACATCTCGTCCGGATCACCGACACCGGGCCAGTCGGCTTCGATTCCTTCAGTGGTCAAGGCCAGCTGGAAATGGACATGCGGCGCCCAGCCGCCGTTTTGGCTGGGGTCGCCAAGGCGGCAAAATTCTTCACCTTTCTCGACGACATCGCCAGGTTTCAAACGAGTCAAGAATTCGGGGTCCAGATGGCCATAAAGGGTATAGAACGAATCGCCGTCGGGCGTTTCATGCCTCAGGATGATCACCCCACCATAATCCAGATGCCCCTTGCGGTACTCAGCAACAAACACTGTGCCGCGTAACGGCGCGAACATCGCCTTGCCTGCCGGAGCAAAAGCGTCCACCGCCAGATGCACCGTCCGGCGGTTGCTGGCTTTCCACGGACCTTTGCGGAAGGCTGGGTCCGTATAAATAAGCCGCGGCTCGTGGTAGTAGCCTAGCCAGATGCGTCCATTATCCTCAAACTCTTCGCCGACCTTGGCGGCCTCTTCGAAGGGCAAGTGGAAAGGGTTTTGCGGCCAGGTAGACTCTTCAACTGACAGCGTCCCCATCGGCGCATCTGCCAAGTCTTCCCCCATCAGCGGGGCGAAACTTCCGTTTTCCTGCTTGAGCCAGGCCACCACACGGTCCGCACCCTCAACCACCGGCAGGCCGCAGGCAGCGCGCAGCCGGGCATTCAGCAACCCGCCATGTAGCGTATTGCTCTCCAGAAACCGCCAGGCTGGCGCTTGTGAAACTGTCACATAAGGATCATCCGGGTTTTCCGCGGCCATGAGAGTGGAGTTCACCACGCTTACCGCCAGCCGCATCCGAAGCAGCTTCCAGACCATGTCGACCTCGGCGGTGGTCAGCGGATAGGCCTCGTGGTAACCCGCGACCAGTGACGCAAGAGCGGCCTCCGGTGCCGGGTGATCCAATACGATGTAGGCCGCGGCAATTGCCAGATCGCAGATGCGCGGCGCCGCGCACATGTCGCCAAGGTCGATCAGGCCGGATACCCGCCGCGGTTCGTTCAATTCGCCTGCTACCATGATGTTGTAGTCATTGGCGTCATTGTGGATGGCTTGCTTGGATAACTCTGCCAAAGCAGGCTCTAACTTTAAAAATTCTGCGGATATTTCTTCAAGAATTGCATGGCGCGCGGGGTCTTTGATGCAGGAGAGCTGAGCTGTAATCCAGCCGGCGCGCATCAGGTCCCACTTGAAGTCGCGTTCCAAGCCTTCATGGTGGAAGTCCGTCAAAGCTTTTGCAGTGCCGCCCAGCGTCTGGCCGATTTCATGGATCAGCATATTGCTTTTGGGCTCCGCCTTGGCATAGCAGCGCCCCGGCAACTTGTTCAGCAGCCAGACCAGCCGGTTCTGCCCATCTTCATCCGGAAGGGTTAGCAGGGATCGCCGGGAAAGAGAGGCAATGACCCGCGGGCAGGGCAGGTCTGGCTGGCATTCCTGGATATGCTCAAGCGCCTTCACTTGCATATCAACCAGCCATTCTTTGCAGCCGGGGCGCATGGCCTTGAGGATATAGCCTTGGCCATCCTGCCCCGTGGCCAGGAAGTTCAGGTCGTATTCCCCGTCCAGACGGGTCAGTTCCGCCTCAATGCCCCAGTGCTCCCGGAGGGCTTTGGCCCAATGCGCAAGCGTCATCCAATATCTCCCAGTTTTCCGGTTGGGCCGGAAATTGAATATTGGATACTTTTTGGACTGAGGCGGCCGGTTAGTCCAGCCAGCCTTTCAGGTTTTCCTCAATCACATCTGCCAGTGCCGCAACGTGATCGTCATCGTCATTGAGGCAGGGGATATAGAGGAAGTCTTCTCCGCCTGCGTGTTCAAAGCTCTCGCGGATCTCTTCGTTGATCTCTTCCAGCGTCTCAATGCAATCAGCTGAGAAGGCCGGCGCAATCACCGCGATGCTCTTCTTGCCTTCCTTGGCAAGCGTAGCGACGTGGTCCACTGTGTAGGGTTTCAGCCATTCCTCGGGTCCGAAAACGGACTGGAAAGTGCTGGTGATTTGGGTGTCGTCCCACCCAAGCCGCTCCTTCAGCAACCGAGTCGTTTTCTGGCACTGGCAGTGATACGGGTCCCCCTGCATCAGATACCGCTTTGGCATCCCGTGATAGGAAACCACCAGAATATCCGGGCGTTTCCCGGCTTTGGCATATGCTTCTTCCACCGAGCGCGCCAAAGCATCGATATAGGCGGGCTGATCGAAATAGGGAGCGATCGTGCGCGCGGCAGGCTGCCAAGGTTCCTCCATCAGAGCACGGAAAAACTGATCGTTTGCGGTGCCGGAGGTCGCGCCAGCATATTGCGGATAGAGCGGGACAAACAGAATCTTCTGACAGCCTGCCTCAACCATCTGCCGCACCTTGGACTTGGTGGAGGGATTGCCGTAGCGCATGCAGAAATCGACCATAACCTGATCGCCGTAACGCGCCTTCATCACCTCCGCCATCTTGGCGGTCTGGTCCTTGGTGATGGTCATCAGAGGGCTTTCGCCCTTGTCGTGATTCCAGATCGATTTGTAGGCCGCTCCCGACGAAAACGGACGTTTGGTCAGGATGATTAGCTGCAAAAGCGGCTGCCATTTCCAGGACGGATAGTCGATGACCCGCTTGTCAGAGAGGAACTCACTCAGATACCGGCGCATTGGCCAGTAGGAGTAATCATCCGGAGTGCCGAGGTTGGCCAGCAGGATGCCGACTTTTTCTGCCGGGATCCTGGGGTGATCGGCTGGGGCGTGGGCAGGGCATTTGGCGGTCCGGGCGGCGTCCAGCATGGGCAGGTCCTGTGCGGCTGAGATTTTTTGTTGGCGGATAACTACTGTGTTTACGCGCGGAAGGCCAATTGGATCACATTGGCGCAGCAATAGCTTTGTCCAATCAACGCTAGAGCTTTGATTCAGGCACCTTGAGCGCGTCGGCCAGACGCATCTGGGCTGAACCAGGGCGCAGGGGTTTCTGCTGGTTGTCAGATGGCGACCAGCCAGTCAGGCAGACAAGTTCGAACGTCGCGTGCAGGCGGCCTTCGGCGTTGGCGAAATGCTCCCGGTAGATGTGATCGGCGAGGTGGAAGAGGCCGCGCGGAGGAGTACGTTTCAAGCGTTGGGCGAGCGTGTTGGTCTCTCCCATGCCGCGCAGGTCGTGGACCAGGTGGGTCAGGTCGCGGTATTCGGCTGTCAGCGGCACCAGATCAGCAACTGGCAGGGCGAATCCCGCACGTTGCAGCAGGCCGCCCAGATCGCGGAGCTCGCCCATCGGCGCAATGCGTGGCGAAAGACCGCCCAGAACAACGGTCTCGGCTTCGGCCATAGCAACACGCAGTTCGTGCAGGGTCTGCCCGCCCAGCAGGATGACCAGAAGCAGCCCGTCTTCCTTCAAAGCGCGGCGGCATTGGATCAGTTGCCCGACAGGATCATTGGACCAATGAAGGCACATGGCGTGGATCACCACATCATGCGTGCCTTCCTTCAGGTCGAGGACATCCTCGTCTGCAACGACCTTTGCTTGTGGATGAAAACCTTCCCAGACTTCGGGGAAAGGGCAAACCACTGCCGGTGCTGTAAAGGTTCTGTTAACCAAGCCCAGGCGATCCTCAGCTTCGTCCCGCGCCATCTGGTGCAGGAACAGGGCGTCCGGCCGCCGTCGTGATCGGCGGGCGTTCAGGGCGCGGCGGTCGAAAAGCTGCATGGGTGCTTGTGTCATGGGGGCTATTTAGATGCTGCCGGCTTGGATTCAAACTGCTGTTTCGCTGATTTATCCGTCCCAGTGCCTGGGTTGCGGCGGGTTGGTTGGCAGTGACTTCGGGCTGTGTGCAAATTGCTGGGCAGATATGTACTTCATCAGTGGAACGGTTTGTGAAGGCTGCGGCGCTCCGCTGCCAGGCGAAGTGGATGGGTTCCGCCTGGAGTGCGACAGTTGCCTGCGCCATCCGCGGCCCTGGAGCCAAGGGCGGTCTGCTTTGCTCTATGAGGGGCAGGGACGCAAACTGGTGTTAGCCCTAAAACATGGTGACCGCACGGAAATTGCCGTTCCGGCTGCTAACTGGCTGCAACGGGCGGCAGAACCTTTGCTGGAGGGGGATCCATTGATTTGCCCGGTGCCACTGCATTGGACCCGGCTGCTGAAGCGAAAGTACAACCAATCCGCCCTGCTGGCTGATGCATTGGCGCGCAGAAAGAACTTGCACCACTGTCCTGATTTGTTGCGGCGCATCCGGCGTACACCTGCACTGGAGGGGAAAACCCGGGACCAGCGTTACCGGCTCTTGGGATCAGCCGTGGGTGTACCGCAAAACCGGAAAGAAAGGGTCAAAGGACGGATTGTGCTGATTGTAGACGATGTGATGACCTCTGGAGCCACTCTCAGCGCGTGCAGCGAGGCCTGTTTGCAGGCGGGGGCGGCAGAGGTGCGGGTGGCGGTGCTGGCCCGGGTCACGCAAGCGTGAGGCCATGGGTTGGCCACTGGCAATTGTTGCAATGAATGCCCAATTCCTCCACAACCTTCGAAACCTGAACATGGGGTCCTGAATGAAACCGGTTGAAATCTACACCTCTCCGCTCTGCGGCTTCTGCCATGCGGCCAAGCGGCTGCTGAACCAGAAAGGTGTTACCTTTTCGGAAATCAATGTGCTGGCGCAGCCGGGACGCAAGGCAGAGATGATCCAGCGTGCCAATGGCGGCCGCACCGTGCCGCAGATCTTTATCGGCGACACGCACGTCGGCGGTTGTGACGACCTTTATGCTCTTGAGCAAGCGGGTAAACTTGACCCGTTGCTGGCGGCTTAAAACCGGAGAAACAATATGCGCGCTGCTCTGCTTCAGATGACATCTACTGATATTCCGGCTGAAAATCTGGAAACGGTGAAGGCATTGATGGCGGAAGCTGTGCGCGGCGGGGCGGGCTTTGTACTGACGCCAGAAGTTACTAACTGCCTGTCAGGCAGCCGGACGCATCAGAATGGTGTGCTGTGCCACGAGGAGGATGATCCAACTCTGGCGGCCTTGCAGGAAGAAGCGGCTAGGCATGGCGTGTGGTTGCTGCTCGGATCGCTGGGAATCAAGACACATGACGATGACGGCCGTTTTGCCAACCGCCAGTTCCTGATTTCGCCGGAGGGCGAAATCAAGGGGCGTTACGATAAGATTCACATGTTCGATGTGGAGGTCACCCCAGAAGAAACGTATCGCGAGTCAGATGGATACCGTCCTGGAACCAAGGCAGTGGTGGCGGAAACGCCTTTTGCCAAAATTGGCATGACCATCTGTTATGATGTGCGCTTCCCGCATCTGCATCGCGCTTTGGCCAAGGGAGGAGCACAGATTGTCACTGCTCCCGCCGCCTTTTCCTATGTGACTGGAGCTGCGCATTGGCATTCTCTGTTGCGCGCCCGTGCCATAGAAACCGGCTGTTTTGTGTTGGCGCCCGCACAAACCGGCAAGCACCCGGCCTCCAGGGGGCCGAGCCGCAAGACCTTTGGCCATTCACTGGCAGTTGCTCCATGGGGTGAAATTCTGGCGGATGCAGGTCAGGAACCAGGCGTGACTTACGTTGATCTCGACATGGAAAAAGTGGCAGAAGCGCGCAAGCGTGTGCCTTCTTTAACTCATGACCGGGAGTTCGACGGACCCTGATGGACGAAACCCATTCCCTGGCAGTATCGCTGTTCAGCGAAATTTTGATGGCTGACCAGCTGGCCCGGTCACGCCTCAGCAAAGTGCTGCCCAAGGGGATGGAGCTGTCGCATTTCTCTGTGTTGAACCATCTGGCCCGAGCCGGGCTGGAACGGTCGCCTGCACAGCTGGCCAAAGCGTTTCACGTGACACGCGGCGCAATGACCAACACCTTGAACAAGCTGGAAGTGGCAGGCTATATCCACGTCCGCCCCGACTGGGATGACGCGCGGCGAAAGATGGTTGCTATCAGCCCAGCAGGAAAACAAGCCCGGGATGCAGCCCTGGCGGGTATCATTCCTGTGATTTCGGAAGTGGTGGGGGAGCTGGGCAGCGACCGGGTCCGCGCCACGCTGCCAATTCTGCGTGAGCTTCGCGGTAAACTGGAAGAGAGCGGCTGAGCGAAATAGCCGTCCTCCTAAACATTTTGACCTTAAAGTAAAAAGAAAGACGCCCGCTAGCAGGCGCCTTTCCTCCCCATCAGTCTCCATCAGTCCGTGAGTGGCGGTTCCGGTAACCTTTGGGCGGACCCACCATCATTGCAGTGGCAAGCATTCACTCGATTCAGGAGCTTGCACCCCTGTAGCGAAGCGAAATATTCCAATTCCGCAATCTGACGATAACAAGCAGTGGATAAGCGCAAAAGTGCGCATAGGGATTACCACCTATCCTTTCGGATAGATGGCAGTATCAACGGAAATTCAGGCTGATTCTTCAATCAGGCTTTACGCTGGCGGTTACATAGTTCACCGACAAGTCCCGCTCAGAAATTGACCAATTCCAGGTTATTGGGTTGAATACGAACCCCTTGCGGTCTACCGGCTTCAGCCCGGCCTTGTGCAACAATTCGAACAGTTCGTCGGGAGTGATGAATTTGGACCATTCATGGGTGCCGCGCGGCAGCCAGCGCATGATTACTTCGGCTCCGACAATTGCCATGGCGAAACTCTTGGGGTTTCGGTTGATGGTCGAGCAGATTTCCAAACCGCCAGGTTTCAGAAGCCTCTGCGTGGCGGTCAGGTAGCTGAGCGGATCGGCAACATGCTCGACAACTTCCATATTCAGTACCACGTCGAATTGCTCGCCGGCTTCGGCTAGCGCTTCGGCGGTGGTGTGGAGGTAATCGATTTCCAGTCCGGATTGCTCTGCATGAATGCGGGCGACTGGCAGGTTGCCTTCAGCGGCATCTGCGCCAACCACTGTTGCTCCCAGCCTTGCCATGGGTTCGCTCAGCAGCCCGCCACCGCAGCCAATGTCCAATAGCCGCAGCCCTTCGAAAGGGCGCTGTGACGTCAGGTCGCGGCCAAACTCGCCGGCGATCTGGCTGGTTATATAGTCGAGTCTGCACGGGTTCAGCATATGCAGTGGCTTGAACTTGCCGTTCGGATCCCACCACTCTGCCGCCATCGCCTCGAATTTGGCGATTTCCGCAGGGTCGACCGTGGATTGAGGCGCTTGCATTCCTGTCTCCGTGTGCTCTTTTGTAGTCTGACGTTTCACTAAGGTCAGTAATGGATAGATACCCGGATCAAAAGCGCGCTGTGCATTATCTTTACCCGCCGGTTGAGCCTTTTGACCAGCGTATGATCGACGCAGGCCAGGGCCACCGCATCTATGCGGAACAAAGCGGCAATCCGAATGGAATTCCGGTGATCGTTTGTCATGGCGGGCCCGGCGGGGGCAGCAGCCCGGCGATGCGGCGCTATTTTGATCCGCATGTCTTTCGAATCATCCTGTTCGACCAGCGCGGATGCGGCCGCTCGCGCCCCTATGCTTCCTGCGAGAACAACACCACATGGCATCTAGTTGCCGATATGGAGTTGATTCGAACCCAGCTGGGAATTGACGCTTGGATCCTGTTCGGCGGCAGTTGGGGGGCAACCCTTGCGCTGATATATGCCCAGACCCATCCGGACCGGGTGCAGCAAGTCATCCTGCGCGGTGTCTTTCTGATGACCAAGGCGGAGCTGGACTGGTTCTATGGCGGCGGAGCGGGAAAATTCTGGCCAGAGACCTGGGCTAAGTTTGTCTCGCTGATCCCGGATGCGGAGCGCGGCGACATGATTGCGGCATACAAAAAGCGCTTATTCTCGGGCAATCTGGAGGAAGAAGTGCGCTATGGCCGGGCCTGGTCCGCTTGGGAGAACGCCTTGGCCTCCGTCCATTCAAACGGTCAGTGCGGTGAAAGCCCCGGCGATTATGCGCGCGCGTTTGCCCGGCTGGAAAACCACTATTTCAGCAACGGCGGTTTCCTTGACTACGACGGCCAAATTCTCGCCAGCATGGGGCGGATTTCACATATTCCCGGTGTGATCGTACAGGGACGTTATGACATGATCTGCCCGCCGTCCTCCGCCTGGCGCCTGAACGAGCTGTGGCCAAATGCGGAGTTGAAGATGGTGCGCAATGCCGGCCATGCTCTGTCCGAGCCGGGAATCAGCGCAGAACTGGTCCGGGCGATGGACCGGATTGCAGGAGAGCTTGTGCCATGACGCGCATCGACCGCCGCGCGCTGTTCACCTCTGGTGCTGCTGCTGCCTTGCTGGCGGCGGCTGGCGGTTCGGTTCATGCGTCACCCAAGGCTGGCGGCGTGCTGCGCCTGGCGGTTCCGCGTGAGGGCGGCATGCTGGAGCAGGCCGCCCGCGGCGCGGTCTATGAAACGCTGACTGAAATCGCGCCTGACGGGCTCCTGCGCGGCGAGCTTGCAACCAGCTGGCAATCCGCGCCGGATGCACGCGCCTGGACCCTTGATCTGCGAGAAGATGTCACTTTCCACGATGGTACACAGTTGACAGCGGAAGATGCCGCGGCCTCGCTTGATGCGCTGGGCGTAACCGGTGCAGACCTACGGGCTGTTACCGCGTTAGGCGGTCATCAATTGCTGCTGGAACTGGCACAGCCCAATCCGCATCTGCCATATTTGCTGGCCAGTGCTGATCACTATATAGCTCCGGGCGGAGAAATGCCTGCCGCGCTTGATGAAGCGGTTGGAACCGGCTGCTACCGCGTTGAACGTGCTCAAGAAGACCGCCACTTCCGCGCGTCCAAAGTGGCAGGGCATTATAAAGCCAGCACAGCGGGCTGGGCAGACACGGTGGAAATCATCGTGATTCCGGATGCTTTGGTCCGTGCTGAGGCGCTGCGCGACGGTTATGTCGATGTGGCGGCCCTGCCGGAACCGCGCGGCCTGCTGAAGCGCGGTGAGTTTTTGTATCATCCGTCCTCCAAAGACATGGCTTTGGCGGCACGACACGATGTCGGTATTCCACGAAAGGTGGGCCAGCGCGCACCACTGGACGATGGCCGCATTGCAGAACGGTGGTGGCGGCTGTAAGGCCACCGGGAGGCTCTGCACAACACAAGCCTTGCAGTTTTCCCCAATCCCGCCTATATGCCTTTGACAACAGCGGCGCGTTGAACCTCTGGCTCAAGGCTCCACCGGGAATTTCGACGGGCCGCGCGCCCGTTTTTTTGTGTTTGCAGGCCTTTGTCTGCACGCTCCAAGTGGAGGTCTGATGACCAACGACCTGATTGCCAAAGCTGCCATCGACAGGCGCCTGGCCGAGATCGTTACCCCGGTGATCGAGGATCTGGGTTACGAGCTGGTGCGAATCCGGCTGATGTCTGGTAAGGCGACGACGCTGCAGATCATGGCCGATAAGCCTGATGGCGGCATTGAAGTGGACGATTGTGCCGCGATCTCGAACGCGGTCAGTGCGACGTTGGACGTCGAAGATCCGATCATTGACGCCTATGCACTGGAAGTTTCGAGCCCGGGTATTGACCGGCCGCTGACCCGGCTGAAGGACTTTGACATGTTCGAAGGCTACGAGGCCAAGCTGGAGACCGAAGAGCTGGTCGGTGGCCGCCGCCGTTTCAAGGGTGAGCTGGCAGGCACTGAAGAAGATGAGGTTCTGATCAATATCGACGATCAGGGCGAGACCGTGACCATTGGTCTGAAATTTGACTGGCTGAGCGACGCCAAGCTGGTTCTGACTGATGATCTGATCAAAGAAATGCTGCGGCAGCGCAAAGAGGCCGGCACGCTGAACGAAGACGCATTCGACGAAATCGAGACCGAAGAGTCTGACGAGGAGAACAAGTAATGGCTATCACCTCTGCAAACCAGCTGGAGCTGTTGCAAACCGCCGAGGCCGTGGCGCGCGAAAAGATGATCGACCCGGGTCTGGTGATCGAGGCGATGGAAGAGAGCCTCGCCCGCGCGGCCAAGAGCCGCTATGGCGCCGAGATGGACATCCGCGTGTCGATTGACCGCAAGACCGGCCGCGCCACCTTTACCCGAGTGCGCACCGTTGTGGCGGATGAGGAGCTGGAAAACTACCAGGCTGAAATGACCGTCGAGCAGGCGCGTCAATACATGGCGGAGCCCGAGGTCGGCCAGACCTACGTCGAGGAAGTGCCGCCGGTGGAAATGGGCCGGATTGCCGCCCAGTCGGCCAAGCAGGTGATCCTGCAGAAAGTTCGCGAAGCTGAGCGTGACCGCCAGTATGAAGAGTTTAAAGACCGCGCCGGCACTATCATCAACGGCCTAGTCAAGCGCGAGGAATACGGTAACGTTATCGTAGATGTCGGCGCTGGCGAAGCGATCCTGCGCCGCAATGAGAAGATCGGCCGTGAAAGCTACCGCCCGAACGACCGCGTACGCTGCTACATCAAGGACGTGCGCCGCGAGCCGCGCGGCCCGCAGATTTTCCTGTCGCGCACCGCGCCGGAATTCATGGCCGAGCTGTTCAAGATGGAAGTGCCCGAAATCTATGATGGCATTATCGAGATCAAGGCCGTTGCTCGTGACCCTGGGTCGCGCGCCAAGATTGCGGTTATTTCCTATGACGGCTCGATCGACCCGGTTGGTGCCTGTGTCGGTATGCGCGGTTCCCGCGTGCAGGCCGTTGTGAACGAGCTTCAGGGCGAAAAGATCGACATCATTCCGTGGAATGAGGATCAGCCGACCTTCCTGGTGAACGCGCTGCAGCCGGCCGAAGTGTCCAAGGTTGTTCTGGACGAAGAAGCTGGCAAGATCGAAGTTGTGGTGCCGGAAGAGCAGCTGAGCCTGGCCATCGGCCGCCGCGGCCAGAACGTGCGCCTGGCGTCGCAGCTGACCAACCTCGACATCGACATCATGACCGAGGAAGAGGAATCGGCCCGCCGACAGAAGGAATTCGAAGCGCGTACCAAGTTGTTCATGGAAACCCTGGACCTTGACGAATTCTTTGCCCAGCTTCTGGTGTCCGAAGGCTTCACCAATCTGGAAGAAGTCGCCTATGTCGAACTGGACGAACTGCTGGTGATCGACGGTGTCGATGAAGGCACCGCCGAAGAGCTGCAGGCCCGTGCCCGCGACTTCCTGGAAGCCCAGGCCAAGGCGGCGCTGGACGCGGCGCGCGCTCTGGGTGCCGAAGACAGCCTTATCCAGTTTGAAGGCCTGACCCCGCAGATGGTCGAGGCGCTGGCGAAGGACGACGTGAAATCGCTGGAAGACTTCGCCACCTGTGCCGATTGGGAACTGGCCGGCGGCTGGACCAATGACGGCGGTGAGCGAGTCAAGGACGACGGCATCCTGGAGCCCTTCGGCATGTCGCTTGAGGAAGCACAGGATCTGGTGATGACCGCGCGCATCATGCTGGGCTGGGTTGATCCTGAAGAGCTGGAAGCGGAAGCAGCTGAAGGCGAAGAAGCTGGTGAAGAGGAAGGCGAGGCCTGATTTCGGGCCTTGCACAGGAGACCTGCATGACACGCGGCGGCACAACAAAAGACCGGACCGGCGAAAGCGAACGCAAATGCATCGCGACCGGCGAGTCCCAGCCTAAACAGGGCCTCATCCGATTTGTGATGGGGCCTGACGGGCAGGTTGTGCCAGATGTGATGGGCAAGCTGCCCGGCCGCGGTGTCTATGTCGCCTCCAGCCGGGAGGCTCTGGCTGCAGCAGTCAAAAAAAAGCTGTTTGCCCGCGGTTTCAAGGCGCAGGTGCAGGTGCCGGATGAGCTGGTACAGGAAGTCGAGCGGCAGGTAGTCCGCCGCCTGATCGAACTGATCAGCCTGGCGCGCAAATCGGGCGACGCAGTGTCCGGGTTTGAGCGGGTCAAGGATTGGCTGGCCAAGGAAGAGGCCCGGGTGCTGATCCAGGCTTCTGACGGATCCGGGCGCGGGAAGTCGAAGCTGAGCACGCCCTACAAGGGCAAATTCATCGGCTGCCTCACGGCGGACGAGCTGGGAATGGCATTTGGGCGCCAAACTGCGATACATGCCGCCCTCGCCTCTGGCGGACTCAGCAAACGTGTTGTAGATGAGGCGCAACGACTGCAAGGTTTGCGCGAAATGGTGGGCGGCAACGGCCGCACGGAAGGATAAGTAGCTTTATGAGCGATAGTGACGGCAAAAAGACACTGGGTCTGCGTGGGGGTTCCCGTCCGGGGAACGTGAAACAGAGTTTCAGCCATGGACGGACCAAGAATGTCGTAGTGGAAACCAAGCGCAAACGCGTTGTGGTTCCCAAGCCGGGTGCGGCCAAGGGGGGCAGCGGCGCTGCACCTTCCACATCCGGATCGCGCCGGCCAGCCGGCATCAGCGACGCGGAAATGGAGCGCCGCCTGAAGGCACTGCAGGCTGCAAAAGCCCGCGAAGCTGAGGAAGCCGCGCAGCGCGAAGCCGAAGAAAAGGCCCGCGCTGAAGAGCGTGAGCGCCGCCGGGCCGAGGCTGAAGCCAAGGAACGCGAGCAGCGCGAAGCGGAAGAACGCGCGCGTGCTAAAGCCGAAGAAGAAGAGCGTCAGCGTATTGCAGCCGAAGAAGCCGCGAAGCGTGCTGCAGCCGCGCCGGCACCGGAAGCCGCGAAAGCTGAGCGTGCTGCGCCGAACAAGCCTGCCCCTGCTGCAACACCGCGCAAATCCGAACGCGAGCGCGAGCAACGCCCGTCCCGCGGCAAGGGCCGTGACGACAACCGCCGCTCCGGCAAACTGACTCTGGGCCAGGCAACTGGCGGTGAAGGTAACCGCCAGCGCTCGATGGCAGCCATGAAGCGTAAGCAGGAACGTGCGCGGCAGAAGGCCATGGGAGGCTCGGTCGAGCGTGAAAAGGTTGTGCGTGACGTGCAGCTGCCGGAAACCATTGTGGTGTCCGAGCTGGCCAACCGTATGGCAGAACGCGTTGCCGATGTGGTGAAATCGCTCATGCAGATGGGCATGATGGTCACCCAGAACCAGTCGATCGACGCCGATACCGCGGAGCTGATCATCGAGGAATTCGGCCACAAGGTAACCCGTGTTTCCGATGCTGACGTCGAGGACGTGATCAAGGAAGTCGAGGACAAGGAAGACGACCTGAAGCCGCGTCCTCCGGTCATCACCATCATGGGTCACGTCGACCATGGCAAGACATCGCTGCTGGACGCTATCCGAGATGCGCGTGTTGTGGCAGGCGAGGCGGGCGGTATTACCCAGCACATTGGCGCCTATCAGGTGACCACCGAAAGCGGCACGGTGCTGAGCTTCCTGGACACCCCTGGCCACGCGGCCTTTACTTCGATGCGCTCCCGCGGCGCGCAGGTGACGGATATCGTGGTTCTGGTTGTGGCTGCGGATGACGCGGTGATGCCGCAGACCGTCGAAGCCATCAACCACGCCAAGGCTGCGCAGGTTCCGATGATCGTGGCGATCAACAAGATCGACAAGCCGGCAGCCGATCCGACGAGGGTCCGCACCGACCTGCTGCAGCACGAGGTGATCGTGGAGCAGATGTCAGGTGAAGTGCAGGACGTCGAAGTTTCCGCCGTTACCGGACAGGGCTTGGATGAACTGCTGGAAGCCATTGCGCTGCAAGCGGAAATCCTGGAACTGAAAGCCAACCCCGACCGCGCTGCCCAAGGCGCCGTGATCGAGGCGCAGCTGGACGTGGGCCGTGGCCCGGTTGCCACCGTTCTGGTTCAGAACGGCACCCTGCGCCAGGGCGACATCTTTGTTGTGGGTGAGCAGTACGGCAAGGTCCGTGCGCTGATCAACGACAAGGGTGAGCGCGTGCAGGAAGCCGGTCCTTCGGTCCCGGTCGAGGTCCTTGGCCTCAACGGCACCCCGGAAGCGGGTGACGTTCTGAACGTGACGGAGACCGAAGCGCAGGCGCGCGAGATCGCCGCCTACCGCGAGCAGGCCGCCAAGGACAAGCGCGCCGCAGCTGGTGCTGCGACCACGCTGGAGCAGCTGATGGCCAAGGCAAAGGAAGACGAAAACGTCTCCGAACTGCCAATCCTGGTCAAGGCCGACGTGCAAGGTTCCGCCGAAGCCATCGTGCAAGCGATGGAGAAGATCGGCAACGACGAGGTACGTGTGCGCGTGTTGCATTCTGGTGTTGGTGCGATCACTGAAACCGATGTGGGCCTGGCCGAAGCCTCTGGTGCGCCGATTATGGGCTTCAACGTCCGTGCCAATGCTTCGGCCCGCAACACTGCAAACCAGAAGGGTGTGGAGATCCGCTATTACTCGGTGATCTATGACCTGGTGGACGATGTGAAAGCGGCGGCTTCCGGCCTGCTGTCTGCCGAAATCCGCGAGAACTTTATCGGTTACGCTCAGATCAAGGAAGTCTTCAAGGTTACCGGTGTTGGCAAGGTTGCCGGCTGTCTGGTTACCGAAGGTGTCGCCCGCCGTTCGGCTGGCGTGCGTCTGCTGCGCGACAACGTGGTGATCCACGAAGGCACGCTGAAGACCCTGAAGCGCTTCAAGGACGAAGTGTCCGAGGTTCAGTCCGGCCAGGAATGCGGTATGGCGTTCGAAAACTACGACGATATCCGTCCAAACGATGTGATCGAGATCTTCGAACGCGAAGAAGTCACGCGTACGTTGGATTGATAGCTGCGGAAAA
Source organism: Leisingera sp. ANG-M6 (assembly GCF_000813905.1). Classification (NCBI taxonomy): domain Bacteria; kingdom Pseudomonadati; phylum Pseudomonadota; class Alphaproteobacteria; order Rhodobacterales; family Roseobacteraceae; genus Leisingera; species Leisingera sp. ANG-M6. The sequence goes on from NZ_JWLG01000015.1 coordinate 381,814, forward strand.
CGGAATGAATGAGGGCTCTGGTTAGTAACCGGGGCCCTTATTTTCTTACTCGGGTCACTAAGGTGTTCGCAGGAATAAAAGGGCAGCCTTGCAGCTGCCCTTTGCGGCGTTGCCTGGCATGTGTGAGTGGCGGCTCAGGCAGAGGGGGTTACCGGGTGGCCCTTGTATGTTTTGCTACCGACCTGCACCGCTATTTTCCCATCTGGGAATGCCCGTATGAATATGCCCTGAACCAGTGAAAAACTTCCAACCGCGATAGTTCTTAGCATGATCGCCTCATAATCCGCTGTAGTACAGCCTACTGAGTTGGTTTGCTTTTTCAGGTTTGACCAGAATGGTTAACAAAAAGTTCACACGTATTGCCGAGGCGCAGTTAAACACCCGGCAAAAATGTGGGATTTGCCATCGAAAGCCTGGCGTGTGACGGTTCTGGTGTTACCGCTGTGCCGTAGTGTCTGTCGTTTTAGAGCCAGTCGCGCAGGATTGGGATAAGCGGAATATCAGCTGGCGGCATCGCAAAATCGCGAAGGTCCTGCGGGCGGACCCACTTTAACGTTTGACCTTCCTTTGCCTGTGGAATGCCCTCCCATTTTCGGCAAGCAAACAGCGGCATCAGCAAGTGGAAATCCGCATAGGAATGGCTGGCAAAGGTAAGCGGAGCCAGGCAGGAGGCCCAGGTATCAATGCCCAGCTCCTCGTGCAACTCGCGGATCAGTGCGGCCTCCGGTGTTTCACCCGGCTCGATCTTGCCGCCAGGAAACTCCCACAGGCCAGCCATGGACTTGCCTTCCGGCCGCTGCGCAAGAAGCACGCGTCCATCCGCATCGATGAGCGCAACCGCGGAAACCAGAACTGTTTTCATGACCGGTAATCCGCGTTGATTGAGATGTACTGATGGGTGAGATCGCAAGTCCAAACGGTTGCTGAGCCGCTGCCGAGGCCAAGATCGACCTTTATGGTGATTTCCTGCTTCTTCATCTCCGCCGCGCCTAGCTCCTCATTGTAGCCCGGCGAGACCCAGCCCTTTTCAGCAACTAGAACATCGCCAAAGCGAATCGACAGAAGATCGCGGTCTGCGGCAGCGCCGGATTTACCGATTGCCATCACTACTCGGCCCCAGTTGGGATCCTCTCCGGCTAAAGCGGTTTTTACCAAGGGCGAGTTGGCAATTGCCATGCCATGTACTTTGGCATCCTCATTCGAAGCCGCGCCTGTGACCTGAATTTCCACGAACTTTGTGGCGCCTTCACCGTCTCGTACGACCTGGTGCGACAGGTCTAGCATGACCCGTTCCAGTCCAGCCGCAAACTCGGCATTGCCGGTTGCGTCCACGCCAGAAGCGCCAGTAGCGCAGAGCATCAGGCTGTCTGAAGTGGAGGTGTCGCTGTCCACTGTGATGCAATTGAAGCTCCGGTCGCAAATCGCGGCCAGCTGAGCTTGCAGCGCTGCCTGTTCAACCTTTGCGTCAGTGAAGATGTAGACCAGCATTGTCGCCATGTCCGGAGCAATCATGCCGGAGCCCTTGGCAATACCGGCTATTTTGACCGTTTTACCGTCTATACCAACGGTGGCGCAGGAGCCTTTGGCAAAGGTGTCAGTGGTCATAATGGCTTTGGCGGCACCCTCCAGTGCAGTTTCATCAACGGAGTTGTGCAATTCGCTGATCTTGGCAACGATCCTGTCATGGGGCAGTGGTTCGCCAATCACACCGGTGGAGGCGGTAAAGACCCTTTCTGCCGGAATGCCTGTTCGAGCAGCCACAGCCGAAGTTATCTCCGCAACCGAAGTTTGGCCGTAATGGCCTGTGAAGGCGTTGGAGTTGCCCGAGTTCACCAAAATTGCCGCGCCTGCGTTTGTTGCGCCACCCAGCTTGGCCTGGCAATCCAACACTGGCGCAGAACGGGTCTTGGACCGTGTAAAGACACCAGCGACGGATGTCCCTGGCTCCATGACTGCTAGCATCACGTCTGTACGGCCTTGGTATTTGACTCCGGCAGCTGCGGACGCAAATCGCACACCCTTGATCACGGGAAGGTCGGGAAAGCCGGCAGGCGCCAGCGGCGAAACGGGCATGGATTTGGCCATGATCAATTCCTAACCAGGCTAAGGTCTTTGAGAATGGCCGGGTCCAAATCCTCGATCTCAGGCCGTTCGATTTCTGCGGCAGCTGTCAGTTCGTTCACCCGGTCCTCAACCGCTTTCTGGCGCAGTTCACCGGCCAGTTCGGCACGCACTTCTTCGAACTCGGGCGCTTCCGTTTTGCGGCGCTGGTTGAGCAGGATAATATGCCAGCCGAACTGTGTCTGGACCGGACCGGAGACCTCGCCCGAACGCAGTTTCAGGACAGCCTGTTCGAACTCCGGCACCATGCGGCCGGTGGTGAACCAACCTAGATCGCCTCCATTGGGGCCGGAAGGTCCGGTGGAGCGTTCCTTGGCCAGGGTGGCAAAATCAGCGCCTGCGTCCAGCTCAGCCTTTACGTCCAGTGCGTCCTCTTCACTTTCGACCAGGATATGGGCCGCATGAAACTCGTCACCGCCTTCACCGGTGGAGTATTTCTCGTCATAGGCTGCCCGCAGCTGGTCCTCGCCGCTGGCTCTGTCCATGACCGTTTCGATCACATCCGCTGCCAGCATCGCGCGTTCCTCGTTTTCAACTGCAAGCTCGACGTAGTGGGGCACTTCGCCACGCAGTTGCTGTTTAAGCGCGGTCTGCTGGACAAGTTGGTCCAGAATAGCGTTGTAGAGCACCTCGTCGGGCAGTTGTTTGTACTGCTCCGGCAAATTTTCGCGCGCCATGACCATGTGGCCGATGGTGATTTCTTCACCGTTGACGGAGGCAACCACTGTATTGGCGTGCGGCGCTGCTGATACGGCTAGCGGCAGCGCAGCACTGGCGGCAACCGCCATACCGCGCAGAAATGTGAGACCTTTACGCATTGAAACCTTCCTATTCCCCGGCCGCAAGGGGCCGTGCCGTTGACACTCTATACCCTGCCGCTTACATCGCCTTGAGGCCATTGGCAGGACCGTCTTTGCACCATTGTTTATGGGTTGCGGACACGGCGGGCAAGCCTGCCCGATGCAAAGGCCGGACATAGGATCGCTGGAGAAGATATGCTGGGTTTCGGAACACTCGCCAAAAAGGTTTTCGGCACGCCGAATGACCGTAAAGTCAAGGCGACACGGCCGCTGATTGCGCAGATCAACGGGCTGGAAGATGAGTTCGCGAAGCTCAGCGATGATGGGCTGATTGCCAAGACCGAAGAACTTCGCAAACGGGCGCTGGACGGTGAAAGCCTGGACGCGCTGCTGCCCGAAGCCTTTGCCAATGTGCGTGAGGCCGCAAAGCGGGCCCTGGGCCTGCGTGCCTTTGACACCCAGCTGATGGGCGGAGTCTTTCTCCATCAGGGTAACATTTCCGAGATGAAGACGGGCGAGGGTAAGACACTAGTGGCGACCTTCCCGGCTTACCTGAACGCGCTGACCGGCAAGGGCGTGCACGTGGTTACCGTGAACGAATACCTGGCCAAGCGCGACAGCGAATGGATGGGCAAGGTGTTTGCTCAGTTGGGTATGACCACCGGCGTGATCTGGTCGGGCCAGCCCGATGCTGAGAAGATGGCCGCCTATCAAAGCGACGTCACCTATGCGACGAACAACGAGCTGGGTTTCGACTACCTGCGCGATAACATGAAACCTTCGCTGGATCAGGTGTTCCAAAAGCAGCACAACTTTGCGATCGTCGACGAGGTGGATTCAATTCTGATCGACGAGGCCCGCACCCCGCTGATCATCTCCGGTCCGGCAGAGGACCGTTCGGAGCTGTACTCTACCATCGACAAAGTGATTCCGCTGCTGGCGGAAGACCACTATGAGATCGACGAGAAGACACGCGGCGTGACCTTCACGGAGGATGGCAACGAATATCTGGAACAGGTCCTGCGTGAGCATGGGCTGCTGGAGTCTGAGGCGTCGCTATACGACCCCGAAAGCACCACAGTGGTGCACCACGTGAATCAGGCGCTGCGTGCACACAAGCTGTTCCAAAGGGACAAGGACTATATCGTCCGCGACGGCCAGGTGGTTCTGATCGACGAATTCACCGGCCGGATGATGCCGGGCCGCCGATTGTCCGAAGGCCTGCATCAGGCCATCGAAGCCAAGGAAGACGTTCAGATCCAGCCGGAGAACACCACCTTGGCCTCCGTCACCTTCCAGAACTACTTCCGTCTCTATGAAAAGCTGTCCGGTATGACCGGCACGGCGATGACCGAGGCTGAGGAATTTGCCGAAATTTATGGTCTTGGTGTGGTAGAAGTGCCGACCAACCGACCGATTGCCCGGGCAGACGAGGACGATCAAGTCTACCGCACCGCCCGTGAAAAATACGAAGCGATGATCAAGGAAGCCACGAAGGCGCATGAAAAGGGCCAGCCGGTCCTTTTGGGCACCACCTCGATCGAGAAATCTGAACTGCTGAGCCAGATGCTGCAGCACGAAGGTATTCCGCATAACGTTCTGAATGCCCGTCACCACGAGCAGGAAGCGCAAATTGTCGCCGATGCCGGCCGCTTTGGCGCGGTGACTATCGCCACCAACATGGCTGGCCGTGGCACCGACATTCAGCTCGGCGGCAACGTGGAGATGAAGGTACTGGAGGCGCTGGCGGCAAACCCAGAAGCCGATCCAGCAGAACTGCGTGCGGCTGAAGAAGCCAAACACGCGGAAGAGAAGCAAAAGGTGCTGGATGCTGGCGGTCTGTTCGTAATGGCGTCTGAGCGGCACGAAAGCCGCCGCATCGACAATCAGCTGCGCGGCCGCTCCGGCCGTCAGGGCGACCCGGGTCGCACGCGCTTCTATCTCAGTCTCGAAGACGACCTGATGCGCATCTTCGGTTCCGAGCGTCTGGACAAGCTGCTGTCGTCTCTGGGCATGAAAGAGGGTGAAGCGATCATCCACCCCTGGGTGAACAAGTCGCTGGAACGCGCTCAGGCCAAAGTCGAGGGCCGCAATTTCGACATGCGCAAAAATGTTTTGAAATTCGACGACGTGATGAACGATCAGCGTAAGGTGATTTTCAAGCAGCGCCGCGAGATCATGGCGGCAGAAGACTTGTCTGAAATCACCAATGACATGCGCCATGAGGTGATCGACGATCTGCTGGATGTTCACATGCCGCCCAAGACCTATGCTGACCAGTGGGATACACAGGGTTTGCAGGAACAGGTCCGCGAAATGCTGTCCATTGATGCTCCGGTAGCCGATTGGGCCGCGGAGGAAGGTGTCGACGACGAGCAAATCCGCGAGCGGCTGGTAGATGCGTCAGACAAGATGATGGCGGAGAAGGCTGAGGCCTTTGGTCCGGAGAACATGCGGAACATCGAGAAGCAGGTGCTGCTGCAGACCATCGACAAGAAATGGCGCGAGCACTTGCTGACGCTGGAGCATCTGCGTTCGGTCGTAGGTTTCCGCGGCTATGCGCAGCGCGATCCCTTGAACGAGTACAAGAACGAAAGCTTCCAGCTGTTTGAGAGCATGCTTGACAGTTTGCGGGAGGAAGTCTCCCAGCAGCTCAGCCGGGTGCGTCCGATGACTGAGGAAGAGCAGCAGCAGATGCTGATGGAGATGGCTGCGCGCCAGGCAGCCATGCAGCAGATGGCGGCACAGGCTTCGGGGGCAGAGGCCCCGACGGAGGCTGCGGCTCCCGGTTTTGTTGAAGATGATCCTTCGACTTGGGGAAATCCTTCGCGCAACGACAAGTGCCCTTGCGGATCCGGCAAGAAGTTCAAGCACTGCCACGGCAGCCTAGCCTAACTGATACACTTAAGTCGCCTAGTATCAATTATCGGAGGCACGCTTAGAAGCAAAAGGGGGGGAGTGCCCCTACAGGTTTTCTCAACTTACGGCCTTGGCTTGAAGTGGCGCTGCATTTGCGTGCAGCGCCATAGCTGTCTTTAAAAGGAGAGATAAGGCCGAGCCGGAACGCCCGCAGCGCAGCTAAGTGCGTCTGTATTGTTTCCTAGCGAGCAACGAAGATGGGAGAATTGCCGGATTCTCTCCTGTATGCGGCCACAAACTGGCCGTCTTTTCCGGGCAGGCTTCCTCCACCAAGCTGGTTCAGGAGGTGCCCATGCTGACGAAACAGGTGATGCTGACAAGTGCGCTGACGCTGGCATGCGCCTTGGGGATCGGGGTCTATATGCAGGCATTCGGAACAGACCGTGAAGCTGGTTCTGCCCTTAAAGCTGCCGCTGCCGGTGCTGAATTGCCATCGGAACCTAGCGGGGCGGAACTGCAAATCGAAAAAATTGCTTTGACCTCTGCTAATCCAGCATCTGCCCGGGAATCTGCGGACCACCAGAGTTCAGAGCCGGAGCCTGAGAGCTCTTGCCGTATGACAGCCGCAGCCAAGGCAGCTCCGCTGGCGATGGTTGCTTTCTCGGTTGATGCTGCATGCCGCGCAAACGAACGCCTTACAGTGCACCACAGTGGTATGAGTTTTACTGTCTCTCTGGACGAAGCCGGGCGCTATGAAGGGCTTGTGCCGGCCTTAACTCAGACTGCAGTCTTTATCGCTGAAATTTCCGGTGGCGCAGGTGCGGTTGCTGTCGTCGAAGTTCCCGATATTGGGGCTGTGGAACGTGTGGTCGTACAATGGAGTGGCCACAGTGGGATTGAACTGCACGCGCGGGAGTTTGGAGCTGCTTACGGCAGTGCGGGTCATGTCTGGCACGGTGCCGGCGACCAAGCCGGGATTGGCCGGGTTATGCGGCTCGGCGATGAAAGCCAGTTAGCACCGCGCATTGCCGAGATGTACAGCCTGCCGTCCAGTTTGCCCGGACAGGACGGGAGAGTTTCCTTGACCGCCGAGGCCGAAATTACCGCCAGAAATTGCGGGCGGGATATCTATGCTCAGGCGCTGCAGTTGCATAGCGGCAGACTCAGCAGCCGTGATCTGGTTATGGCAATGCCGGATTGCGATGCACAAGGCAGTTTTCTGGTGTTGAATAATCTGATGGAAGACCTGAAGATTGCCGCCAACTGATTTGCGGTAATTTCAGGTATCAACATGACCTTCTTCCGTGCGGCCGTTTGCGCCGCACTTTTTCTGGCAGCTCTTGCGCGCGCACTCGCGGCCCAGGACGTCACATTGTCTTCCCCGGACGGCGCCGTTGAAATCACAGGCACTCTGCTGGGTTTTGATGGTGAGTTCTACCGGGTGCAGACCCAATTCGGCGAACTGACTGTTGATGGGTCAGGTGTTTCCTGTGACGGGCCGGGGTGTCCAAGCCTGTCTGGATTTGTTGCGGAGATCACTTTCGCCGGTTCCTCTGCGATGTCGGAAGTTCTGCTGCCTGCGCTGATCGAGGGATTTGCACTGCGCAATGGGTATCAGACGCGCAGGGAAGCTCTTCCTGCAGGGAACTTCAGCCATGTGCTTTTGCGCGGGCAGAAGCCTGCGGCGCGGTTCACTTTTACTGCCAGCAATACTGACGCAGGATTTGCGGCTCTCATCGCGGATGAGGCGGATATTGCTATGGCGCTTCGGGAAATACGTCCCCTTGAACGCAAGGCTGCACGGGCGGCAGGTTTAGGGGATCTAACAGGGGTGGGACGCAGCCGTGTGCTGGCGCTGGATGCCTTTGTGCCAGTGGTGGCGCCGAGCAATCCGGTGCGCGAAATCACTCTGCCGCAGCTGGCTGGCATCTTGTCAGGACAAATCACCAATTGGCGGGAGCTTGGCGGCCCCGATGCTCCCGTTTCGATCCATATGCCGGTGTCCGCTTCCGGTTTGTCTCAGGCGGTCGAAGACAAGCTGATGAACCCATCCGGGACTGCGTTTACTTCTGCCATCCAGAGACATGACCGCAGCAGCTTGCTGGTCCGTAGGGTGATGATTGACCCCTTTGCCATAGGTATCGCTAGCTATGCTGAGAAAGGCGCAGCCCGGGTTCTGACGCTGACTGGGCCCTGCGGATTTTTCCTGCAAGCCGGCCGTCGGGCAGTGAAAACTGAGGACTACCCGCTGACAGTTCCGATGTTCCTGTACCTGCCGGCCCGGCGTCTTCCCAAAGTGGCGCGGGACTTTCTCGCCTATGTGCGCGGACCGGCAGCGCAGGCAGTGATCCGCCGTGCCGGATTTGTGGATCAGGCTCCAGAACTGATCCCGGTCAGCCGTCAAGGCAACCGGCTTGCTAATGCCATTCAAGCAGCGGAAGAAAACGGCGGCCTGGCGGAATTGCAGCGTTTGGTGACTGAGTTGGGTGGAATGCGGCGGCTGACCGTCTCTTTCCGTTTCGAACCTGGCTCCTCGCGCCCGGACGCTCAGTCCCGCTCCAACATTGAGCAACTGGCCAGGGCGCTGGAAGCAGGGGAGTTTGACTCAAAGGAAGTTATCTTTGCAGGATTTTCAGATGGTGTTGGGCCCGCGGCAGGCAACCGGCAAATTGCGTTGAAGCGGGCTGGAGCGGTACGTGATGCGGTGATCAAGGCCGCGGAAACAGCAGACACTGGCCGTGTCAAAATCCGAGCTGAAGGATTTGGTGAAGTTTTGCCAATGGCCTGTGATGACAGCGATTGGGGCCGCCAGATCAATCGCAGGGTAGAGGTCTGGGTGCGCTAGAAAAGAGTATTTAAGAAATTGGTCAACAGTTTGCCGCTGGCTAGGCTGTTGTTGTTCCGAGAAGATAGCGGTAGCCGCGAAGAACTGTCTGCAGCAGTTTAAACCGATTCACTCAACTAGCTAGCTAACCGAGTGGCCCACAGCAGCGGCTGGTCGAAGTTATACATTACAAGTTTTCCATCCCCGGTGACCTCCACACGGTTGGTTAGGCTGATCTGTTGCATGAACTCCCGTTCGGTAATCATGATTGCTTCATCGCACAGCCCTCCACCGATTTGGAACGGTGAGAACATAAAGTTCTCGAGGTCAGGGCCGAAAGTTGTGGTGAAGCTCCGGCAAGGGCTGGAGCCGTAGAGTGTGCCATCTTCGAAATCAAATCGCAGATTTTCAGATGGGTCCAGATCGACGTCCTTAACCTTCTGGACGATCCAGGCACCGTCGAGATCTGCTGCCGTGGTTGTGACCATGGGTATTCCTCCGCTTTGTCCGCTCCCGCCATCAGAGGCAAATGAGAAAACGGCCAACCCGACGCAAACCCCTGAAAACGCCGTAAGAAACACGGCGCCGGCTAAGCGCGAACCCCTCACGTGCCACAACCAGTCGGTCGGATAATCATTTATGCCTCTCTTTAATGCACATGGACCTTTAGTCTGCGCAGCCAGCCAGAATTGACAAGAAAAAATCTTGCTGGAATCCGGCTTCTATGCAACGCTTGATGGTGGCAGAAATAACCTACTGTTTTAAAATAGTTTTTAGTCCTGGGAGTGTCCCCATGCCACTTGACGCATCCGCCGCAAAAGAAATCAAACAGCAGATGACACTCGCCCGCAAACGCGCGTTGTCCTTCGGGTTGTGCTTTGGCAAGAAGATCGAGAATTCGGTGTTCCTCACTCACAAGACCAAGGCTGCCAAGGTGCTGGGCAAGCAAGCGAAATCCGATGGCGAAACCCCGCAGTTCAGCTTCGGCACCCTGAAGCTGGACGGCAAGGAACTGTCGATGTCGGTCGAGGGCAAGATCGTGCCTGGCATGGCCCGCAAGGCCAAGAAGATGTTCATGGTGGTCGGGCTCAAGTACAAGATCCTTATTCTCGACCCCTCCGGCAATGTCGTCGAGTCGGAGGCCGATGATGAGGATGAAACGGCAGAGGACGTCCCCCAGGCCGCCCCGGCCGCCAGCGGCGACACCGCCACCGAAGCGTCGGCTGAGGCGCCGGCCGCCCCCTCCGCCGAACCGGATCCGGCAGAGGCCAAGTGGAAAACCACCGCTGCCAAGGTCGAGACCAACATGGCGAAGCTCCGTGACATCGCCGGCATCGACCTCTCCAAGGCAGAGACGCTGTGGAAGGCGATCCAGGCCAAGGCCGAGGGCAGCGGCTTTACCGCCGCGCTGGAGCATATCGCCAAGCTCTCCGCCGAGATGAAGACCGCCGCTCAGGATGCCGCCGCCCGCGCCAAGCGGCAGAGCCTGCTGGAAGGCAAGTGGCAGCAGGCGGCAGCCAAGCTGGAGCCGCTGATCGATGAGGTGCTGGCACTGAAGACTGCGCAGTCGGAGAAGATTGAAACCGTCTGGACCCAAATCAAGGCCCGCGTGGCCGCCAGCCCGCCGGATTATGAGGGCGCGCTCAAGGCAGTCGGCCCGCTGGCGCAGGCGATTTCCAAGGCCCGCCAGACCGCCACCGATGCAGGCGGCGGGGAGGCGGCTCCTGCCAGCACCGAGGCAGCAGCAGGCGGTGATACCGCGACCGCAACCAAACCCGAAGCCCCGGCCAAGGCGCCGGAACAGGCCGCACCACCCTCCGGCGACACCGGCAGCGAGACCGGGGACGCCACCGTCGACGAACAGATCGCCCGGATCGAGGCCGCGCTCAAAGCACTAAAGGACGGGCCGGTCAAGACCTACAACACCATGGTGCCGGAAGCGGTCAGCCAGACCCCTGACAAGTGGAAAGCCGCGCTCGACAAGGTTGCGGCGCTGGCCGCGCAGGCCAAGGCCAAGCCCGAGGATGCCAGCGGCGCCAAGCTGGATGCCGGCGAAAAGGCGCTGGACGCTCTGGAAAAGGCGGTTGCCGCCGACACTCAGGCCAAGACCGCGTTCCAAAAGGCTCTGGAAATCTTCGATCTGCGCATGGTGCCTCTGACCAGCCACCCCAAGGCCACGGCGCCCGAAATCGCACCTGAAATCACCCGCATTACCGGACTGCGCACCGCCGCGGCGGACAAGGCCAAAGCGCATGATCTGAAAACGGCCACCGCCGACTTGACTGCGGCCGAAGCGGAGATTGCCAAGGCCGAAATCCTGGCCGATGAGTTCGCCCATTTCATGGCGCTCGATCCCGACCGCAAGGCGCTGGCCGACGCGGCCCGCGGCGTAACAGTCGGCGATCCGGCAGTGGATGACGCCGCGCGCGAGATGGAGCGGCTTTATGATGCCGCGCAGCAGGACAAGGCCGCCAAGAAATTCAAGGATGGCATCCAGAAGCTGGACGAAGTCGCCAAGGTCTATGAACGAACCGCCAAGGTGCGCAAACAGCGCAAGCTGTATGAGGACTGGCGCCCCAAGGTCAAACAGTGGATCGACCACTGGGCGGGCCTCACAGCGGCGATCAAGAACCTGCTCAAGGATAAGTTGGACGAGGCCAAGGGTCATTACACCGATTCAGATGTTGCCACGAGCAAGGATTACACCGAGTCGATCAAGCTACTCAGCAAGTTCTGGGGTCTCCTGCCCTTCCTCAAAAAGGAAATCCCGGTTGTTCAGCAGTATGCTCCGAAGCTGACGGCCTTTGAGGCCAAGCTGAAAGAGTTCAAAGACCACGATGGTGCTTCGGGCATTCAGGTGATCATCCTCAAGATGGAGGCGGACCTCGCCTCGGCAAAGGCCGAAGCGGTGCTGCACAAGTACTCCACCGCCCTGACCCTGCTGGACGCCACCCAGGGCGATTGGCCCGCTGCGACCGCCCAAGCGGACGCCTGTAAGGCCTACAAGGAAAAACGCGTGGCAGTTCAGGGCAAGATCGACCCGCTCAAGAACGTGCCGCAGGCTGCAACCATGCTGGAAGATGCCAAGGCCCTGATGGCCGAGGCGGCAGCAGCGGCGCTGAAGCTGGACTTCACCACCGCCAGCAACTGTGTGGCAGATGCCGAGAAACGCGCCGACAGCGCCAAGGCCGCGGCAGAGGCCACTGTGGAGCTGGACGGGATGACAGACACCGCCGCGCTCGACGATCTGAAAAAGAAGTGGGATCCGGCATTCAAGGTATTCACTGATGTCCGCGATAAGGTGGTAGCAGCCGATACCGGCAATGACTTCACCGCGCTGATCGCCAAGGCTCAATTGCCCGCGGCGGAGGCCGAAAAAGCCAAGACGGCCAAGAAGTTCGATGATGCCCGGGCGCACCTGGACAGCGCCATCTCCAATCTCAAGATGGCAATGGTGCTGATCCACCAGCACCGCGCCTACGGCGAATTGAAGGCCTCGTTGGCGGCGCAGATTGCGGCGCTGGTACCGCTGAACGATGCCAATTGCGTGCAGCCGCATATCGACGACGCTAACAAACTGAGCGGCGAAGCGGACGATCTGATCAAGCCGGAAGGCTATGACTATAAGGGTGGTGAGGCAAAGATCGCCGCCGCGCGCAAGATTGTAGAGCAAGCCCGCGCCGATGGCGAGCTGTTCAAAACCATCAAGGCGGACCGCACCAAGGCCGCTGCTATCATCGCCAAGATCACCACCGAAGGCGGCGATGTCGAAGCCCAGCTGACCCACCGCAAGACCGAAGTTCAGGACCTGCTCGACGAAAGCACCACCAAGCAGACCGCCCGCGATTTCAAGGGTGCCGCGGAGAAGGCCAAGGCGGCGGCGGGCTGGGCGAAAGCAACGGACGAGGATCTGAAAAACCTGAAAACCGTGCTGGGCTGGGAAACCCCCTTCTTCAAGACGCCCCGCGCTACCCTGATCGGCCCCGGCAAGGAGGCCGGAGTGCATCAGATCGCCCGTGCCGATGCGGATTTCGCCAAGTATGAGGCGATGAAGGCTGCGCATACCTATTCTGCCGCGCTGCGGATGTTCGAAAAGGCGTATCAGAAGATTGAGGCCTGCAAGCTGCTGATCGCGGCAGCGGCCCCCTATAATCAGAGCGTGACAGATGCCCAAGCGGCGGTGGATGCGCTGGCACCGGAAAACAACGATGCTACCAAAGACCGGATCAAGGCGATGGCGGACCGGCTCACGGCCGCCAAACTGGACCTCGCTCGGACCGATCTGGACAGCAACGACTATACCCAGGCGATCAAGCTCTTGAAGCAAATCACCGAAGACGCCAAGGCGCTGCTGCAATCCATCAAGGGGTCTTCCGATTATGAACCTGCCCGCGCCGCTGCCGAGGCCAAGCTGGCCGAAGCCAGGGGCCACAAGCACGCAGACGCGATCCAGGCCCAGTTGACCCGGCTGACAGCGAAATACGACAACTTGGTCAAGCTGGCCCCCAGCGATTACGCCACCGCCAAGACTATGGCCGAGGAAGTCACGAAATCCGCCGAGGAGGCAATCAGCTCCGCCAATACCCACGGCATCCTGGAAGCGGTGAACTCCGCCATCGGCGGCGACGAGGACAGCGCCCCCTGGTGGCCGCAGGTGCAGGCGGCGAAACTGTCGATCAAGGCAGTGGGCAGCCGCGAGAACGCCGGCGTCGCCAAGACCCATCTGGACACCGCCAATACCGAGATTGAGAACTGCCAGAAGGACGGGCTGGACGCCAAGATCGCCAAGGGCCATCTCAAGGCAGCGCTGGAGGCCTGCAACACTGCCAATGAGGTAATCTCGCAATATGCCTTCATCGCGCAGGAAATCGTCCGCGCCCGCGCCGCCCTGCCGCCGGTTACCGGCCACGCTGAGGCGGCCTATGTGAAGGATGAGACGGACGCGGTTGAAAAACTGCTGGATGGAGCCGAAACCGCGGCCAAGGGCGGCCAGAACTATGCCAAGGTCAGCAGCGATATCGAGGCGGCCATTGCCCAGACCAAGATCGCGCTGGAAATGGCGGGGCAGCACAAGCAATACAAGGAGCTGCGCGCCAAACCGGAGGTCGAGCCGCGCCTGGCAGTGCTGGAAAAACACGAGCACCGCTACGCTATCAAGCCCAGTATCGACACTATGCGCAAGAAGCTGGGTGATGCTGCGGCAGCTGTGGCCGGCAAGAAGCCGGGCGAGGGCGTCAAGCTTCTGGAGGAGGCCCGCGCCATTGGCACCAGCGCCTTTGTGATGGCGGAAATGCGCGCCAACACTCCGCCCAAGGAAGACGACATCAAGGAAATCCTGTCGCGCCCCAATGGCACGGCTGAACTGGACGCAATGATCGACAACCTGGAGCCGGAAGCTCAGCGTGCCGTGGTCAAGGTCGCGTTCAAGGCGCGTTTTGGATGCGATATCAAGAACTTCAGCAACGAGAACCTGGCCCCGGCCTCGGAAATTGCCGACAACAACCTGAAAGGGCCGAACATCGTCGCCTTCTACAAGGCGATGCAGGACCTGCCGCTGGATCACACGCTGAACAACGACTCGCTGCAAAGCTTTGCGGTGAACGAGGCCGCCAAGGGCGGTTCCAAGTACCAAAGCGACAAGAAGCGGATCGTGATGCACGAAGGCGATGCCGGGGCCTCGCCCAATTACGCCTTTGGTAGCGACGATGCGGTCGGCAGCCTGGACGATGCCGCCACCCCGGAAGAGCGCGCAGAGCTGGAGAAATGCAAACCCGCCAACGAGGAACCGGTCACCTTCTTCAACTGGAACACCCTGCATGAGGTCGGCCATGCGGTCGACGACAAGCAGAGCTTCATGAAGAACAACGGCAAGAAGAAGGACTTTGGCGGCTGGACCGAACACGGCATGGATATTTCTGGCATCGCAGACAAGATTGCCAAGAAATTCAGCTATGATACGGCCTATGTCACTGAATACATGGCCCATAACAAAAGCGCCCATGTGCCGCCCAGGCCGGAGGATGAAACCTGCTCGGATGAGGACTGGGAAAGCCGCCGGATTAAGATGGAGGCCTTTGTCGATATGGCCTCGGAACCGGCCAAGCCCTGGTCCAGCATGGCCACCGCCAAGAAGCTGGCAATCGGCGGGGTGGTCTATCAGGAAAGCTACCCCAACAGCTGGAACTCCTATCTGCTCAGCGAGCGCGCCAAGGGGATCACCGGCTACCAATTCCGGGCGCCGGGGGAGTGGTTCTCGGAGCTGTATGCCGCCTTTCATTCCGGCAAGCTGAAGCCGAACCACCCTGCCGTTGGCTGGCTGGAAAAACTCTGACCTGTTGAAAGGCTTCTGACCGATGTCCCTATTTCACCCCGTCAATCTGGTCTGCCCGCAGTGTGAGGCGCCGGTGACCATGATGGCCGTGGGCAGCGTAAACGCCGACCGGCGGCCTGACCTGCGCGACGATATCCTGCAAGACCGGTTTCAGGACTGCGCCTGCGATGCCTGCGGCGAAAGCTTCCGGCTGCAGCCTCAGTTCAACTATCTGGATGCAGGCCGCGGCCAGTGGATTGCCGCGATGCCTGCCAGCCGCCTGCGCGACCATCTGGAACTGGAGGACGAGGCCAGGGAGCTGTTCGGCGCCAGCTATGGTGCCAGCGCCCCGGCGGCGGCCCGCGACGTCGGCAGCGGCCTGGCGGCGCGCCTCACTTTCGGCTGGCCTGCAGTGCGGGAGAAGCTGCTGATTAAGCAGCTGGGACTGGATGACGTGATCGTCGAAATGATGAAGCTGCACATCCTACGCAGCGTGGAAACGGTTCCGCTGGCAGAAGGCATCGAACTGCGTCTGACCGAAGCGGATGAAGAGGAAGACAGCTATGTGTTCGCCTGGCTGGAAACGGCGTCAGAGCAATACCTTGAATACATGACCGTCCCGGCAGAGCTCTACCGTGCCATCCAGGGCAACCCGGAGGGCTGGGCCGCCGTCCGCGGGCGGCTGGACAACGGTTATTTCGTGGACATGCAGAAGCTGTACATGGGCGAAGGGCGCCAGGCAGAGTGATCTAGTTCTGTCTGACCAGGCAAGCGTCACGAGTTCAGGTCAGTTTTGCAGTAAATAGGTTTCAGCTAAGGGCAGCCAGACGTTCCTTCAGAACAGGTCTTCTGGCAAGGCCTGCAGCTTTGCTCATGGGGGAAACCTTCAGGGATGGCATGCACTGGTGCGGTCTGCAATAATGCCGGCTGGACGGTCCGGCGTCTGCGCAGAAATCAAGCCTTGACCGGGTACCGGAACCCGGCAGTCCAGGTAACCCCGGAAGCAGACCAATGAGCCAGCAAACTGTTCTTGTTACCGGGTCTTCCGGCTTTATCGGCTACCATCTGTGCCAGCGGCTGTTAGCAGACGGGTTTCGCGTCGTTGGCATTGACAACCTGTCTGACTACTACAGTGTCCAGCTCAAGCGGGACCGCCAGGAGATGCTGGAACGGCATCCGGCTTTCAGCGTCATCAACCGCAGCATCGAAGAGCGCGGTGTCATGATGGAACTTTTCTCGGCGCACAGGCCTGACTTTGTGGTGCATCTCGCGGCCCAGGCTGGGGTACGTTATTCGATCGAAAACCCGCGTTCTTATCTAGATAGCAACATAACCGGCACCTTTGAGATCCTGGAGGCCGCTCGCGCCTATCCACCGCGGCACATGCTGCTGGCCTCCACTTCCTCGGCTTTTGGCGCCAACACCGAGATGCCCTACAAGGAGACCCAAAAGGCCGATCACCAGATGTCCTTCTATGCCGCAACCAAGAAGGCGACGGAGAACATGGCGCATTCCTATGCGCATCTGTTTGAACTTCCGGTCACCATGTTCCGGTTTTTTACAGTCTATGGTCCCTGGGGACGGCCGGACATGGCGCTGTTCAAATTCACCAAGGCGATCCTCGAAGGGAAGCCGATTGATGTTTACAATTACGGCGACATGAAGCGGGATTTCACCTATGTCACCGATTTGGTCGAAGCGATCCGGCTGCTGCTGGATGCCGTTCCGCAACGCCGGCCGGACGGTGTTGTGCCGGAGGGCGACAGCCTGTCGCCTGTAGCACCGCATCGTGTGGTCAACATCGGCAATTCTGAATCCGTGCGGCTGACCGCCTTTATCGAGGCGATCGAGGCGGCTACCGGGCGTAAGGCAGAACAGAACCTGATGCCGATCCAAGCCGGTGATGTTCCGGCGACTTGGGCGGATGCTTCGCTGCTTCACAGGCTCACGGGATACAAACCTCAAACTGCCGTGGCTAAGGGCGTAGAGCATTTCGTCAACTGGTACCGGGAGTATTATGACGCTCCATTCCCTGCAAAAGACGGCAGCTAAAGCGGTCTGTGCGGCACCACGGGAAAGGGCAAGTCCAATAAGGCAGTTGGTGCCGTTATCGGAGCAATGCCTGACGACTATGCTGGCTGTGTGATTTGGAAGGAAGCCGTTGACGCGAGTGACCTTGGTCATGTTGAAGACAATCAAAGGTT
Organism: Leisingera sp. ANG-M6; assembly: GCF_000813905.1. Lineage (NCBI taxonomy): Bacteria > Pseudomonadati > Pseudomonadota > Alphaproteobacteria > Rhodobacterales > Roseobacteraceae > Leisingera > Leisingera sp. ANG-M6. The sequence goes on from NZ_JWLG01000015.1 coordinate 398,932, forward strand.
TATAGCCGATGGTTTTGTAGTTCTGTTTTGAGGGGCTGGCTACAGGCCGCTAAGCAAGAGGAATTTCCGATGAATAAAGTTCTGTTTCCACTTCCAGAGACACTGGTCGTTCCAGTGATGGGAGAGGAGGCTGGCTACCAGGTGGGGCGGATCTTTTGTGTTGGACGCAACTATGCAGCACATGCCGCCGAGATGGGTAACGAAGTGGACCGGGAAGCGCCGTTCTATTTCACCAAGGCGGCTGCCAATGCTGTTCTGACGGATGAAGTTGTGCCTTATCCTCCGGGTACAGATGACTTTCACTATGAAATGGAGCTTGCGGTGGCAATCGGGGCATCGGTTTTCCGGGCCGGGCCGGCAGAAGCAGCGGCTTCCGTATTTGGCTATGGCTGTGCATTGGATATGACCCGGCGTGACCTGCAAATTCGGGAGCGAAAGAAACAGCGGCCATGGGATCTGGGGAAAGATCTGGAGAATGGCACCGTGTTGGCCCCGATGAGCAGGGCGGGTGATTGGGAGGGTCCGGCCGGCCAGCAGATCTGGCTGGAGGTGAATGGGGAGATCAGGCAGGACGCTACGCTGGCGGAGATGATCTGGTCTGTGACTGACATCATTGGTCACCTATCGGGGTTCTATCATCTGCGGCCGGGCGACATAATCCTGACTGGCACACCTGCCGGTGTCGGAGCGGTTCAGACTGGCGATCGGATTCGTGGAGGGGTGGACGGGCTTGCGCCGGTTGAGCTGACATTGGCTGCTGCGGAATGACGCAGGATGTCCCGTGCCGCGATAGTTGTTGCCATACGGCGGCTTCCATATGTATCAATTTGGATGTGATTTATGGCCGTTTCGTAACGTATTGAGTGGTGAATCCCGCTGACAATGGGGCGAGCGGACGGATTTCATGAGTAAAAAATGCATAATCTGCTGTTGATGGTTACAAACGCACCTAATAGCAGGGAAGCAGTCGGTTCGTTAAACGAACCCGAATGAGGGTTCTGACGGCAGAAACGGAAAGAAAATCGCCGGACGCCGCAGCAATCTTGCGGCGGTAAAAGTCCGGTAAATTATTTGGTCAAAGGGAGGACACACATGACCACTCGCAGAAAGCTTTTGGGGGTAGCGGGCGCAGCGGCCCTGGCGGTGTTTGGCGCGATGCCGGCATTTGCCCAGGAAGTGACCTTGAAACTGCACCAGTTCCTGCCGGCGCAGGCAAACGTGCCGAAGCTGATCCTGGATGTCTGGGCGGACAACGTCGAGGAAGCCTCGGGCGGGCGGATCAAGATCGATCGCTTTCCCTCTATGCAACTGGGGGGCAAGCCGCCGGAGCTGATGGACCAGGCCATCGACGGTGTGGCCGACATCGTCTGGACCGTGGTGGGCTACACGCCTGGCCGCTATCCCTCAACCGAGGTGTTCGAGCTGCCGTTCATGATGACCAATGCGCGCGCCGTGTCGCACGCCTATTGGGAAATGTTCGACAAGCACATGAAGGACACTGAGTTCAAGGATGTGCACATCCTGGGCACCTGGGTGCATGGCCCCGGCATGATCCACACCTCTGATCCGGTGGAAACGCCCGAAGATCTGGAAGGCATGAAAATCCGCGGCGGCGGCCGCTCGGTCAACGCACTGCTGACCGAACTGGGCGCAACTCCGGTGGGTATGCCGGTTCCGGCGATTCCGGAAGGCCTGTCCAAAGGCGTGATCGACGGCACCACCATTCCGTGGGAAGTGACCGCGGCGCTGAAGGTTCCGGAACTGGTGGAGAACCACACCGAGTTCACTGGCAAAGCCCTTTACACCCTGACCTTTGTTTTGGCGATGAACAAAGATAAGTATAAAAGCCTGCCGGATGATCTGAAGAAGGCCATCGACGACAACTCCGGCCTGGAGTTCTCGGTCTTTGCCGGCGGCACACAGGCGGATTCCGATGGCCCGTCGCGCGAAATGGCGCTGGACTTGGGTAACAACGTGATCACCCTGGACGAAGAGCAGACCGCTATCTGGCGAGAGCGTGCGCAGCCGATTTACGACCAGTGGATCGCTGACATGAAGGAAAAAGGCATCGACGGTGCCGCGCTGATCGAAGAAGCCAGCGGGCTGATCGAGAAATACACGCCGCAGTACCAGTAAGGCGTTTGAATTGATAAAAGTGAAGGGCCGCGCGGCATTGGCACTGCGGCCCTTTGCATACCGGAACAAGGCAACTGAACCATGCACAAGCTCATGATGCGGCTGGCCAAATCAATGGCCTACCTGGGCGGTGCAGTCCTCACTCTTCTGATCATTCTGACATGTGTTTCAATCGCTGGGCGCCTGCTCAACGGTTTCTTCCATGGCGATTTGATGGAGCGGATTGCGCCCGGGTTTTCGAAATGGATGACAGGCTGGGTCGGGCCAGTGAACGGCGACTTTGAGCTGGTCGAGGCAGGGGTGGCCTTTGCAATCTTCGCCTTCCTGCCGTTGTGCCAGATCACTGCTGGTCATGCCTCGGTCGATGTGGTGGCCAATGCGTTTCCGCGCGGTGTCAAACGGTTCCTTCGGATGGTCACCGAAGTTGTTTTTGCTGCTGTTCTGGTGCTGATCGCCTGGCGGTTGGCTGAAGGCCTTGCAGGCAAGTTTTCCAATGGCGAGACCTCCTTCCTGCTCGAGTTCCCGGTCTGGTGGGCCTACGCCATCAGCCTGCTGGCAGCTGTCGTTGCCGCCATAGTTGGCATCTTTATGGGTGCAATCCGCACCATTGAATTCTTTACCGGCCGGATCCTGATCTGGGACGGCGTGGAGGGTGAACAGTGACGGCTCTTGAAATTGGCATCGCCTCCTTCCCGGTTCTGATGCTTCTGATTTTTTTGCGGGTGCCTATCGGGCTTTCGATGTTTCTTGTTGGCCTCGGCGGACTTATCTGGGTGACAGACGGGACTCAGGTTGCCTTTGGCCGCTTGAAAAGCGAGACCTATACTACCTTTTCCTCCTACTCGCTGACCATCGTGCCGATGTTCCTGCTGATGGGGCATTTCGCAACGCTGGGCGGCATGTCCACCGCGTTATTCAAGGCAGCCGAAGGGTTCCTGGGCCACCGCAAGGGCGGTGTCGCCATGGCGGCAATTGGTGCTTGCGCAGGTTTTGGTGCAATTTGCGGGTCCTCACTTGCGACAGCTGCCACTATGGGCCGGGTCGCACTGCCGGAACTGAAGCAATACGGCTATGCCGGCGGGTTTTCGACGGCGACACTGGCTGCAGGCGGTACGCTGGGCATTCTAATCCCGCCATCCGTGGTGCTGGTGATCTATGCAATTCTGACTGAGCAAAACATTGCCAAGCTGTTCTTGTCGGCCTTCATCCCCGGCCTGCTGGCAGCGCTTGGCTATGTGATTGCGATTTCCATCTATGTCCGCCTTTTCCCGGAAAGCGCAGGCACCCGCCCACCAGTTCCCTGGGGCGAGCGCTTTGCCGCGCTGTTCCATGTATGGCCGGTGCTTCTGGTGTTTGGCCTTGTGGTTGGCGGTATCTACCTGGGCTGGTTCACCCCGACGGAAGGTGCAGCGGTAGGGGCGTTTGGCACCGGCCTGATTGCTTGGCTCAATGGCGGTCTGAACCGCGAAACCCTGGCAGATAGTTTCCTAGTGACCGCGCGCTCCACCGCGATGATCTTCTTCATTGTGCTGGGCGCAGGTTTCTACAACGGCTTTCTGGCGCTGACCAAAGTGCCTCAGGAACTGGCCGACTTCGTGGTAAGTCAGGGCCTTAGCCCCTGGATGGTGCTGACGCTGATCCTCGCCTTCTACTTGGTGTTTGGCTGCCTGATGGATTCGCTGTCGATGATCCTGCTGACTATCCCGATCTTCTTCCCGGTGATTTCCGCGATGGACTTTGGCCTGCTGTCGCTGCCCGCGATGCAGGCGGATGCAGCCATGGAGGTCCTGAGGGCGGGAGTTCCTGAAGGGATGGGGGCTGAGATGCTGGCCTCTATACAGGATGCCATCGCCACTGGTGCCGAACTGACCCGCGAGCAGATGAAGGAACTGGGCATCCGCGTCACAGAAGGCCGGGTAAACCGGATCGAGGCGGAGTATGTCGCCATCTGGTTTGGCGTGCTGGTGCTGATCGTTGTTGAAGTGGGCCTGATCACTCCGCCAGTTGGTATGAACCTGTTCATCATCAACGCGATGGACCGCAAGACCCGGATGATCGACACCTACAAGGCGGTGATGTTCTTCGTCGCTTCCGACATCATCCGGGTGATCATCCTGGTGGCGTTCCCGGTGATTACTCTGCTGCCGCTGATGCTTATGCAGTAAACATAACGGCCCCTTTCCGGTTGTCCGGGGAGGGGCGTGCCAAAGCTTGTGCAGGAAATGGAAATATTATGTGACGCAGGTTTGGATTGACCTGAATCACGTTTCCGGGTTCCGCTTGCGGGAATATGATGCACCAGATGGGGAGACCCGCCATGCAAATCAGCAGAAGCAAAGCCGCCGCGCCGAAGGTTCAGGCGCTGGCAACGGAAGTTTCCGCGCTGCAGGGACCTTGTGTCGGCTGCACCAATTGTGTCGGGCTGTGTGACGCGCTGATAGACGCGCTAGTGCTGCCGGATCTGATTCTGTCCCGGAAGCGCGGCAGTTCGTAAGGCGGACTTGCCTGCCATTGCGGTTTGATACCTCGGACAGGCGCCGGTAGGGTGCTCCTGCAGAGGTATGCGAGGCAGTGAAAATGGCAGAGCAGGACACATTCACCCATGAAATCCGCGTGGGCTGGGGCGATTGCGACCCGGCACGGATTGCCTATACCGGGCGGCTGCCGGCCTTTGCGCTGGAGGCAATCGACGCCTGGTGGGAGCATCACCTGGACGGCGATGGCTGGTATCAGATGGAGCTGGACCGCGGCACCGGCACTCCCTTTGTGCACATGAGCATTGACTTCCGCTCGCCGGTCACCCCGCGGCACCGGTTGCTGTGCGAGGTTTGGCCCTCGGCGCTGGGCAGCAAGTCGGTCACCTTCAGGGTGAACGCACGGCAGGCCGGTACCCTGTGTTTCGAGGGTAAGTTTGTCTGCGTCTTCATTGCTCCGGAAACCTTTACTGCAAGGCCCGCGCCGGACGATTACCGTCAGGTGATCGAGGCGCAGCTGAGGCCGGAGTGAAGCGAATCATCGCAGCCAGCCGTCAGCAAAAAACACGCCGCCAACGCCTGCAAACCTCGCCACCCTGACCAGCTCAGCCTCCAGCCGTTTGGTGCGGGCTGCTGACCACTTAATATCCTGCTCCGGCCAGACTGCAGTAACGCGCAGGAGATCCGCGTCGCGGTCCGCCTTCATGTCAATGCGGCCTACCAGCCGCGTGCCTTCCATCAGCGGAAAGACGTAGTATCCGTATTGCCGTTTGGGAGCGGGGGTGAAGACCTCGATCCGGTAGTGGAACCCGAATAGCCTTTCCGCCCGCTTGCGGTCACGCAGGGCAGGGTCGAAGGGGCTGAGCACGCGTATCCGTCCTGGCGCAGGTCCTAGTTCCGCTGCAGTGTCAACTGTCCCTGGACGGGCGAACACCTTGCGCAGCTTGCCATCCGCCTGTTCGAATTCGATTTCTTCCAGATCACCGAGCCGCATCTGCCCGGCGCACCAGGCCTTGGCTTCTGTTGGTGAGGCCGTGTCCCAGAAAGCGGCGATTTCTCCAGACGTGGCAAAGCCCAACCTGTCCAGCGCGGCGGAACACAGCCAATTGAGAGATGCAGCTTCATCGTAGGAGGAACTGGAGCGCAGATGTTCCTCTATCACCCGGTCCGTCAGATCATAGCGTTTCTGAAATCCTTCGCGCCCGATCACAGTCAGCGCGCCGGAGCGCCATAGGTATTCCAGTGCGGTCTTGGACGGGTGCCAGTCCCACCAGCCGCCAGAGCCTTTCTTCTCATCCTTGCCGACATCGGAGGAGCTGACCGGCCCGTGATCGCGGACATGTTTTAGTACGGCTTCGAACCGCGCCTCGAACCCGTCCCGGCGCCAATTGCGCCAGCGTTTGCGCAGCAGGTCCTTGTCGCGCTCAAAACGCAGGTGCCAGTGCGGATAAAATGCCATCGGAATAACGGCGGCATCATGGGTCCAGTGTTCAAACAGCTCCCGGTCGCGCTCGTAAAGCTGTTTGAGGTTTTGCGCCCTGTAGCCTGGCCGACGCGAGAACAGGATCACATCATGGGCTCGCGCCACGGTGTTGATGCTGTCAAGCTGCACAAATCCAAGTCGTTGGATCAGCGCTAGAAGATCGCTACCCTTGGCAGGGCCTGCGGGCTTCTCCAGCAGGGCGTGGCGGTTCAGGAACAACCGCCGCGCCTTTTGATTGCCAAGCCGCTGAAGCGCCATCAGCGCCGTTTCAGAGTATCGCCATAGGAAATGGTCGGGGTCAGCGTGACATGTTTTTCGATCTCAGTGTCCGGATCTTCCAACTGGGCCGCGATAATCTCTGCAGCTTTGCGTCCGATTTCCAGCCGGCACGCGTCCATAGTAGCGAGCTGCCGGGGCAAACCCTGCAACAGTTCTACACCATTGAAGCCGGCCAAACCAATCTGGCCGGGAACGCTGATGCCCTGCTCCTGAAGGTACAGCAAGCCGCCTGCGCCGATCATATCATTGGAGTAATAGAGAAAATCCAGCTCAGGGGAACGATCCAGCATGACCTGGGTCATCTCACGCCCCTTGGCAAGCGCCGAGCCGCCGGAATAAAACTCCCGGTCCTCGATCTCCACACCTTCTTTGGCCAGCACCTCGGTGAAACCCTCGAAGCGTTTGCGCGCGCGGTGGTCCAGCGGCATCTTGGTGCCCATGAAGCCGATGTGTCGGTACCCGGCCTTGAGGATAGCCTTGGCCATTTCGCGGCCAGCGCGGCGGTGGGAGATACCGACCATAGCGTCCACCGGCTTGCCATCAGTATCCATGATCTCCACCACCGGTATCCCGGCGCTGCTCAGCATGGCGCGGGCGGCGTCCGTATGTTCCAGGCCTGCGATGATTACTCCCGAAGGGCGCCAGGAGAGCATCTCGTAGAGGACTTTTTCCTCCTTCTCAGGCTGATAGTCAGTCACGCCGACGACGGGCTGAAGCTCAGTGTTTTCCAGCACCTTGTTGATGCCGGTCAGCACCTCGGGGAACACCATGTTCGAAAGCGAGGGAATGATCACTGCCACCAGGTTCACCCGGTTCGAGGCCAGCGCGCCGGCAATCTTGTTGGGAACATAGCCCAGTTCCTTGGCGGCAGTCAGCACCTTGGTGCGGGTCTTCTCCGAGACGTCGCCGCGGTTGCGCAGAACCCGGCTCACAGTCATTTCGGAAACACCGGTTGCTTCGGATACATCGCGAAGTGTGAGCGGGCGCTTGCTGTCCGTGGTCACGTTCCTGAGCCTCTTGTTTTGTCTGCCCCTAACGTTAGCGCAGACATGACTTGCTGCACAATGGAAACTGCGCGCGGCAAATCGGCTTTGGCCTGTCCCCATCCCATTGTGATCGCAGGTGGGATTTGCTATCGCGGAAAGACGCGGCCCCGTGGCTCAACTGGATAGAGCAGCCCCCTCCTAAGGGGCAGGTTGCAGGTTCGAATCCTGCCGGGGTCGCCAGAGTTCTGGCGAGGAAACAGGCTGCGCGTTCCGTTTTTCCGTACTTTATCGGATCATGTTTGCACGGGCGGCTCGTGCGAGGCAGGAGGGCATGGATGCTAGTTAAGGGGATGCTATCCGGCCGCATCCGGATAGATTCTTACTAGGCATATTTGTGGTATACGGTGGTGCCGCTGAAGGGACTCGAACCCCCGACCCCATCATTACGAATGACGTGCTCTACCAGCTGAGCTACAGCGGCACCGGCCTTGCGCTCGAAGCGTGGCAAGTGATGCTCATTTAAACTTTGCGCATTTGCCGCGCAAGTGTGGATCACACCGAAAAAACTGGAAGGCCCGTCGTGGCGCTGGGCAGCTCACGAAAGCGGGCGCGGTAAAGCTGGGAAAACCGGCCAAGGTGGGAGAACCCGCAGTCATAGGCAATGCTGCAGACCGGTGTTTGCGGGCTCCGCGACAGCATCAGGTAGCGTGCCAGGTCGAGCCGCAAGTCGCGCACGTATTCCATCGGTGTAAGGCCAAAATGCTTGCGGAACCCGGCCTGCAGTGACCGGATGCTGCAGTCTGCGGCAGCAGCTATGGCCGGGACGGAAAGCGGCTCGCCGATATTGGCGTGGATGTAATCGCGGGCGCGCCGGATCTGGCTGCTGCTCCCGGATGAGCGGGATGCCAGCAGGTGGCGAATATTGCTTTGCTGATGGGTTAACAGGCCAAGGATCAGCTGCTCTTCGATCACTTGCTGCTGTATTGCGCTCCAGCTGCCAAAGCCGGCCTGGTTTTCCGTGGCGTTGACACAGGCTGCGAACTGGCGTGCCCAGCCCTGCAAGGCGCCGCCGGACACGGGGAGCGCGGTGTCAAAGACAACAGCCTCGCGCAGGGACAAGCCGGCAGCCTGTTCGGCAAGTGAATGCAGGTCGCTCCGCCTGATTTGCAGCAGCAGCATCCGGCAATCGGCGTGCCACATCATCCGGGAATCCCGGGTCGGGTTGAGCACGGTGGCGGTGTGGCGGTCAGATGCCACCGGTGTGGAGCCATTGGCCACCAGAGCCCGGCCGCTGAGCGGCATCTGCACCAGGTAAAAATCCTGCAACTCGCCCGGGTCGATCTGCACCGTGGATCCGTAGCTGAGGTAATTGAGTGACAGGGCCTGACCGCGCACATAGTTGTGGCGGGCACCGGTTCCTCGGGAAGGGCCTGCTGGCTGCAGACTGTGGTCGCAGAACTTTTGCGCCACCAGCGTGCGCACTTCGTCGATGTCGCGGCTGTGGAACTGCCGCCATGCGCGCAGCGGCTCGCGTGCTCCTGAAGACTGCGGTGCTGTCATTTCCGCAGCCTAGCACGGTTTGCAACTCAGGCAATCACGCCGGGCTGCGCTTATTTGCGCATTTTGGATAATCCTTTTCCAGCACTGCCCATAGGCTTTGGGGACGAGCTGATAAGGGAGGAACAAATGGCTCTGGATCAGGGAATCACCAAGGCCGCCGACGGATTGGGCGGCACGTCCTGGAATGTGGTTGGTCACACCTATACGCCCAAGCTGCACAGTGAGAACGCCTTTATCTGGCACGCAGTAATTCCAGACAGCACCTTCGTGCCGCCGCATGTGCATCCAACACAGGATGAATGGATAACCATGCTGGAGGGCACGCTGGACGTGGAATTTGGCGGCGATGTTTACCAGGCGGGGCCGGGTGACACCGTGCGGATGCCGATGGGCGTTGCGCATGGGATCTTCAACCGCTCCGGCATTACTGCGTCCTGTGTTTTCGGCGTAGCGCCTTCACGCAAGCTATATGACCTCTTCTGCGCCCTGGACGGCGTGACCGACCCGGAAGAACTGGTGCGATTGTCGGCTCTGCATGAGGTCGACTTCCTGCCGCCGCCGGCGGAATAAGGGAGGCGGACATGGTGAAGCAAAAAACGATCGCCGTGATCGGCGGCGGGGTAAGCGGGCTGGCCGCGGCCAAGGCCTTTGCGGAAAAGGGGCATCAGGTTCTGGGGTTTGAGCGCAGTCACGACTTGGGCGGGGTGTGGGAGCCTTCGCGATCCTACCCAGGGGTGCAAACGCAATCGCCCAAGGACCTGTATTGCTATACTGACCATCCGATGCCGGAGGAGTATCCGGAATGGCCCAAGGGGCCGCAGGTGCATGCCTATCTGCATTCCTATTCGGACAAGCACGATCTGCACCGCCTGTTCCAGCTGAACACCAACGTGATGGAGATGGACCGGCGCCCGGACGGGCAGCCGGGCTGGCGGCTGGTGATCGAGACAGGCGGCGAGACCCGGGTGCAGGACGTCGATTTCGCGGTGATCTGCACCGGGCAGTTTTCCGAGAAGAACATCCTGACCCATCCTGGGCAGGAGGCCTTCACCGCGCAGGGCGGGGAGGTGATGCACTCCTCGGAGTACCTGGATCCCGAACACGCGCGCGGCAAGCGGGTGGTGGTGCTGGGCGGCTCCAAATCCGCGACCGACGTGGCGGTGAATGCGGCGCAGAACGGCGCCAGGCAGGTGCATCTGGTCTACCGGCAGAATGTCTGGCGGGTGCCGTATTTCGTCGGCGGCATTAACTTCAAGAAGCTGCTCTATATGCGGGCGCAAGAAGTGCAGTTCAACGGCTGGGGGCGCAGCTGGCTGCATAAGGCATTTTACGGGCTTGCCAAGCCGCTGATATGGGCGAACTTCCGTGGGTTAGAGACGCTATTGAAGCTGCAGCTGGGCTTGAAAAAATGGGATATGGTGCCGGATATTCCGATTGAAAAGGATGTCTCGTGTTCGGTGCCGATCGTGACGCCCGGCCTGTTCGAGGGTTTCAAGGACGGCTCGATCCTCCCGCACCGCACTACCTTCTCGCGGTATGAACGCGATGAAATCGTGCTGGAAAATGGCGTGCGTATCGGCGCGGACTTGGTGATTTCTGCCGTCGGCTGGAAGCTAGGTATTCCCTATCTGGCGCAGCAGCACCTAGATAAGCTGATCGAGGCGGACGGCCAGTACCGGACCTACCGGCTGGCGGTGAACCCGGATCTGCCGGAAATGGGTTTTGTCGGGTTCAACTCCAGCTTCTGCACGATTCTGTCTGCAGAGATGGTGGCGAACTGGCTGGTGCGTTATGCCGACGGCAAGCTGGCGCGGCAGCCGTCGCGGGCAGACATGGAGGAAAACATCCAGATGATGCTCGAATGGCGCCGTAAGGAGCGCCCGGCGGCGCAGATCTATGGAGGGCTGTGCTCGGCCCCGTTCCATTTCAAGCATTTCGACGAGCTGCTGATGGATATGGGCGCGACGCAATGGAAACGGTCGAATCCGCTGGCCGAGCAATTTGCGCCGCCTGACGCCAGCGCCTATGGCCGCTTTCTGGCGACGGCGCCGCAATATCAGGCGGCCTGAGGCCCGCCCCTGTGCCTGCCGGAAACGGCGGGCGCACATGCTTTAGCGGTCACGCAGTTACTGCTGCGATGCGCTGCTATTCGAGTGAGGGGGGATGGTGCCCAGGAGAGGACTCGAACCTCCACGTCCATACGGACACTAGCACCTGAAGCTAGCGCGTCTACCAATTCCGCCACCTGGGCAGGTGTCGTGAGGAGGGCGTATAAGCGGAGTCGCAGGCAGCGTCAAACGGAAATTCTGCCTCTTGGGAAATTTTTCCGGAAAACGCGAAGAGTTCCGTTTTCCCATTTAAATCCAGTGCATTGGAGAACTCAGCCGGAATTTCTCCGATCCGTATTTCCGTGTGCCGGTTTGATCCTGCGCAAAGTGGCGGATTTGCAAAAGAGGCATAGGAAAGTCATGAAACAGATTGACCGCCTCCAAGCCCTTGGGCTGTTCGACAGCCGGGTGCCCCGCTACACATCATACCCGACCGCGCCGGTGTTTTCTGCAGCCGTTGGTGCTGCGGAGCAGGCCCTCGAACTGCAGGCATTGAATCCAGATGTGCCGGTCTCGGTCTATTTGCATATCCCGTTCTGCGAGCGGTTGTGCTGGTTCTGCGCCTGCCGCACTCAAGGCACCCAGACGCTGAGCCCGGTCGAGAGCTACATCGGTACGCTGGAACAGGAGCTAAAACTGGTAGCCCCGTTTTTGCCTAAGGGGCTTCGAATGGGGCGGATGCATTGGGGGGGCGGGACACCGACCATTTTGCCGCCGCACCTGATCCACCGGCTGGCGCAGGCGGTGAAGGCGGTTTTTCCGCATACTGAGGATTGGGAATTCTCTGTTGAGATTGACCCCACCATGGTGGACCGCGACAAAATTGAAGCGCTGGCCGCGGAAGGCATGAACCGCGCCAGTATCGGCATCCAGGACTTCGACCCGCTGGTGCAGCAGGCAATCGGCCGGGTGCAGCCGTTCGAGGTGACCAAGGCCTGTGTCGAAGATCTGCGCGCGGCAGGGATCAATTCGCTGAACGCTGATCTGGTCTATGGGCTGCCGCATCAGACGCAGGCGCGGATGGCGGATACGGTGGAGAAGGTGCTGAGCCTCAGCCCTGACCGGCTGGCGCTGTTCGGCTATGCGCACGTGCCTTGGGTGGCCAAACGGCAGAAGCTGATCAAGGAGGAGACGCTGCCCGACGATCTGGCGCGCTATCATCTGGCCGGGTTGGCAGCGGAGAAATTTGCTGAGGCCGGGTTTGCGGCAATCGGCATCGATCATTTCGCCAAACCTGGTGACGGGCTGGAGGTTGCGGCCCGCACCGGCCACCTGCGCCGGAACTTCCAGGGCTATACAGACGATACCTGCCCGACGCTGATCGGGTTCGGTGCGTCCTCGATCTCCCGTTTTGCCGGCGGCTTCATCCAGAATGCAGCGGCGACGCCTGCTTATGTGCAGCGGGTCGAGGCCGGGCTTCTGACCGGCGCGCGCGGCCACGTGATGAGCCAGGAGGACATGCTTCGGGGCCGTGCCATCGAGATGCTGATGTGCGAGTTCCGGCTGGACCGGGTAGAGCTGCGGCAGCGGTTCGGAGATCTGGCGGGAAGTCTCGATGCGGATCTGGCTCAGGTTGCAGCCCGGTTTGGTGATCTGGTGAACCTGGATGAGGAGGCGCTGGAGATCGTTCCCGAGGGCCGCCCGCTGACCCGGATTATTGCCAGCAGCTTCGATGCCCATGTGCCCGAAGGCGTGCGTTACAGCAGGGCCTCCTAATCTGAAGGCGAGCCGCTCCCGCCTGTTCCTGGGCCTCTTGCCGGAGGCTCTTCGAAGTTGGGCTTAGCGCTGCGCTGGCGCACAGCTCGGACAGGCATGGAGCTTTTTAGCGCTGGGCTGAGAGTATGGCTTGCAGCCCGGCGAAGGTGCCAATTGCACTAGGGAGTGGGGCTGCATCACGGTAAGAACGGCTGGTCACGGCAGACCCGGTTCTATGAGATATTCGTTAGAAGGCGCAGCGCAGCTGCCGGACCCAAGGCTGCCAAGGGGGCGGGCGCAGCCGTTGCACCTGCTGGCGGGGGAGATCTCCGGCAGCGTTGATGTCAGCCGTCTTTCACCAGCCGGAACCCCAGATAATCTGGTGGCAGACCAACCGCGCAGCCGCCGACGCTGGCGTCCCGGATGAAGTCGATAACCACCGCCCGGTGGCGGCCGCCGGTGATGCGGGCGCTGCAATAGGGATCGCCAAGCACTAGGCTGCCATCCTTGTTCACTTCGCCATTTTGCATGCAGCCGTCGGTCCATTCCCAGATGTTGCCGCCAAGACCAGCGAGGCCGTTGCTATTGGCACCGGGTTCGCTTTTGGGACCCTGCGCAGGCCCTGGCAGTCCGCGCAGGGTCACGCCGCGCGCATATTGGCGCAGCCAGCGTTGGGCCGGGTCCCTGTTATCCGTTTCAACAGCTTCATCACCAAAAATTTCGGCTGAGGCGAGTTGCCATTCGGCCTCGTCCGGCAGGCGCCAGCGCTGGCCGGTCTGCTTTGAATACCACTGGGCATAGGCGGTTGCGTCGTGCCAGCTGACGTGTGTCTGCGCCTGTCCGCCGTCCGCAGGAACACTGTCTGCCTTCTTGCAGGCGCCCGCTGTCACGCAAGCGGCGTATTCACTGCCGGAGACCTGGTCTTTCATGATCTCAAAAGCCGCCACGTGGCGCTGCTGTTCCGGCGGTACCACACTTTTGCCGTTTCTGTGAAAGTTCCCGATTGGACGGTAGGCGATTGTGTCTGCCGCAATGAAAACAGTTTCGGTCAGCGGGGCTGGATCCTTGATCGTCGAAAACCAAAGGCCCGGAACGCCAATGGTGGCGGCCAGTCCGGCGGCAATCAGCTCAAATTTCATGTCAGCGTCCCTTCAAGCAAAAACGGGCGGCCGCATTGCGCAGCCGCCCGGTCTAGTTTCACGTCCAGCCTAAATTTAGGAGCCGGAGTATTCGGTCGGGGCGACCACCTGTTCCATAAGGTCGTTGTTCCATTCGCCTTCGACCACCACATGTGCGGTTGCGCCAAGGTTTACCGCCTCGATCAGGTTGTGGTTCACATAGGCGTAGACACCCGGTTGCAGGAACTCGTAGAGCGCTGCCCCGGCAGAGCCGCCGCGGATGAACCAAGTTTCCAGATCGCGGTCCGGCACGTTGTTGAATTTGCCGGCTTCCCAGACGAGGTCGCCGTGTCCGCCGATCAGGTGCGGACGGCTGTCGCGGTTGGCCTGGCTGTGCACAAACAGCACTTTCTCGCCCTGTTTCGCTTTCATGGCGTTTTCACCGGTCAGCGCGCCGACCGCGCCGTTGAACACCACGTGGCTGGGAATCAGCCCGTTCATGACTTCCAGCGTATCCGGATAGCTATCGCCGACGTCCTCATAGCGGATGTAGTCGCCGTTTTCGTCCTTCGGGATGTAGAACTCGTTCTCACCGATGTAGTAGACGCGGTCGTATTTCACCGGATCGCCATTGTGGTCCGACAGCCCTTCGCGCGGCAGTACCATGATGGTGCCGGCCATGCCCGAGGCGACGTGCCAAGGGATCATGGGGCCGCCCGGAGCGCAGTGGTAGACAAAGGTGCCGGGGCGGGTGGCCTTGAAGCGCAGCACAGTCTTTTCCCCCGGGTTCACCAGGGTCAGTGCGCCGCCGCCCAGAGCGCCTGTTGCAGCATGGAAGTCGATATTGTGCTGCAGCATGTTTTCCGGCGGGTTGATCAGCGTCAGTTCGACATAGTCGCCCTCATGCACCACCATCATCGGGCCGGGGATGGAGCCGTCAAAGGTCATGCCCTGCAGGTAGGCACCCTGGTCGACCTCGATTTCCCTCTCGACGATCTTCATTTCGAATTCGACGATCCGGGGTTCGCCGGGGGCCACTTGCTCGTGCTCATGCACGAAGGGCGGTGCGACCAGCTCGCGCTTGATACGCTGCAGGCTGGACAGGTCCACAGGCGCGGCGGCCTCGTGAACTGTTGTGCTTTCGGCTTTGGCGGCTTTGGCAAGTACAGGCAGCGCTGCTACGCCGGCTGCCCCCATCAGTGCGGCTCTGCGGGTCAGCATGATATTCTCCTTTCGGTGTCTCATATGCTGTGTTGCCCGGACTTTAGGCCTGTGGCCGGGGGCGGATATTGCTCTTGATCAACCTTCAATCAGGTTTCTCGATGTCGAGATAAAGAGCTTTTAAGATGCAGGTTTTAAAACTGCTGCGGGGATTTCCAGACATTGCTGGCAAGCGTCTGAAATCCAGGTGAAGGAGTACGCACTCCGCAGGGGAACTGCCGGCAAATTTAACTGTTAAGGTCAGTTTAACGCGCCGCCTGCTATTCCGGGGATGGGTGAAAATAGTGGTGGTGGACATGAGCGCACAGAGCAATGTGGCGCCCATTATCATCAAGAGGAAAAAAGTCAGTGGTGGCGATGGCCATCACGGCGGCGCATGGAAGGTGGCCTATGCCGACTTCGTGACCGCGATGATGGCCTTCTTTATGCTGATGTGGCTGCTGAACGCGACGACAGAGAAACAACGCAAAGGGCTGGCGGATTATTTCTCGCCGTCGATTCCGCTGAGCCGAATTTCAGGCGGCGGTAATGGTGCATTCCAGGGGGACAGCATGTTCACCGAGGATATCAGGCCGCAGTCCGGCACTGGGGCGACGGACAGAAATCCTATGGACGCCCAGAAAGCGCAAGGGAACACCGGAGTCGAATCCGACGATAAGCGTGAGCAGGAAGACGACAAATTCCGCGCCCTCGAGGAACAGCTTTCCGGCCGCGGCGGTGAAAGCATGGTGTCAACTGCTATGGCCCGCCACATCGTCACCCGCGTCACTGACGAAGGGCTGATCATTGAGCTGTTCGCCGCAGAAAATGCACCGCTGTTTGAAGAAGGCCAGGCTGTTCCCACTGCATTGTTCCGAGATCTGGTCAGAATGATTGCGCGTGTGTCCGAAGGTGTGACCAACAATATCGCTGTTGGCGGCCACATCCGTTCGCATCCGGTGGTTCTGGCAAAGAACCCGGTCTGGGAATTGTCCCATGACCGGGCTGATGAGACCCGTCAGCTTCTCGAATCGGGTGGGCTGGCGGCGGCACGTATTGACCGGGTGACTGGCCATGCCGACCGTAAGCTGGCCGTCAGAAACCCGATGGCGGCACGTAACGACCGGATAGAAATCATCCTTTTACGCGAATAAACCGCTGAAAACAGGGGAACCGGCGGCTGGCAGATGAGTCATTTTTTATCTGTTAGCCGCCCGTTAATGGCTCCTGCGCTAGCTGTTGCATCCAGAATGATTAGATGCAGCAGAAAGGCGTGCTATGACCATTTCTTCGTCGCTGAACGCGGGCGTTTCAGGATTGAGCGCCAACGCCAGCCGGTTGGCTTCCATTTCCGACAACATCGCCAACTCCTCGACCCGCGGCTACAAGCGGGTTGAAACTGACTTCCACTCCATGGTCTTGTCCGGGTCCGGCGGCACCTACTCGGCGGGCGGTGTTCGCACCACTAATGTCCGCCTGATTGATGAGCGCGGCCCGCTGGTCTCGACCAATAATGCCACCGACTTGGCAGTTCGCGGCCGCGGCATGCTACCGGTTGCCTCGATCACCGAGGTGGAAGCCGGCGGCAGCCCTTCTATGCTGCTAACCTCGACGGGGTCCTTCCGTACCGACTCGAACGGGTATCTATCGACGGAATCCGGCCTGGTTCTGATGGGGTTCCCGGCGCTGGCGGACGGCACTATCCCTGATGTTGCGCGCGACACCAGTAACTCTCTGGAGCCTGTCCACATCGACCTGAACCGCCTGTCGGCGGAGCCAACAACTGAGATCAGCCTGACCGCAAACCTGCCTGCCTCCGAAACTGATCCGGGTGCAAGCGGGGACCCGGTGGAGCATGTTGTCCAGTACTTTGACAATATGGGCCGGTCGGAGGAACTGGCGATTACTTACACGCCAACGGTCGCAGTGGCGCCTGCAACGACCGGCACCAATGAATGGACGATGCAGATCGTCGATTCGGCAACCGGTGCAACAGTGATCGGCGAATACACACTGACCTTTGATGACAGCGCAGCCTCTGCCGGCACGCTGCAAAGCGTGGCCACCACGACCGGCGGCGCCTATGACGCTACGGCCGGCTCAGTCACCATCACCACTGCCAGCGGCCCGGTTGAGATCAACATCGGCGTCATTGGCGAACAAAACGGGATGAGCCAGCTGGGCGACGAGTTTGTTCCAGGCACGACCGTGAAGGACGGCACTGCAGTTGGCTCCTTTGTGTCCGTTGAAATCAACGAATCCGGGGAAGTCATTGCCAAGTATGATTCCGGTGACACCCGAGTTATTTACCAGGTTCCGCTGGCGGATGTGTCGAACCTGAACGGCATGCAGTCTCTGGACTCCCAGACCTACAAGCCGACCGATGACTCCGGGGCGTTCTACCTGTGGGATGCTGGCGATGGCCCGACCGGTGAAATCCTGGGCTATGCCCAAGAGGAATCTGCTGTCGACGTAGCGACCGAGCTGACCGACATGATCCAGACCCAGCGGGCCTATTCGTCCAACGCCAAGGTTATTCAAACCGTTGACGAGATGCTGCAGGAAACCACCAACATCAAGCGCTAACGCGCTTGATGGCCCTCTGACACTGGCTTCATGAAAGCAGGCTGAAAAATGTCAATTTACTCCGCCCTAAACAGTGCGATGAGCGGCCTGTCTGCGGCCAGCCGCTCTTCGCAGATCGTTTCAGAGAACCTCGCCAATGCCTTGACACCGGGGTACACGCGCCGCGTTCTGGATCTTAATAGTCCCGGTTCCGGTGTTCCCGGAGTCCGGATTGGTGACGTCCAGCGTCTAAACGACCCGGTAGTGATTTCAAACCGCAGGGTTGCCGAAGCGGACTTTGGCGCGGCCAAGGTTCAGGCTGATTTTTTTGAACGGATGTCCGATCTGGTTGGTACCGTGGATGACGAGATGTCTCTTGCATCCCAGCTATCTGAGTTTGAGTCTTCCTTGATTGAAGTCGTATCGCGTCCGGATTCACAGCCTCGGCTGAACGATCTTTCGGTAAAGGCGGAGACATTGGCGGATTCGATTTCCCGCACGGCTGAAGGGCTGCGCGGCCTGAGGATAAACGCTGATAGTGCGATCAACAGCCAGGTTGACACGGTGAACCAGGCGTTAAAGGAAATTGAAAAGCTGAATGCCCGCATCATGGTCGTGGAAGCTGGTGGCATGGATGCTGTCTCAATGCACGACCAGCGGGACCAGCTGATCGACCAAGTGAACAAGATCATTCCAGTTAATGTTGTCCGGCGCGATAACGGGCAAGTGACGCTCTACTCTACCGGTGGGGTGATGCTCTTGGATGGCAAAGCGTCCGAGCTGAGCTTTAATCCTTCGCGGGATATCATGCCGCATATGACGCTTGGCAACGGTATGCTGTCCGGTCTTGAGGTCAATGGCAGGCTGATCGATACCAGCCCGGAGGGGCCGCTGCGTGGCGGCACGCTGACCGCGCAGTTCGAGATCCGCGATGTGACCGCCGTGGAGGCCCAGGAAGATCTGGATGCGATGGCCCGAGACCTGATCGAACGGTTTCAGGACCCGGCTTTGGATGGCACAATCGGCGTGACCGATGCCGGCATCTTTACTGACGACGGCGGCGTCTTTGATGCTTCCAATACCGTCGGTATTTCCAACCGGATCGAATTGAATGATCTGGTGTCCCTGACCGGCAGCGCGGAGACATGGCGTTTTCGTGATGGGCTTTATGCGGCGGCGCCTGGCGACCCCGGCGACTCTAGCCTGCTGCAGGCCTATTCCGATGCGCTCAACACCACCCGTACGGTGTCATCGGTTGGTCTCGGAACGTCGGATCTGACGGCAAGTACATTGAGCGCAAATCTGTTATCGCGTTTTGCGCAGGACAACGAAACTGCCGCCCGAGGCTCCGCTTTTGCGGCCACCAGCTTCAACGAGTTGAGCCAGGCGGAACTCGCACTCGGGGTTGATACTGACGCCGAACTTCAGAATCTGCTGCTGGTGGAAAAGTACTACGCTGCCAACGCACGGGTGATCTCCGTTGTCGATGAGCTTATGGAAACACTTCTGAGGATCTGACGCATGATTATTAATTCTTACGGCGATATGGCGCAGCACCTCTTTCTCCGCAGCCGCAACGCTGATCTGAAGGAAAACGTCACAACGCTTTCCGAGGAATTTGCCACAGGTAAAACTTCCAACTTGACCGAACGGCTGGGGGGAGACTTCACTTACCTGGCGGACCTGGAAAGCAATCTGAACCGGCTTGACAGCTACATGGTTACCAACAGCGAAGTGCAGCTGTTTGCCACCACTATCCAGGGCAGCCTTGAAAAGGTGCAAAGCCAAGTTCAGGCCATGCGCAATGATATCCTGACGCTGTCGCCAGCTATGGATGAGTATAACGCCGAACAGTTCGGCAGCCAGGCCAAGCAAAGGATATCCAGCGCCATCAATCTGATGAACACTTCTGTGGGTGGCCGTACCATTTTTGCTGGTACGGCAACGGATACCAAACCGCTCAACAATTCCGGAACCCTGATGGGCGCAGTTCTGACGGAAGTGTCGGGGCTGACAACAGCCAATGACATCATTCAGGCAGTCAAGGATTGGTTTGACGACCCGGCTGGTTTTGACGCGGTGATGTACAATGGTTCGGCAACTCCTTTGCAGCCGGTAACGGTGGGTGAAGGAGAGCAGGTCTCGCTGGGTATCCAGGCCACAGATCCCAGCCTTAAGCACGCGCTGCAAAGTTATGTCATCACGGCACTGGCTGACGAACCCAGCCTCGGCCTGAGCGAGGACGTGAAAATCGATCTGGTCATCGAGGCCAGCAGCGAGCTGACTGAAAGCGAAGACCGGCTGATCAAGGTACAGGCCGATGTCGGCTTTATCGAAGGGCGGCTGGATGCGATCAACACCCGGAACGAGGCTTCGAAGACCAGCCTGAGCATCGTCAAGAACAACCTGGTTTCTGCTGACCCGTATGAGACATATACCCGGCTGCAGGAAGCGCAAACACAGCTTGAGGGGCTCTACACAGTAACCTCGCGCAGTTCCCAACTTTCCCTGCTGAAGTATATCTCATGATCGGAATTCTGCGTCTCCTTTTTGCTTGCCTGTTCCTGCTGCCGGCAGTGGCACAGGCAAACACCATACGCCTCAAGGACTTGGTGGAATTTGACGGTGTCCGTGGTAACGATTTGGTCGGCTATGGCTTGGTTGTCGGTTTGGACGGTACCGGTGACGGTTTGCGCAATTCGCCCTTTACCGAAGAAATCATGTCCAACATTCTGGAGCGCCTCGGCGTCAACGTGACTGGCGAGCAATTCCGGCCAAAAAATGTTGCCGCGGTGTTTGTGACTGCAACTTTGCCGCCCTTTGCCCGTGTCGGAAGCACCATTGATGTCACGGTATCCGCTATCGGCGATTCCAAGAGCTTGCTTGGCGGAACCCTGATCATGACCCCGCTGAATGCGGCTGACGGGCAAATTTACGCGGTTTCCCAGGGCACGATCCTGGCGGGCGGGGCAGTTGCCGAAGGTGATGCGGCTAGTGTGACCCAAGGGGTGCCGACAGCCGGTGTAATTCCTTCAGGCGCCCGGGTTGAGCGGGAGATTGATTTCGATTTGGCTTCGCTCAGCTCAATGAGGCTGGCACTGCGCGAACCGGATTTTACGACCGCCGGGCGGATCGAGCGGGCAATCAATGCCGAATTTGGCGGTAACGTTGCACTTATGCGTGATTCCGGCACGGTTGAGGTAGATATCCGCCGCACTAATACCCGCTCAACTGCCCACGCAGTGGGGCGGATCGAAAACATCCTTGTCGAGCCGCAGCGCAAAGCGCGCGTCGTTGTGGATCAGCGTTCCGGCACGATCGTGATGGGCAGTGATGTGCGGATCTCTCGTGTGGCCGTAGCCCAGGGGAATCTGACCTTGCGGATCGAGGAAACTCCGCTGGTTGTGCAGCCAAATCCGTTCTCTGACGGCGAGACTGTAGTCGTGCCGCGCACTGGCGCGGCAATTGAGGAAGAGGAAGGCATTCAATTGGCGGAAGTTCCGGAGACTACTTCACTGTCTGAAGTTGTTGCAGGATTGAACGCCTTGGGCGTTTCGCCACGGGACATGATCGATATTCTCAAGAGCCTGAAGGCGGCCGGAGCCCTGCATGCGGAATTCGTGGTCCGCTGACCCAGGGTGTTAAAACTGAAAACTGGCCCGGCCTTCGAAAGAAGGCCGGGTTTTTATTGTCAGCTGCTGTCGCACGCAGCCGTAGGTGGTGAGGAGACCGGCCGGAAAGGGCTCGCTGAACTGCATTGCTCACCGGAACTTCGGGCATGTTGCAGACAGAGTGCAATGCAGGGTTTATCCCAAAGGACGTTGGAGACTGAGTGACGAATCCGGGTTCGCACGTCTGCAACATGCTGGAACTGCTGTGGTAAACTTGCCCGAAGGCTACTGGCTTGGAAGCAGTGTCCCTGGCAAGCAGAGTGTTTACGGGCGTAATAGAAAGCCGCAGGTGCTGCTGCTCCGGCCGTAAAAATCGCCGGGCACTGCAGGTGCCCGGCATTTCCAGTCGTATTTTATTAAGTATTAGGGGTAATAGCTGCGCACCAGTGCTGTGGCGATCAGGCTCCAGCCATCTGCGACAACGAAGAACGCCAGTTTGAAGGGCAGGGAGACGATGGCAGGAGGAACCATCATCATGCCCATCGACATCAGGATCGCGGCAACGACGAGATCGATGACGAGGAAAGGCAGAAAAACCAGAAAACCGATCTGAAAAGCGCGGGCGATCTCAGACAGCAGGAAACTCGGCACCAGCGCCGAAAGTGGCGCTTCCGGTACCGGGTCAAGGCCCTGGGTTTCCGGCCTGAGATCCGCAATTGCATAGAAAGTATCCGGATCCAGCCGGTTGGCCATGAATGCCCGGAACGGCTCCAGACTGCGGGTAATGGCCTCACCTGGTTCCAGCCGCTCTTCCAGAAGCGGGTTGATTCCGGTGGTCCAGGCTTCAGTGAAGACCGGCTCCATCACGAAATAGGTCAGAAAAAGAGCCAAGCTGATAATCAGCATGTTGGGGGGCGCCTGCTGCAGGCCGATGCCTTGGCGAAGGATCGACAGAACTGTCACCAGGAACGGGAAGCAAGTGATCATGATCAGAAGGCCAGGGGCCAGACTGAGCACCGTAATCAGAAGGATCAGCTGGATTGAGCGGGCGGAGATTGACTGCCCGTCTGCCAGCGAGAGGCTCAATTCTTGAGCCAGGGCGGTGTGCGGCAAGGCCAGCAGAAGCACTGAGACCAGAGCCGCCCGCACAAATGTCGTATGTGTCATCCCAAACCGCTTTGCAGATCGGCAATTTCCGTCAGGCGCACGGCCAACTGGCCTGCTTGGTCACCTTCCAGCTCTTCCAACTGGCCGCGGGCAACCAACCGGTCACCGACATATAGATCCACCGGGTCTTCGACGCGTTTGTCCAAGGTCAGGATGGCATTTTCGCCGAGGCTGACCAGGTCGCGGATCAGCGGCCGGGCCTTGCCGACCGAGACGACCACTTCGACCGGAACTGAAACGAAAGGGTTGCTTGCGTCAGCGGATTTCATGTTGAGATCGGCAGCATCATCCATAGTGGCTGTCCTCATTTGCGTGATAGGTAAAGGCCTCAATCGAGTCCTGGATCGATTCGAGAAGGGCATCGCAGTTGATTTCGCACTCAGCGCTTCCGACTCTCAGATAGGCTTGGCCTGCAGACAGCACGCCGTCCTCCTTTACAGTCACCGGCACCGAGAAATTTTCCGGTAGTAGGCTGCGCACCGCAGCGCTCTCGCCAGGAGCCACCACGATCTGCATCGGCTGGTCTGTCTGGCCCTTGGCCATGCCTGCAAGCTGGTCGACAATGTGGTGCCCGAAAGAGGCCGCCATCGTGTCAGGCAGTACCGCGCTGGTTAGCACCTTAAACATCGGATCCAGCGAATCGAGCAGCTGGTTTTGCGCTTCTTGATAAGTGAAATTGAGGTCTTCCAGCGAGCTGGCCAGTTCGGCAGAAATTCTCGTGTTCTCCTGATCCTTGGCCGTCACCGCGTCATCCCAGCCAGCGCTGTAGCCATTCTCGAAAGACGCGAGTCGCTGTTCCTCGATGAGTTCCTCGGAAATTGCAGGTGCAGCTGGCTCCACCAATGTTTTCATTCCGAAATCTTCAAGCAAGTGTGCAATTGTCATCAGGCCTGCTCCTTATTTTCTTCCAGCCATCCGCGCAGAATCTGAACCGTTTCTTCCTGCCGTTCACCGATTAGGCTGCGCAGGCGATCGACGGGATCATCCGTGCTGCCGCCCAGAGCCGGCAGGCCGACGGCCCCCATCATGTCACCAGTACCCATTGCCGGCAGTCCGCCGAGAGGCTCAAACTGGCCGGTTTCGTTATTCTCAATTTCGCCATCCAAGGCCAAGCCGGCACCCAAATCTGGCGCGGTCATGAAGCCATCTCCGCCCATTCCGGGAAGGCCAGGCAGGGCATCGGGACCCGCACCAGGGGCAGGAAGTGCTGCTGCCGATGCTCCCTGGTTCGACAGGATCGGCCGAACAACAAAAAGGCCTAGGATCAGGCTGACGATGGCCAGCGCTGCGATTTGAACCAGAGACATGGCGTCAAAGTTGAGCGTGTCCAGGAAAGAAGAGGTCGCCACAACACCCTGCGGTTCCACGGCAGGCAGTTCCATCGACTTGAGGGTGATTACGTCGCCCCGGTTTTCATCGAAACCGACGGCTGCTGAAATCAGCTCCCGCATTGCTGCGAGTTCTTCTTCCGGGCGCGGCTGGAATACTGTTTCCCCTGCGTCGTTAGTGGCGGCGGTGCCATTGATCAGAACGGCAACGGTCAGGCGCTTAATCGCGCCGGGGCCGCGCAGAATTTCTTTTTCAGTTTCCGAGATCTCGTAGTTGATTCGCTCCCGGGTCGCGCTGGTGTTGGCTTTGGATCCCTGGCCCGACGCGGCGTCGCCATCGGGAATATTTGAAGCAACCGTGACTTCCCCGGACTGGTTGGTAGAGGAATCTGCGCGTTCTTCGACATCGGTGCTGACCGCGACACGGCTTTTGGGGTCCACCAGCTTTTCACGGATCGATTCGGTATCGGTGACGGTTTCCACGCTCACCTCGACAACGGCATTGCCCTGGCCAACGCGGGCTTCAACCAGCCTCAAAACCCGCTCGCGAATCGTCTGTGAGCGGTCATCCGTTCCGGCGCCCGCCGCTGCCGTCGCGTCCGTCGAACCGATCAGAGCGCCATTGGCGTCGATCACGGCCACATTGTCCACGGCCAGGCCGGTAACGGCAGACGAAACCAGGAAACGAATTGCATTGGCCTGAGCTGGTGTGATCGGTGACCCCATGGGCACAATTGATACAGAAGCCGTGGGTTCAACAGTGCGCTGAAAGGGGTTCGATCCGGTATTGGCAATATGCACCCGAGCCTGGCTGACATGCGGGCTGGCAACAATGGTACGGGCCAATTCGCCTTCTTTCGCGCGCCAATATGCTGCATCGAACATCTGAGAGGTTGTGCCGAACCCGCTAAGCGAATCAAGCAGTTCGTAACCTTTGCCGCCGTTGGCCGGCAGTCCTTCACTGGCCAGTGTCATGCGAAGTTCGTCGCGTTGCGTGGACGGTACGTAGATAGAGCCGCCGCGCACCTCAAATTGAGTGCCGCGCTGCTCGAGCGACCGCACCACATCTCCGGCCGAGCCGCTTTCCAGCCCGGCATAGAGCAGTGTCATTGTTGGCTTGCTTGCCACATGGGACATGGCGATGACGCTAAGAATCATGATTACCGTGGCCCCCACGGCAATCAGACGCTTCCGCATGTCCATTTCTGCCCAGACATTCTTGATCTGCTGCACATTAACCTCCGTCGCACCGGCGTTCTCTCCGGCATGCAACCGTTTTGACGGATCGGCCTTAACATTCGGTTAGTTCCTCGCAGGTTATGAAGAGGCTGCACGACGTTTTAGGGATAGCCATGACAGATGCTGCAGTAGATATCGAAGCAGATGCCCCGGCCAAGAAAGGCAAATTGCCCCTCATCATTGGGGCGGTGCTGGCTTTGGCGGGCGCGGGCGGCGGATTCTTTGCCGTTCAGTCTGGCCTTCTTCCCTTTGGTCAGAAAGCGGCACCAGAAACGGTGCACGCGGCCGAAGTGGCGCCAGAAGGCGTGGACACTGGTGAGACGGCGGAGGATATCGCGAATCTCGCCTTTATCGAAATGGACCCGATTGTGATTACCCTGCGCAAAGCCAGCGGTTTGAGGCATTTGAGGTTCCGTGCGCAACTTGAGGTCGGCCTGGTGCACCAGGCTGAGGTCGAAAGAGTCCTCCCGCGGGTTGTCGATGTCCTGAACAGCTACCTGAGAGCACTGGAGCTTGAGGATCTTTCTGATCCGATGGCGCTGCCGAAACTGAGGGCACAGATGCTGCGGCGGATCAATATTGCCACCGGCCAGGGCCGGGTGCGTGATCTGCTGATTATGGATTTCGTACTGAACTAGGAGGACAGGATGGACATTATTGCTGATATCCTGCTTGCAGCCGGAGCGCTGGGCGCCGGATTCTACTGTCTGGTGCTGTCGCGCCGGCTGAAGCGGTTCAATGACCTGGAAAAAGGTGTGGGCGGTGCGGTTGCCGTTCTGTCTGCGCAGGTTGATGACCTGAACAAATCGCTGCAATCGGCCCAGCAGGTGTCGGACGGATCCAGCAAGGCGCTGCAGCAGCTGACGGGCCGAGCCGAATCGGTGGCCCAGCGGTTGGAGCTTATGATGGCTTCCATGCATGACATTCCAGACACAGGCGCTGCACCGGCTGCGGCCGCAACTGCAGCGGAGGACGAGGCGATGGCAACTGCCTATGAAGCTGACCCGCAGCCCGCTGCCGAGACGCAGGAAGAACCCAAATCTTCCGGCTTGATGTTTGTGCGTCACAACCGCAGCCAGAACCGGGTGGCGTGATGGCGAAGGCGGTAAAGAAGACCAAACGCTTCAGGCGCAGCGGAACGCTGATGATGCTGGCACTGCTGCTGATGGGCTCTGCTGTTGTGCGGTTGGGGCTTGAAGCAGGACCGGCTATCGCTCGAGAGGTGGCGAGCCTGAACGAAAGTGGCCAGAAAGAGGCCGCGCACAAAGGTGAGCCGCATCGTGATGCAATGCCTACCTCTGCAGAACTGCAGACCATGCTGGCTGCGTTTCAGCAGAGGGAAGAGGTCTTGGCCGCCCGGGAGGCGGAAATCCAGGACCGGATGAAAGCGCTGGAAATAGCCGATCAGGCAATCGAGAAGAAACTGGCCGCTCTGGAGCAGGCAGAAGAAAACCTGCGCGCCACCTTGGCGCTTGCGGATGGTGCGACAGAGGCGGATGTAACCCGGTTGACCACGGTCTACGAGCAAATGAAGCCTAAAGAAGCATCCGCGTTGTTTGAGGAAATGGACCCGGCCTTTGCGGCTGGTTTCCTGGCCCGGATGCAACCTGAGGCCGCAGCTGGAATCATGGCCGGTCTCAGCCCTGAAGCCGCCTATACTATCAGCGTGGTGCTGGCCGGCCGCAACGGTTCCGTGCCCAAGGAGTAACTTGGGCGCGACGGCTTAGTCTTTCCTTAGGAAGACTCACCTAAACTAATAAAAACCAACGAAATTCGGAGTGGACCTATGATCGGGATTGTAGGCATTGTGGTGATCTTTGCCATGGTGTTCGGCGGATACCTTCTGGCCGGCGGCAAGATGGCGATCATTCTGAAGTCGCTGCCGTTTGAGATGATGATGATTGGCGGTGCCGCGGTCGGGGCGTTCCTGATTGCCAATGACATGGGGGGCGTCAAACACACTCTCAAGGACATCGGCAAGGTGTTCAAAGGCCCCAAATGGAAGCCGGATGACTACCGCGACCTGCTGTGCCTGCTGTTTGCTCTGATCCGCATCGCCCGGGCAAATCCGGTTGAAGTGGAACAGCATATCGAGGACCCGGAGAATTCCTCAGTCTTCAACAAGTACCCCAAGATCCTGGCCGACAAGGAGGCCGTGAACCTGATCTGCGACACAATGCGTTCGGCCTCGATGAATTACGACGATCCGCATCAGGTCGAAGAGGTGCTGGAAAAGCGGATGGAAGCAAATCTGCATCATGCGCTGCACTCAAGCCACGCCTTGCAAACTATGGCTGACGGCCTGCCGGCGCTTGGAATTGTTGCGGCGGTTTTGGGTGTGATCAAGACCATGGGGTCAATTGACCAGCCGCCCGAGGTGCTGGGTAAGCTGATCGGCGGTGCTCTGGTTGGCACGTTCCTTGGGGTTTTCCTGTCTTACGGCCTTGTTGCCCCTTTCGCAGGTAAAGTGAAGGCCGTGGTCGAGGAAGACTCACACTTTTATCAGCTGATCCGAGAGGTTCTGGTTGCCAATCTTCACAACCACGCAGCGGCGATCTGCATTGAGGTCGGCCGTCAGAATACGCCCTCGCATTTCCGGCCCGGCTTCTCGGAACTTGAAGAAGCTCTCAAATCGGTGAAACAGGACGCAGCATGATCTGGCGAGCATTTGCCATTGCAGCCGTTCTTCTGACGGCAGGCACTGCCCAAGCGCAAACAATCGTAACCCGCTCAGGCGAGCACAAGGGGTTCACGCGCCTGGTGATGCGGCTGCCGAACGGCGCGGACTGGTCGCTGACGCAAAGCGGCATGACGGCCACGGTGAATATTGATGCTCCAGAGGCTGTTTTTGACACCTCTCGAGTGTTCAATCTAATTCCCCGCACAAGATTGCAATCTTTAGCGCAAAATGGTCCAGGCAAACCACTGCGGTTGCAGTTGGGTTGCGATTGCTCTGTTACGTCATACGTTCAAAAAGACGGTTATCTGGTGGTAGATATCCGCGACGGCGGCAAACCGGCGCGAACGCCGCAGTTCCGTTCTGCCGCAGGTGTTTTGCCGCTCACCACTCCGGCACCGCAGTCCGGCTACCGGTTCGGGTTTACCCAATCGGCTGCTGCGGATGCACGTCTGGCGCTGGAACTGGCGGCGGCGGTAGCCAGGAAACAGGACGGAGTACAATTGGCTCCGCCGCAAAATGGATCTGCTCCGGAAGTTTCGGGGTCGGCCTCTACCACTGCACTGGCGCCCGGTGCCGGGCAAATGGATGTGGAACTGCCTTTGTACGGCGGTCAAGCACCCGTAGAAGAAGCAGATGCAGAATCAGATGCCGTAGTTGAGGCTGAAACGGTTCCTGCCGGTCTCCCCGAAACCGCCTTGCTGCTGGACATGGAGGAGTCGGAACGCGCCGCTGTTGTGGGCAAATCCGAACAACGCTTGTTGCAACAGATTGGCCGGGCGGCCAATCAAGGTCTGCTGACAGTAGCGGTAGATGAGCTTTCGGTTGCGGTCACGTCTTCCGGGCTAGACCCGCTCAGCGGTGCTGACCGGCCGCTCAATCCGCTTGACCACATTTCCGTAACTTCGGCAATTGACCGAGAAACCGGGCTGATCGCAGCTCTGTCTGATGCCAGTAACGAGGCGTCACACTGCCTCAAGAATCAGGATGTTGCTATCCAGACTTGGGGTAATGAAAGCACCTTTACGGACCAACTCTCGCCGCTGCGCAGTGCTCTGGTCCAGGAATTTGATGATGTAAACCCGGCAAGCGTTCATGCACTCGCCAGGCTCTATCTGTTTTTCAGCTTCGGGGCCGAGGCCCGTCTGATCATGACCATCCTGCCCCCTGAACAGCAGGAAAGTCCTGAAGTGTCTGTACTGAACACCATGGCGAAGCTGATGGATGGCATCGCGTTGCCAGTCAATCATGTGTTTTCCGGCCAGCAGGGTTGTGAAGGCGACAGTGCCTTGTGGGGGGCCTTGGCTGACGGCGCGGTCAAGAAAAGCGCCAATACCGACGCCATTCAGCAAGCGTTCTCCAAACTGCCGATCCATCTTCGTGTGCATCTGGGGCCGCGGCTCAGCAAGATGTTTGCCGAAGCTGGGAACCACCACATCGCTGAAGCAGTGCTGCGGGCGGTTGACCGGACAGGTGTTGAAGAGGTTCCGGAGATCAATCTGGCTGAAGCGGCGATTGCAGAGCTGGAAGGCGACAGCGAGAAGATGGCTGAGGAACTGACCAGCGAAGTGGCCGAGAGGACAGGCAACGCCCCGGAAGCTCTCATTGACTTGGTGGCGCTGAGCGTGAAGGAGCGCAAAGCTCTTTCACCCGATGTACCGGACCTGATCGCTTCTTATGAGCTCGAACATCGCGAAACGGAGCTTGGTGCGGAACTGCGCCGCTCTCTGGTATCCTCCCTGGCATTGATGGGGCAGTTCCACGAAGCTTTCCAGGAACTGCAAGGGGTGTCCGAGAGGGATGGGCCAAATGCGCGTGCAGCGGCGCTAGAGCCGTTGATGCTGTTGCTGGCTGAACGTGCAGATGATGTGACATTCCTGCAGTACTCTCTGGTTTTTGCTAAGCAGGCAACACCAGCTGAGGCTGCGCCAGTGGCTGCTCAGGTGTCACGCCGGCTTCTTGATCTTGGCTTTGCGCAACAGGCACAGGAGCTTCTTACGAAGCTTGCTCTGGAGCCGGAAAATGAAACCCGCCGCCTGCTGATGGCGGAGGCCGCGTTGGTGCTGGAAAAACCGCATCGGGCGCTTGTTGAACTGATGGGTTTGGAAGGGTCGGCCGCCAATCATATGCGGGCTCAAGCCTTGTGGCGGAACGGTGAATACGGCCGAGCCGGT
Organism: Leisingera sp. ANG-M6; assembly: GCF_000813905.1. Taxonomy (NCBI): domain Bacteria; kingdom Pseudomonadati; phylum Pseudomonadota; class Alphaproteobacteria; order Rhodobacterales; family Roseobacteraceae; genus Leisingera; species Leisingera sp. ANG-M6. The sequence continues at coordinate 428,732 of NZ_JWLG01000015.1, forward strand.
GAGTACCTGCTGGCCGAAGAGGAAGCCGACGCGGCTGCCCGCGGTTTCTGGCATTCAGAAAACCTGAGCGCCATTGAAACCATCGAAGAAGAATCTGCTGTGCCGTTTGGGGCCGTTGCATCTGTCACAACACAGATCGGAGAGACTGCACAGGATCCTGTCGGTTTGACGCCGCTGGCTCACGCTAGGGCACTGGTAGAAAGCAGCGAAGGCACGCGCGGGGGCATTGCGGACCTGCTGGACCAAGTCGGTACAGGTCTGGAGAAACCAACTGACAATCAGTGATCTGAGCAGATTTGATGGATTTCGGCGGCCGTCTCACCCAGGGGCGGCCGCTGACAATTCTGCTAACACTTTGTCAACTGGTGGCCGGTAACGTCACAAGCGGGTGAATCCTGACTTGGAACGGGCAGAATGCCAGACAACAAAAATATTAGTTGCCCGCATGGGCCGATTCCGCGCGCAGCAGGCGCAGCCACCGGCTTAGCGTGCACGCATGTGCAAACTCTCTACACAGCAATTCTGCAGAACTCCTGGTTGGCTGCCTGGGCTGTATTTGCCGCTCGCCTATTGCCGCAGTCAGCCAACAGCATTTTTCCTGTGCTTGTGCTGAGAGCGTTTCTGGGAGGTTTTGACGATACGCCGTCCGTCCGGCCGGCCAGAACGCGAAACCACGCCTTCACCCGATCCAGTAGGACAAAATTGCGGGGCGTGACCATTGCCTAAATTGACTACAGAACAACTTTTCAGCCCAACGGTCCTCCTGGCGCTGGCGCTGATGGCGATCATTGTGATGATGATCCTCCCTATGCCGGCCTGGGTGCTGGACGTGGGTCTGGCGGCATCCTTTGCACTGGCAATTTTGATTTTCACCATCACACTGTTCATCGAGCGGCCTTTGGATTTTTCTTCGTTTCCGACGATCCTGCTGGCTTCTCTGATGCTTCGATTGTCGTTGAATGTGTCTTCAACCAAGCTGATCATTGGCCAGGGGCACTCGGGGACTGATGCGGCAGGCAACGTTATCGAAGGCTTCGCACAGTTTGTCATGGGCGGAAGTGTTTTCCTCGGTCTTGTGGTGTTTGGCGTATTGCTGATCGTTAACTTCATGGTGATCACCAAGGGTGCGGCGCGGATGGCCGAAGTGGGCGCCCGCTTTGCTCTGGACGGGATGCCGGGTAAGCAATTGGCGATTGATGCTGACATGTCGGCGGGGGCAATCGACCACCAGACTGCCAAGGAGCGCCGAGAGCGCGATCAGCAGGAAACCACGTTCTTCGGCTCGCTGGACGGTGCCTCGAAGTTCGTCAAGGGTGATGCAGTTGCCGGTCTGCTGATCACTCTTCTGAACCTTGTGATGGGGTTGATCATGGGCGTTCTGGTCCATGGCATGCCGGTCGGCAGCGCGTTTGAGACTTACGCCATTCTGACCGTGGGCGACGGTTTGGTGTCGCAGATCCCGTCAGTGATCATCTCCATCGCCGCTGCCCTTCTGTTGGCTCGCGGCGGCACAACCGGCGCCACCGACATCGCACTTTTCGATCAGTTCGGCCGCCACCCAGCCGCGCTGACCACTGTTGCGGTTTTGATGGTTCTGTTTGCACTGGTTCCCGGTTTGCCGTTTCTGCCTTTCGTGACAGGCGGTGGCGTATTGGGTTTCATCGCGTTCCGAATGGCCAAGAAAAAGATGAATGATGCCGAGGCTGAGATCGAGGAGAAGATCGAAGAAGCCTCTGATCCTGCGGCATCGCGGCCGCTTGGTGATATTCTGGACCTGGACGACCTTCACCTGGAGTTCTCGCCTGATCTTGTGAGCATGGTTTTGGATGCAGGCACTGGGCTGGACGCACGGATCGCCAATATGCGGTCCCATATCGCCACAACTTTTGGCCTTATCCTTCCAGAAATCCGGCTTACGGATCAGCATGAACTGGAAAGGGGCACATATGTGATCAAAGTTCAGGGTGTTGAACAGGTGCGCGGCACGCTGCATCCAGACATGGTTCTGGCACTGATGCCAGACAACCACGAAGCACTGCCGCCCGGAACTGACGTGACTGAGCCGGTTTACGGCGCGCCGGCCCGTTGGATCTCTTCTAAGTCGCAGGAACAGGCGGCGCTGGCCGGCGCCACAGTTGTCACCCCGCCGGAAATCCTGGCCACTCATCTGCTGGAGATTATCAAGCAGAACTTCTCCCGCCTGTTGACGCTCAAGTCACTGCGCCGCCTGCTCGACGAGATGACGCAGTTGTCCGATGGCTTCCGGGCAGAGGCGAACCGCAAACTTCTGGATGCTCTGGTGCCGGAAAAGGTGCCGATGGATACACTGCATGCGGTGCTGCGGCTGCTGCTTGAGGAGCGGGTTTCGATCCGCAATATGCCGTTGATCCTTGAATCGATTGCCGAGGCGCGGATGCACACCACACAGCCGGAACTGATCTGCGAGCATGTGCGCCAGCGTCTGGGGTTCCAGCTGGTTGCAGAAATGAAGCGCGAGGACGGCACCATTCCATTGATCCAGCTGGCGCCGGAGTGGGAAGACAAGTTTTCGACTTACCAAGTGGACGCGCAGGGTGCGGGGCTGGATATCGCCTTGCCGCCTGACTTGTTCAACCTGCTTGCCGATGGGCTGAGCGACAAGCTGGGCTCAATCACCGATCAGGGGATTTTTGCTGCGGTTGTGACTTCTACACGCCGCCGCAGGTACCTGAAGACGATTCTGAAATCGCGTGGAATCACCAACCCAGTTCTGTCGTTCGAGGAAATCGGTCTCGAGGCGCGGCCGGCTTTGGTTGGGATGGTCCAGGCATGAACATGAACTTTCTGCCACCAGAGCTGGTACTGCTGCTGGGGGCAGGATTCTGGCATGCTGCCATAGTCTTCCTGCGGGTTTCTGCTATGGTTTCGGTATTGCCTGCGATGGGGGAACTTTATGTTCCCACCCGCGTGAAACTGGCGATCGCGGTTGCCTTTACATTTGTGGTTGCCCCGGCATTGCCGCCCTTTCCCGAACCGGATGGGGTCATGGGATATACCCGGTTTGCGGTAACCGAAGCGATCATCGGCCTGGCTCTTGGCATCGGCGCTCGGATTTTTGTTCTGGCCCTGCAAACCGCTGGGACTATGGCGGCGCAAAGTACCTCCTTGTCGCAGGTTTTGGGAGGAATCGGAGCTGAACCGATGCCGGCGCTTGGGGCTGTTCTAATGATCTCCGGCGTGACCCTGGCAGTGATGCTGGGACTGCATGTCCGGGTGGCAGAGTTGCTGATCGGATCCTACCGGATGTTTCCCGCCGGCCAGTTTCCTGCCGCAGCTGGACTGACGGAATGGGGCGTGTTTCGGGTGTCGGAGAGCTTTTCGATGGCCTTCACGCTGGCAGCTCCGTTCGTCATCACCGCGGTCATCTACAACTTGGCGCTTGGGGTGATTAACCGGGCAATGCCGCAGCTGATGGTCGCCATGGTCGGCGCACCGGTCATCACCTTCTTTGGATTGTTCATCCTGATGGTCGGCAGTCCGATGATTCTGGATGTCTGGTCCCGGGCCTTGATGACTTTTCTGGCAAATCCAGGAGCAGGAATGCCATGAGCGGCCAGGACGACGATTCTGACAAGTCATTCGAGCCGACGGAGCAGAAGCTCCGGAAGGCCCGGGAGAAGGGCGAAGTTGCCAAATCCACCGACCTGTCTGTGGCCGCGGCTTACCTTGGGCTAATCGTAGCATTTTATGCGGCCGGAAGCAGTAGTGTTGAAGGGACCGGTACCGCTCTGATGGCTTTTCTGGACCAGCCCGACAGACTGGCGCCGCTGTTCTTTGATGGCGGGTCCGCGGCGGCACCAGTGGGGGGCTTTGCCAGCAGCGTGCTGCGGCCAATTCTGCCGTGGTTCCTAGTGCCATTTGCTCTTGTTCTTCTGTCGATCGTCGGTCAGCGCGCCTTGGTTTTTGCCCCCAGTAAGCTGGAGCCGAAACTGTCGCGTGTCTCAATTATTTCCAATGCCAAGAACAAATTCGGCAGGTCGGGCCTGTTCGAATTCCTGAAAAGCTTTCTGAAGCTGATGCTCTATTCGATATGCTTGGGTGTCTATTTAAGCCATCGGCTGCCTGACATGATTTCGTCGTCTGGCACCGGGCCGCAATCGGTCGTGCTGATGCTGTCGCAACTGGCGTTGGAGTTTCTGTTCCTTGCACTGGTGATTTCTTTGGCGATCGGAGTTGTGGATGCTGTCTTCCAGCATGCTGAACACCGCCGTAAAAACATGATGTCGCGCAAGGAAATCCAGGACGAAATGAAGGATGCCGAAGGGGATCCCCATATGAAAGGCAAGCGGCGTCAGCGTGGCCAGGAGATCGCGTTGGGCCAGATGATGGCCGAGGTGCCGAATGCGGATGTGGTGATCGTCAACCCAACCCATTACGCAGTTGCCCTGAAATGGAGCAGAGAGAAGGGTGCCGCGCCGGTTTGTATAGCCAAAGGGGTTGATGAAGTTGCCGCAGCAATCCGGCGCGTGGCCAATGAAAATGCCGTCCCGATCCACAGCGACCCGCCAACCGCCCGTGCGTTGCATGCCACAATCGAAATTGGCGACGAAATCCTGGAAGAACACTATGCGCCAGTGGCTGCGGCAATCCGTTTTGCCGAGGAAATGCGTAAGCGCGCCAAAGGAAAAATCACATGAAGCAAAAGATGCTCGACCAAATGGCGGCAGTGACTGCTGCGCAGTACATGCAGGAGCATGCCAAAATCCAGCCGGCACTTGCGCGTGAAGCAGAACTGCGCGGCCAGCTGGCCAAGCTCAATGAACAAGTGCAGGCCACCCGGGAACAAGCAGATGGCGACCACGCTATGAAAGCTATGGGTGCGGATCTTCTTTGGCAGGGTTGGCATACACGCACACGGCGCCAGCTGAACATGGATCTTGCTAAGGCTACCGCGCAAAAACTGCGGATGATGGATCAGTTGCGCAAGGCATTCGGGCGGAAGCATGCTGTTGAAACTATGGCCGCCGCAGAGCGTAAACGCCAAAAGACCGCGCAGAACAAGGCGCTTATGGACAAACTTCTGGAAGGTTGAAGCGTGCAGTTTCGGGCAGACGGAAAAGGCCGGTCCCTATGGACCGGCCTTCGTGCTTAACACGTTCCTGCCTGGTCAGACGTCCTGACGGGATATCTCCATGATCAGCACATCATAAATTCCCTTACCGACATACTTCTGTGCGGCTTCGCGCAGGGCGGTGCGCAGCGGCTCCAGCACGTCCGAACGGGTGAAGGCGCCACGGAAGCCGCCCATATTCGCATGATCGAACAATACTTGCAGGAAGACATCGCGCAGCTTGGGCTCATAGGCACGCACCTTCTCGCTGGTTCCCTTTGCAGTTTCCAGGCTTAGGGAAATGACCACCAGTGAAGTCAGCTGGTCGCGATCAACAACCGGCACCACGAACTGGTTGTTGATCTTGATGTATTCGCGCAGGTCCTCTTCGCTTTCTTCAGAGGGATCCTCGGCAACCGCTGCGGGGACATGGCTTGGGTCCGTTCCGGACGCGGCGTGGTTTTCCTCAGGTGCTGGCGCCAGCATGATGCCGGCGCCGATGCCGCCCCCGGTTCCCAGGATCAGCAGAATGACTGGCAGGAGTTTCGAAAGCATGGCAATCCTCAGAACGGCAGGACAACATCAAGCAGCTGCTGGCCGTAGCGTGGCTGCTGCACATCGGTGATTTGACCGCGGCCGCCATAGGACACACGGGCAGAAGCGATCTTGTCATACGTAATTTCGTTTTGGCGGCTGATATCCTGAGGCCGGACATAACCCGTAACCAGAAGCTCGCGCAGTTCGAAATTCACGCGCAGTTCCTGGGTGCCGCTGATTGCCAGCACCCCGTTGGGCAGCACGTCGACAACTGTTGCTGCGACCCGCAACTCCAGCTTCTCACTGCGCTTGACAGATCCCTTGCCGCCGGAGGCGCTGGAGCTGCCAAGTTCTACTGCGTCAGCCGAGGAGGCGCCTTCCGGCAGTTTCCGGTCAAGCCGTTGCGGCAGACCCAGAAGCTGCGGCATGTTCAGGGTCTCGGAACCCGAGCGCGACCTCTGGGTGTCGTTGGAAATTTCCGCCTCTTCGTCGATTTCGATCACCACCGTCAGGATGTCGCCGCGCTTGATGGCACGGCGGTCGCCGAGCAGCGACTGCTGAGAGCCGCTCCAAAGCGAGGAGCCATCGACGGTGCGCCGTGTCTGGGTTTGCGTCGGCAGGCCTTGGTAAAGCATAGCAACATGCTCAGGCGATTCATTGGCCGGGGTGAAGGACGGCGCCTTGCCCAGATGATCCATCCGGCCGCAGGCCCCAAGAAGGGCCAGTCCAAAGAGAAGCGGTTTTACGGGGGAGAATTTCTTAGACATCAGTTTACCTCTACGGAGCCGTCGTTGGTGATCCGCCCGGTGACGGTTGTGCGGGAAGAAAGGTTCATGACCCGGAGCGCTTCGCCTGCAGCGCCGCGGCCTAAGGCACGGCCCTCGGCTGCGATGGTCAGACCGCCCTGGCGGAATATCAAAGTCACAAGGTCATTACGTTCGACAATGGCAGGCGGGCCGATATCGCCCGGCCGCATAGGCCTGCCTGCATAAAGCGCCACGCGTGCTTCCATGCCGATCACGTCTGAAGGATCTGATAGCGCGCCAAGAATTTCGCCCTTTTTCAGAGCCAGATCCTCTGCGTTCACGATAGCTTTTGCCCGGATTGTGCGCAGCGGAACCAAGTACTCCGCCCAAGCAGGCGGGGTACAAAGCGCAGCGGCAGTCAGGCAGGCAAGGGCAAGTTTCATCAGCGCACCTGTGTGGTTGCACCCATCATCTGGTCGACAGCCGAGATGACCTTGGCATTCATTTCGTAGCCGCGCTGGGCTTCGATCAGCTCGGTGACTTCACGCACCGCATCAACCGAGCTGGCTTCCAGGTAACCCTGGCGGAAAGTGCCCAGTCCGTCCTCGCCTGCCGTGGAAACCGCCGCATTTCCGGAAGCCTCTGTCTCGGTGAACAGGTTGCTGCCGATTGCCTCAAGCCCTTTGGGATTGGTGAAACTGGCCAGGGACAGCTGGCCCAAAAGCTGGCCTTCGGTGGTTTCGTTGAAATACCCGTAGACTTCGCCCTCGGCATTAATCGAGATGCTGGTGGCGTCGTCGGGGATGGTGATTTCAGGCGAAACCGCAAACCCGTCCGAAGTCACAATCAGCCCTTCTGCCGTGCGTTTCAGCGCGCCATCGCGTGTATAGGCGCTTTGGCCGGACGGCAGGGTCACCTCCAGGTATCCTTTGCCGTCGATGGCGACATCCAGGTCGTTGTTGGTCTGTTGCAGCGCGCCCTGTGCCAGATGCACCGAGACGGCAGCCGCACGCACACCGAGCCCCACCTGGACGCCGGTTGGCAGCACCGTGCCGTCGGAAGCATTCACGGTACCAGCCCGCGAAATCTGCTGATAATGCAGGTCGGCAAATTCGGCGCGCCGTGCGTTGTAGGCGGTGGTGTTCATGTTGGCGAGGTTGTTGGAGATGGTCTCCACCCGCAGCTGCTGGGCGCTCATGCCGGTCGCGGCGATCTTCAGGGCACGCATCTGGATTCTCCTAGGTCTTGATCAAGTTCTTGATGGCGTTGCGGATGCGCTCGTCTTCCGATTGGAGGAAGCTCTGGCCCATTTCATAGGCGCGCTGCACTTCGATCATCCGGGTCACCTCGGATATCGCGTTCACGTTGGAGCCTTCGAGGAAGCCTTGCAGGACTTTTGCGTCCAATGTTTCTTCAATTTCCCCATCGACGCGGAACATTACCCCGTCCTCACGCACCAGCGTGTGGCTCTCCACAGGCTTGAAAAGCCCCAGCTGCCCCAGCAACCGTCCGTTTGCGCTGATGGAGCCATCAGCACCCACTTCAATCTTGCCTGCGTCCGGCGGGACAAAGACTGGCGCGCGGCCAGCATCCAGGACCCGGAAACCATCCATGGTCACAAGATCGCCTGCGGCATTGGGAGAGAATGCACCGGAGCGGGTCAACCGCTCACCCTGGGGTGTTTCGACCATGAAGAAGCCGTCACCCTCAACTGCGAAATCAAAGTTTCCGCCGGTTTCTGTGAGCTGACCCTGCTCCATGGAAGTGTTGAAAATGTTCGCACGCGACATCGACAGTGATTGCTGCCCCTGAGAGGACTGCACGAATTCTGAGAAGATCAGCCCTTCCTGCCGGTAACCTGTTGTCGCTGAGTTGGCGATGTTGTTTGCAATGACACGCATTTCGCGCATCAGCCCCGACTGGCGGGAAAGTGTAGCGTAGCCTGCAGTTTCCATTACGAGCCTCCCGCAATCATCGGAATGACGTGGCCATTAAAAAAGGCCACCAGTGTTTGTGTCATGAAGCCCATGGTCATCCAGAACACGACTATGATTGCTGTCAGCTTGGGCACGAATGTCAGGGTCATCTCCTGCACCGAGGTCAGCGCCTGGAACAGGCCGATGGACAGGCCGACAACCAGGGCGACAACCAGAATCGGAGTCGACATGGTGACAGCCGCCCACATGGCCTGGCGCAGGGTGTCATAGAAGAGGCTCTCGCTCATCATGGCTCAGACCGGCATCCTCAGGATTTCCTGGTAGGCCTCTACAACCTTGTTGCGCACGGTGACGGCGGTCTCGACCGCCAGCTCGGTTTGGGCGAGTGCCTGTACCAGTGCATGCGGGTCAGACTGAGAGGTCATTGCTTGCACGGAAACCTGCTCGCTGCTCTGAAGGGTTGCTGCGAAGCTCTCGAAGCTTTCTTTCAGACGTGCGCCTGCCCCCGCGCCAGCGGCGTCATGATTGGGGTCGACTTTGGTGGCGGGCCGGGCGGCGGCATAGCCGCTGGCGGCGGAAAGACTGCGAATATCCATTCTGGATCTCCAAAAATTTCAGTTATCGTCTCAAAAGGTCCATCAAGGAGGCCGACATCGAGCGGGTCTGCTCGAACATTTTCAGGTTGGCCTCGTAGCTGCGCTGTGCTTCGCGGGCATCGGCGATCTCGATCATCAGATCGACATTCGAGCCCTCATAATGCCCGCTTTCATCCGCCAGCGGATGGGAGGGGTCATAGACCTCCTCCAGGTCCCGCCGGTCCAGGGTGACCTTGCCGGTGCGCACATGCTCCACGTCCGTTTGCAGCTCGCGCACGGCTTCAAATGGTACGGTTTTGCGGCGGTAGCCCGGGGTGTCGGCGTTGGAAATGTTCTCGGACACGTGCCGCAGCCGCGAAGCCTGGGCCTTGAGGCCGCTGGCAGTGACGGAAAGGGCTCTGGAAAACTCACTCATCGCTTATCCTCCTCAGTTCTTGCCCAGGCTGGCGCGCAGGATGTTCATGGAGGATTTGTAGATCGCCATGGCGCGCTTGTGCTGGCGGGCGACCTCCACCCCTTTCAGGAGTTCGGTTTCGACAGAAACGGAATTGTCATTGGGATCGCTGCCGGCATCAGTTGAGGTGACAGCCCAGTCCATGCCGCTGCCAGCGGTGCCATTCAGATGGCTGCCGCGGGACGCGATCATGCTGGCCGGGCGGGCACCGGCAGCGAAGACTTCTTTGAAGGGTTTGATATCCTTGGCGTGGTAACCCGGTGTATCGGCATTGGCGATATTCTGGGAAACCAGAGCCTGGCGTTTGCCGGCATGGGTCGCCATGGAATAGGCGATTTTGAATACGTTCAATTCTGTGAACACCAGGGCTTCTCCCTTGATCGATTTCAATCAAGGCTTAACCCCGATTCCTTTAGAAATTGTTTTCAGGACACCAAGGGAGGCCGCTGCGATGAAAGCAGAGCTGCAAGCACTGACCCGTCAAATTGCCGGAAAACGGCTGGTAACCCAGGTCGGCCGGGTGACAGGGATCTCGGGCGGGGAAATCGAAATCAGCGGGCTGGCCGAGGCGGCGCGAATCGGTGATCGGCTGGTGCTGCGCCGTGGGCCGCAGGACGCGTTGCATGGCGAAGTCCTGAAGATTAATGGTAGCAATATCAGTATGTTGCCTGACCGGTCTCCGGATGGTGCTGCGATCGGGGATCCGGTTTTGCTGCACCCGTCACCGGAGTTTTCCCCCAGCGACCATTGGATCGGCCGCGTTATTGATCCGTTTGGCGAGCCGCTGGATGGCCGCCCAATGCTGCCGGGCAGCACACCGCGCGATCTGATGGCACCGCCCCCCAAGGCTGCAGGCCGCCGGTCCATGGGTGAGCGGCTGGCCACCGGGCAGGCAGTCCTGAACACGATTCTCCCGATTGTGCGCGGGCAGAGGGTTGGTCTTTTTGCCGGCTCCGGGGTCGGGAAGTCTTCGCTTCTGGCAAAACTGGCGCAAAGCATGGAAGCCGATGTGGTGGTAATGGCACTGATTGGCGAGCGCGGGCGAGAGGTGAATCACTTTGTCGAACAGGTGCTGGGGCCTGAGGGCATGCGCCGGGCCGTTGTGGTGGCTGCGACGTCCGACCAGTCCGCACTGGTGCGCCGCCGGTGCGCTTGGGCGGCCATGACGGTGGCGGAACACTTCCGAGATCAAGGCAAAAACGTGCTTTTCCTGGCTGATTCCGTCACCCGTTTTGCTGAGGCGCACCGGGAAATCTCCGCGGCCTCCGGCGAGGCACCTGCGCTGCGCGGATACCCGCCTTCAGTGACACCGCTGATTACCGGGCTCTGCGAACGGGCCGGGCCTGGGGGCGAAGGGCAGGGCGATATTACAGCCGTTTTCAGTGTTCTTGTCGCCGGATCCGATATGGATGAACCGATTGCGGATATTCTACGCGGTGTTCTGGATGGGCACATTGTCCTGAACCGCGAAATCGCCGAACGCGGCCGGTTTCCCGCGATCGACGTTTCACGTTCGGTGTCACGCAGTCTGCCTGCGGCTGCCTCTGCTGATGAAAACGAGGCGATCAAAGATGTGCGAAAATACCTGGGCGCTTATGAGCAGTCAGAGGTGATGATCAGGGCTGGGCTGTACGCCGAAGGCAATGACGCAGTGCTGGATCAGGCAGTAAAATTGTGGCCAGAACTGGATGCGTTCTTCGGACGTGAGGACCCGGAGGGCATTACCAGCAGTTTCAATCGCCTGCTCCTGATGTTGCGCCGGGCCAAGGCTGGGCGTTGAAACCAATTACGAAGATACGATGAGGTGGAATCCGCAAAGGTAGCAAGCTGATGCCTTAGCCGCGCTGTTCTGCCCGTGTTCGGCTGCCTAACAGGGTTGCTTCAGCAAAACTCATTAAGCCGCTTGAGGTGTGGTACAAATCTGAGGCCCCCGGGCCGAAACCGGCGTTCCTAGGCACCCGGTAAGCCATTCAACCGGCTGGCTTTCCCGCCTGCGGAACGGGCCGCGTCAGCGGTTTTCCTTCCTGAACTATGCTGCTTCCCCGCTTTTCCTGGCCGCTTCCCGGGAAACTGCGTGGAATTTTTCCTGAAGCAGAGAAGGAAGACAGCCATGCGTAAATCCGCTCTGAACACCGCCAATGCCCGTCCCGCTTCCCAACGGTCAGAGACCGTTCAATGGGACACTGAGGTTCCCAAGCTGGGCCTCCGGCAGCGCGGCACCACTAACTCCTGGATCGTGCAGTGGCGTGCCGATGGCAGAACCCGGAAGCAGACACTAGGGCGATCCGATGCGATCCCCCTGCCCCAGGCCCGCGAGCTGGCCCGCAGGCTGCTCGACGGCGTAACAAAAGGGGCAGCTCCGGACGCCGCCCCGACGGTGGCCGCCTTCAGCCGCCGCTATCTCAAGGATCTCGCCCCGAGCTGGAAGTCGGCCACCCAACGCGCCCACGCACAAGACGTCGAGCACCTCATCATCCCTTATCTGGGCAGCAAGCGGCTCAATCAAGTGACACGGGCAGATTTGGTTTCCTGGAAAGACGGTCTGCCCGGCAGTGCCGCCAGCGGCAACCGCGCACTCTCCGTTTTGTCCGGCATGATGCGGCACGCGGAACTGCTTGGCCTGCAGCCGCCCGGCAGCAATCCCTGCAAGGGGCTGAGGCGCCGCAAGACAAGCTTCAAGGCCACCTATCTCTCCGAAGCACAATGGGCGCGTCTGGGATGGTCTTCCCCCACTGAAGTGGTCCTCCGCTATGTTTAGTAAAACGGAGGAAACGCATGGCCAACAAGCGACCAAAGCCAGAAGAGATTGTCACGAAGTTGCGGCAGGTTGAAATACTGACCGCGCAAGGAATGCCGCGTCTGGATGCGATCCGGCAGATTGGCGTGACTGAACAGACCTATTACCGTTGGAAGAAGAAGTACGGTGG